>NZ_JBHVYO010000043.1:0-64893 GCF_042880655.1 Streptomyces sp. NPDC058295
GACGGAAACGGCGCCCGTGGCGTCGTTCGGGCGCCTCACGGACGATGACAACGTAGTCACCCAGAAGTGATCAAGAATGCTTCAAGGGCGCGGGTTCACGGCGCCTGGGGCTGCGGTATGGTCTGCCAACCCTTGGCATGGCAGATCGAGGAGCGTGCGCGTGTTCAACCGGAACCGATCCTTGCAGCAGATGGCGGCGATCGTGTCCATATCCCTGGTGGCCGGATGCAGCCTCCTGGGAGAGGAAAGCTCCGACGATGCCGGACCGATCGTCGTGGGCACCACCAGTGCTCCCAGCACGCTCGATCCCGCCGCCGCCTGGGACGGCTCCTGGGAGCTGTTCCGCAACATCTACCAGACGTTGCTGAGCTACCCCAACGGAGCGACGAGTCCCCAGCCGGACGCCGCCAAGTCCTGTGAATTCACGGACGATTCGAATCGCACGTACAAGTGCGAACTGCGCGACGGCCTCAAGTTCTCGAACGGCGACAAGCTGGACGCGAAGGCCGTGAAGCACTCGATCGACCGGATCAGGACGATCAACGCCGAGACCGGCCCCAACGGACTCCTGGGCAGCCTGGACAGCGTCGAGACGAAGGGCGACCAGGTGGTGCTCTTCCGGCTCAACAAGCCCGACGCCACCTTCCCGTTCGTGCTCGCCACCCCCGGCATGTCCCTCGTCGACCCCGCGGACTACTCCGCGAAGGCCCTGCGCAAGGACGACGGGATCGTCGGCTCCGGACCGTACCGGCTGCAGTCCTACGAAGAGGGCAAGCAGGCCGTACTGGTACGGAACGACAACTACAAGGGCTTCGCCGACCGCAGGAACGACGCGGTGACCATCCGCTACTTCCAGGACTCCGGCGAGATGGTCAAGGCCCTGCGCGGCGACGACATCGACATCACCTACCAGGGTCTCGCCGCCGACGACATCGTCGACCTGGACGGCAAGACCCCCGCCAACGAGGGCCTCCAGCTCATCGAGGGCGCCGGCAGCAACATCAACTACCTGGTGTTCAACCCCAAGGACCCGTGGTCCGACAAGGTCGCCGTACGCCGGGCCGTGGCCCAGATCGTGGACCGGGCCGCGATCGCCCACGAGGTCTACAAGGACACGGTCGAGCCGCTGTACTCCATGGTCCCGTCCGGCCTGACCGGCCACACCACCGGCTTCTTCGACTCCTTCGGCGACCCGGACAAGGCCAAGGCCCGCAAGATCCTCACCGAGGCGGGGATCACCGAGACCGTGCCGCTCACCCTCTGGTACACCACGGACCGCTACGGCTCCGACACCGCCCTGGAGTTCAAGGAGATCAAGAGGCAGCTCGACGCCTCGGGCCTGTTCTCGGTCAAGCTGAAGAGCCGCCCCTGGAACACCTACGTGGTCGGCTACCAGAAGGGCGAGTACCCGGTGTTCGGGCGCGGCTGGGCCCCCGACTTCCCCGACGCGGACAACTTCATCGCCCCCTTCGTCGGCGATCAGAACGCGCTCGGCACGCCCTACCCGGCGAAGGAGATCACGCAGGTGCTGCTGCCCCGCTCCCGCGGCGAGAGCGACCGTGCCAACGTGGTGCAGGACTTCGAGGAGGCCCAGCAGATCCTCGTCGACGACGCCCGGCTGCTGCCGCTGTGGCAGGGCAAGCAGTACCTGGCCTCCTCCGAGGACGTCTCGGGCGGCGAGCGGTCCCTGGACCCGTCGACGATCATGATGATGTGGGAGCTGACGCGGAAGACCAGCTGGTAGACGGTCGGTGGACCGGTCCGCGGGGCCGGTTGTCAGTGGTCGCCTGTAGGTTCTGTGCTCTGCAAGTGACCGCACGACCCGAGGACGTTGACGTGACCGACATCGCCATGCTGCCCGAGTCCTGGCGCGGGGTTCTGGGCGACGAACTCCAGCAGCCCTACTTCAAGGAGCTGACGGAGTTCGTCGAGGAGGAGCGGGCGGCCGGCCCCGTCTACCCCCCGCGCGAGGAGGTCTTCGCCGCGCTCGACGCGACGCCGTACGAGCGGGTGAAGGTGCTCGTCCTCGGCCAGGACCCGTACCACGGCGAGGGCCAGGGGCATGGCCTGTGCTTCTCGGTGCGGCCGGGAGTGAAGATCCCGCCGTCCCTGCGGAACATCTACAAGGAGCTGCACGCGGAGCTGGGCACGCCGATCCCGGACAACGGCTACCTGATGCCGTGGGCACAGCAGGGCGTGCTGCTGCTCAACGCGGTCCTCACGGTCCGCTCCGGCGAGGCGAACTCGCACAAGGGCAAGGGCTGGGAGAAGTTCACGGACGCGGTGATCCGCGCGGTGGCCGACCGGCCCGACCCGGCCGTCTTCGTCCTGTGGGGCAACTACGCGCAGAAGAAGCTCCCGCTCATCGACGAGACCCGGCACATCGTGGTCAAGGGCGCCCACCCCTCGCCGCTGTCGGCGAAGAAGTTCTTCGGTTCCCGCCCGTTCACGCAGATCGACGAGGCGGTGGCACAGCAGGGCCACGACCCGATCGACTGGACCGTCCCGAACCTGGCCGACCAGGTCTGACCTCGGGTGACCGCACCTGCCGCCGGGCCGGTTCCTCCGCGGACCGGCACGGTGCCGCCTGACCGGGATTGCGGATGCCTGCGGCTAGCGTCGTCGCAACGACGCAAGGAGGCCGTGGTGGCGGAGCGACAGGGGCAGACGGTGTCGGACGCCCTGCTGACGCGGATCGGGCAGGTCGTGATGCTGCACCACGGGGGAGACCGCGAGGAGGCCCGGCGCCGCCTCCTTGACCTGTGGACGGAAATCGGCGAGGGCGGCGCACCGCTGCACCGCTGCACCCTCGCCCACTACCTGGCCGACACCCACGACGATCCCTCGGACGAGCTGGCGTGGGATCTGCGGGCGCTGACGGCGGCGGAGGAGCACGTCGGCTCGGTCGAGGTGCGGGCGCTCTATCCGTCGCTGCACCTCAACCTGGCGGCGGACTACGTCAAACTCGGCCGGGCCGAGGCCGCCCGTACCCATGTACGCAGGGCCCGTACGGCGGCCGTGGCACTGAGGGACGACAGCTACGGGGACGGCGTACGGGCGGCGATCAGTCGGCTGGAACTGAGACTGGGGCCGGGCGAAGGCGAAGGCGAGTGGGAGGGACGGGGCGAGTGGGAGCGGGAGTGGTGAGAGCGGCGTGGCCGTCGTCGCGGGAGTGGTGAGAGCGGCCGGGCGGTCGTCTTGCGACGTCCACGGCACCTGAACCCTCACCGCCCGTAGGCCTGCTCGCAGATCGCCGCCTCCGGGCTGTCACCCTGCCATCCGCCGTACGTCCTGCCGAGCGCGCACACATCGGTGTTCCTGCGCACCTCCTTCTCGATGTCCGGGATCGCCACGCGGGGCAGCGCCTGCCGCCGGGCCTCCGGGTGCGGCGGCAGGGGGTGCGGGCGGGGACGGGACGAGGGCGGCTGTCCGGCTCCGCCGGCCCCCGGCAGCGCCGTCGTCCGCCGCCGCTGTGCCGGGGCCGTCGGTGCATCCCGTTCCGGCTCACGGGGCGGCCCGACCATCTCCAGCGCCTCCCGGGCGGGCGCCTGGACGACCTGCACCTCGGCCCGCCCCTCCGGCCGCGGCACGGACGGCCGGGACGGTGCCAGGACGGGACCGGGGGCGGCCGGGCGCTGGACGGTCACACATCCCGCGAGGGCCGAGACGGCCACGGTGACCAGGAGCGTTGCGGTAGTCGTCGTCGTTCGATGCACCCGCGCAACTCTGCTGGTTCCGCCCGCCCGAGCAACAGCGCAGAAGCGGAGGTTGCCCCGCACGGGTGATCTCGTACCCCGTACGAGGGATCGGGCCCGCCCGCGCTGACGTCACTCGCCGGTGGAACCGTCGATGCGCTCCCGGATCAGGTCGGCGTGACCGTTGTGGCGGGCGTACTCCTCGATCATGTGGGTGTAGATCCAGCGCAGGCTGAACGGCTCGTCGGTGAACCTGCTCCGGCCGCGGGAGAGCTCGGCCAGGGCGAAGCCCGCCGCATGCCGCCGGGCGACCTCGATCTCGGCCTGCCAGGTGGCGTGGGCCTCCGCCCAGGTGTCCCGCTCGGTGAGATGGAACTCGCCGTCCGGATCCTGGTCGCTGTAGTGGATCGGCCCCGCGCCGTCGCCCACGAGCACCCTGCGGAACCAACTGCGCTCCACATCGGCCATGTGCCGCACCAGACCCATCAGGGACAGCTCGGACGGCGGCACCGAGGCGGTGCGCAGCTGGGCGTCGGTCAGTCCCTCGCACTTCCACGCCAGGGTCTGCCGGTGGTAGTCCAGCCAACCTTCCAGCATGGCGCGTTCGTCGGCGTTCTGGGCGGGTCCGGTGCGCTGCGTCGTCATCCCCGCATGGTGGCTCCGAGCAGCCCTCCGCCACCACGGGTTTTCACTCGACGCGGCAGCCGGACATGCCCCTGAACACCCCCGGGGATCCCCGCGCACCGCCTCCGGGCCGGGCGTCCGCGCACCTCGCGGACCGACGGACGGCGGCCGGGGAAGGGCCCCGTATGCTGCCGTACACGGTAGGCCGGGCAGTAGGCCGGGCAGCGTGGGACAGCTAGCGAGGGAGCGCCCGTGAAGGTCGGCTGCATCGGACTCGGCGACATCGCGCAGAAGGCGTATCTGCCGGTGCTCGGCGCGCTGCCCGGGATCGAGCTCCACCTCCAGACCCGCACACCGGCCACCCTCGACCGGGTCGCCGACGGCCTCCGCCTGCCCCGCGAGCAGCGCCACCACGACCTCGACGCGCTCCTCGCCGCCGGCCCCGACGCGGCCTTCGTGCACGCCTCCACCGCCGCCCACCCCGAGATCGTCTCCCGACTGCTGGAGGCGGGCGTCCCCACGTACGTGGACAAGCCCCTCGCGTACGAATTCGCCGACTCCGAGCGGCTCGTCACGCTCGCGGAAGCGCGGAACGTGTCCCTGGCCGTCGGCTTCAACCGACGCCTCGCGCCCGGCTACGCGCAATGCGCCGACCACCCGCGCGAGCTGATCCTCATGCAGAAGAACCGGGTCGGACTGCCCGAACAGCCCCGCACGATGATCCTCGACGACTTCATCCACGTCGTGGACACACTGCGCTTCCTGGCGCCCGGCCCGGTCGACGACGTGACGGTACGCGCCCGCGTCGAGGACGGCCTGCTGCACCACGTCGTCCTCCAGCTCGCCGGCCCCGGCTTCACCGCGCTCGGCGTGATGAACCGGCTCAGCGGTTCCAACGAGGAGATCCTCGAGGTGTCCGGGCAGGACACCAAGCGTCAGGTCGTCAACCTCGCCGAGGTGATCGACCACAAGGGGCAGCCCACCGTGCGGCGGCGCGGCGACTGGGTGCCGGTGGCCCGGCAGCGCGGCATCGAACAGGCGGTCCTCGCCTTCCTGGACGCCGTGCGCGCGGGCAAGGTGCTCAGCGCCCGGGACGCGCTGGCGACTCATGAGCTGTGCGAGCGGGTGGTACGAGCGGTGCGGGAGCAGTCCGCCGCAGCCTGACCGTCCGCGCGCCCTCCGTGAGCGCGAGGGCCAGCAGCACCAGCAGCGCCCCGTGGACCGGCCAGTCGCCGTAGCGGACGTACGGGGTGACGCCGTCGGCGAGCGGGACGTCGTAGACGGCCGTCGTGCTCGCGTCCGTGCCCAGCCACGAGCCCACCCGCCGGCCACGCGCGTCGTACACGGCCGAGTCACCGGTGAGCGTGGAGTGGACGAACGGCCGCCCGGTCTCCGCGGCGCGCAGCGCGCCCAGCGAGGCGTGCTGCGCGGGCGCCCAGCTGTGCTGGAAGGAGGAGGTCGACGACTGCGCGACCAGCACGTCCGCGCCGTCCCCGGCCAGGTGCCGGCTCATGTCGGGGAACGCGGTCTCGAAGCACACCATCGGTCCGATGCGCAGCCCGTGCCCGGCGTCCATCAGGACCTGCTCGGTGCCGCGCCGCCGGTCCTCACCGGCCGCCTTGCCGACGGAGGTGGCCCAGCCGAGCAGCGAGCGGGCCGGTATGTACTCCCCGAACGGAACCAGCCGCATCTTGTCGTACCGGTCGCCGGTCGGGCCTTCGGCCCCGATGAGCATCGAGCTCTTGTAGATGCCGGGCCGGTCGGAGCGGCGGGCGTCGACGTTGACGAGGATGTCGGCGCCGGTGACGCGGGACAACTCCGCCAGGCGCCGGGCCAGGTCGGGCCGGTCGTCGAGGTCGTAACCGATGCTGCTCTCGCCCCACACGATCAGGTCCACGTCCTGCCCGACCAGCCGCCGGGTCAACTGCTCCTCGCGGTCGAAGCGCCGGTCGGGCCCGTCGATCACCCCCGGCTGTACGACGGCGATCCGGGCCTGTCCGTCGGTGTCGGGGCGCGGCGCCCACATCCACGCGGCCGAGGCCGTGGCGGCGGTGGCCACGAGACCGGCGACGGCCGGGGCCCGTGACGCCGGAACGGAGACCAGGACGGCGGCCGACACGTTGACCGCCACCACCAGGAAGCTGAGCAGCCACACCCCGCCGACGGAGGCGAGCCGCAGCGCGGGCTCCACCTGCCACTGACTGGCCCCGAGCATGCCCCACGGCCCGCCGAGCCCCTGCCAGGAGCGGACGAGCTCGATCGCCAGCCAGCCCGAGGGCAGGACCAACAGCGCGGCGAACACCCGCCCGCGGTTGGGGATCACGTCCGCGGTGAGGAACCGGCGGACCAGCCACGCCCACGGCCCCCACAGGGCGCCCAGCAGCGCGGCGATGACCAGGGTGAACACATGCAGGCTCGGCAGCAGCCAGTGGTGCATGGCGAGCATGAAACCGAACCCGCCGCTCCATCCGTCGTACGCGGCCCGCCTCCCCGTCGGCGCGGAGCGGGCGAGCAGGATCCATGGGACGAGCGCGAGATAGGCCCACCACCACAGGGCCGGTGCGGGGAACGCGAGCACGGGCAGCGCGCCCGCGAGAGCCGCGACGGCCGTACGCCGCCAGGGGGAGGTGAGCCAGAGTCCGAACGTCTTCATACGGCACCTCCCTACCCCCGAAGGGGTGCCTCCAGTGTGCGCGCGTCGGACGATCTCCGACAGGGGAAGAATTTCGGCCCGGCCCTCGCGAGGCGCCACCGCCTCCGCTCGGTGTGCGCCCCTGGTGCTTCCTGCTTCCTGCTTCCTGCTTCCTGCCCCCGCCTCGCGCGTGGTGTCTTCCGCTGGGTGCCGCGTGCCTCTGCCGCCGCTTGCGGCTCAGCCGGGCAGGCGCCGCCATTTCTCCCGGACGACGACCTCGCGCACCCGCCACCCGTCGTCGGTCCGCAGCAGACCGAAGGAGTACCTGCCGCCACAGACGAAGTCCGGCGCGCCCGCCGAGTCGTCCTGGTCGGCGGCGGCCAGCCGCATCGGGTTGATGTAGTCGGCCTGGACCCGGGCCGTGTCGCCCGTGTCCTGCTCCAGGACCCCGAAGCGCACCTGGCGATTGACGATGAGGTGCTGTCGCATCGCGAACACCCGCATGGTCTCCGCGAGCCATGAGGCGACGTTCCCGGCGTCCCCCTCGATACCACCGGCCGAGCGGTAGTCCGCCCGCCCGTCCGACGTGAACAGTTCCCGATACGCCGTCCAGTCACCGTCGTCGACCGCCACCGCATAGTCGGTGACCAACCCGTCCACGGCCAGCCGGTCCATCACTGCGGCGAGTTCCACACGCTGCGTCATGGCCCGAGTGTTGGGCATGGGGGCTGCTCAGCCAAGCTCTGTGCGGGAACGATCCGGTAATTCGGTGCCCGCGTGCACGCAGGTGCGGTCGGGCCGCTGCGCCGTGAACGCGGTCTCCGTGCGAGGCTCCGTCACCCGTCGAACTCGGTGAGGTCGATGGCGTGGACGTGCAACGCGAAGCGGTGCACCGGGTGCACCGTCTCGCGTTCCGGTGTCATGCCGAGCTTGCGGCTGATGTTCTCGGAGGCGTCGTCACCGATCCGGTTGATGCTGATGACGCGGTCCAGGCCGCGGTCCTGGAGGGCGAACTCCAGCGTCGCGTGGGCGGCCTCGGACGCGTACCCCTGACCCCAGAACTGGGATCCGAACCGCCAGCTGATCGCCACGTCGGGCCGTACCTCCGGCAGGAACTCGGGCACGGACAGGCCCGTGAAGCCGGCCAGTTCGCCCGAGCCGAGCAGCTCCACGGCGAAGAGTCCGAAGCCCTCCTCGTCCCACTCCTCCTCCCACCGCTCGATGGCCTCCGCCGTCCGGTCCAGGTCGAGAACCGACCCGTCGTCGACCCAGCGCATGACGTGCGGATCCGCGTTGATCTCGGCCATCGGCACGAGGTCGTCGTCGTTCCAGCGGCGGAGGAGGAGGCGGGGGGTGTGGATCTCGGTCATGGTGACCATCCTGCCCGTGGCGGGACCCTCACCGGTAATCGGCGGTGACCGGCGCCCGGGTCGGTCAGTGGCGTCGGCCGGACGGTCCGGGTCACGTCCCGGCCCCGTTCAGGTCGTTGCGGGGCTCTCAGGGGTCGTCGGGGTTCTTGGCCTGTTGCGTCTGATCGGTCTGATCGGTCTGGTGGTTCTGACGGCGAGAAATCTGCCCCCGTGCTGTGCGCCACCGTGAGCGGGTCTGCTCGACCATGGCGTCCCATTGCCGTCGGACCTCGTGGTCGGAGGGGCGGTGACCCTGACGGATCCGGTCGAGTTCGTCTCGTACCTCGCGCCCCAGTGCGGACGATCCGACCATGACCAGCATGACGGCGAAGAGCGCGGAGATCATCGCGAAGACCGCTCCCACCACGCCGTAGCGTGCGGCGTAGGAGTTGAACAGACGCGGCAGATAGACGGCCGCGCCCACCGAGTAGGCCGCCGTCAGGACGGCGGCGGTGATGCCGAAGGGCACCAGGTCCCGCCAGCCGACGCGCTTCGCCGACAGGAGCCGTCCGCTCCAGACGAGGAACGCGGCGGTCACCGGTACCTCGCACACCGAGGCGACCAGTCCCAGTTCGCCTTTGCCGAGGAGCGCGGTGAGCGAGGCGGTGCACAGTGCGTAGCCGCCCAGGCCGAGGACCCACCACAGGCCGTTACGGGTGTTGCGCACGCTGAGCGGGCTGAGTTCCCATGTCTGTTCGACGAGGCGCTGTGCCGCCCGGGCGAAACTGAGGATCGAGATCGTCAGGAACACGGCTCCGAAGACGCCCACGCTCGCACTGCTCTCTTCCGCGGGGGAGAAGAGGGAGCTGACAGCCGTCGCGCCCGCGCCGGTGAGGTGGTAGCGCTTGATGATCTGCTCCGCGGCGTCGTAGTGCACGAAGCTGCTCACCACGGCGCCGATGAGGATGGAGAGCGGCACCAGTGCGGTCAACGCGCTGGATGCCAGGGCCATCGACCGGTCGAAGCCCACGATCTTCTGGAACCGGCTGATGACGCGCAACGCGAAGGCGGGACGCAGCCAGAACGTCAGCGTTCTGACGAGGCGCTCACGCTTGATCCTCGCCGTCCTGCCCTCCATGAAGATCGTGACCGTTGTGGCGACGCGAGCGTAACGGACGGTCGCGGTCCCGACACGGGGCGACACGGAGCGACATGGAACGACACGGGGGAGAGGGGAGAAGAGGGGGAGGGGGCGTCAAGGGGAGGTGTGCGGCGAGGGAGGGGAGAGCCCTGGGCTCAGGCCGCCTTGACGACCTCGCCGCGGATCGCGATGGCCCACTCCACGACCAGCAGCTCGTACTCTGCCCGCTCCTGGGCGGAGAGCGAACCGCCCGCGCGCAGCCAAAGGGCCCGGATCCGCTCATTTAACTCGGCGGCGGACCGCACGGAACCAGAGGGCGCAGAGTTGGGGGACATGAGCCAAGCCTAGGCGCAAGCACTGACACTGCGCTACCGGACGGCTACGCGCGCGGTTATGGGCTTGGTCACGGCTGATCGATCAACTGCGTCGGCCCTCCGGCCGGTTCGGGCGAGAGGGCCGATCCGTGCGGCGACGCGCAGCCCCACGGGGGAGTGGAGCGGCGCCGGTCAGCCCGCCGACTCCGCCGCGTGCGGGCTCAGTGCGCCGGTCGCGACCAGGGCGATGATCACGATGCCGAGCACGACGCGGTAGTAGACGAACGGCATGAAGGACTTGGTGCTGATGAACTTCATGAACCAGGCGATGACCACGTATCCGGAGACGAAGGCGATCACCGTCGCGAACATCGTCGGCCCCCACGCCACGTGACCGCCCTCCACCGCGTCCTTCAACTCGAAGACACCGGAGGCCAGTACGGCCGGGATGGCCAGCAGGAAGGAGTAACGGGCCGCGGACTCGCGCTTGTAGCCCATGAACAGGCCGCCGCTGATGGTGGCGCCCGAACGCGAGACGCCGGGGATGAGCGCGCAGGCCTGGCAGAGGCCGAAGATCAGGCCGTCCTTGACGCCCAGGTCCTCCAGGTTCTTGCGCTGCTTGGGCGCGCGGTGCTTCCCGCCCGTCTCGTCGCGGGCCGCCAGCCGGTCGGCGATGCCGATCACGATGCCGACGACGACGAGCATCGTGGCGGTGATCCGCAGGTCGCGGAACGGGCCCTCGATCTGGTCCTTGAGCGTCACGCCCAGCACACCGATCGGGATCGAGCCGACGATCACCAGCCAGCCCATCTGGGCGTCGTGGTCCTTGCGCAGCGTCTTGTCGAACAGCGATCGACTCCACGCCGAGATGATCCGGCCGATGTCCTTGCGGAAGTAGATCAGCACCGCGGCTTCCGTGCCGATCTGCGTGATCGCCGTGAAGGCGGCGCCGGGGTCCTCCCAGCCGGAGAACGCCGCGGTCAGCCGCAGGTGCGCGCTGGAGGAGACGGGGAGGAACTCGGTCAGCCCCTGGACGAGTCCGAGGATGAGGGATTCAAACCAAGACATGAGGTTACGGAGTCCAAGTGCCGATCGGAGAGGGCGACGGCGACGGCCGGCCCGTCGCGCGCGATGATCAGGTGATCAGGTGTGTGCCGGGGGGAAGCGTAGCGTTCCCGGATGACAGGCCCGGCACAGGGGTTTCGCAGGCGCCACGCGAGCTCGTGCGCCGACGGCGGCCGCCCCCTCCCCGCGAGCGACGGGAAACCTCACGCGACGCGCACGCGCCCGACCCCACCGCGCCCTCCCCCAGGCGGCTCACGTGCGGATCGGTACGCCGGACAGGTGTCCCCATGGTTGACCGGCCGCCCGGCCGCCGCATACGTTGCTGCCGAAGGGAAAGCGCTTGCTGTGTGCAGGTACTGCACGCTTCCCCCTCGGTTGCTGGCCCCCCGGCCGCTCGGCCGTACGTCGGAGGAGTGCTGATCACGCCCATGCCCCCATCCACTCCGCTGCCTGCCGCGCTCGACGGCCGCCGTGTCCGGGCCGCCATCGTCGGTATCGGCGCGATCGGGCGCGGCTCCCATCTGCCCGCACTCCAGCAGCTCGCCGCCGAGGGCGAGGCCGAGGTCGTGGCGGCCGTTGACATCGATGCCACCGCCGTCGAGGCCTTCTGCGCGCAGAGCGGGGTTCCGCACGCGTACACCGACCTGGAGCGGATGCTGGCGGAGCAGCGCCCCGACCTGGTGACCATCTGCACCCCGCCCACCCTGCACCGCGAGCAGAGCGTGGCGGCGCTGCGGGCCGGCGCCTGGGTGTGGTGCGAGAAGCCGCCGGTGCCGACCCTCGCCGACTACGACGCCGTGCAGGCGGAGGAGGGCGCGGCGGCGGGGCCGTACTCCGCGATCGTCTTCCAGCACCGTTTCGGATCCGGGACCCGGCACGTGCGGCGGCTGCTCGCCGAGCAGGCCCTCGGGCGGCCGCTGGTCGCGCACTGCCAGACCACCTGGTACCGCGACACCGCCTACTACGCCGTGCCCTGGCGCGGGCGCTGGCAGACCGAGGGCGGCGGCCCGGCGATGGGTCACGGCATCCACCAGATGGACCTGCTGCTCGACCTCCTCGGCCCGTGGAGCGAGGTGCGCGCGATGGCCGGCCGGCTCGTGCACGACGTGGAGACGGAGGACGTCTCCACCGCCCTGGTCCGCTTCGAGAGCGGGGCCATGGCGACGGTCGTCAACAGTGTCCTGAGTCCCGACGAGGTCAGCCGCATCCGTATCGACTGCGAGCGCGCCACCGTCGAACTCACCCACCTCTACGGCCACTCCAACGCCAACTGGCACATCACCCCCGCGCCGGACGTCTCCGGCGACCTGGCGGCGGCCTGGCAGGACTTCGGCGCCGATGTCCCGAGCTCGCACCTGGCGCAGCTGCGCGAGCTGGTCGCGAGCATGCGCGCGGGCCGCCGGCCGCGCAGCAGCGGCGCGGACGGGCGCACCAGCCTGGAGCTGATCAGCGCGCTGTACAAGTCGGCGTTCACCGACACGACGGTGCGACGCGGCGAGATCGGGCCGGGCGACCCCTATTACACGGCCCTGCACGGCGGTGCCCCCGGCTGGGCACCGGCCACGGTCGCCATGACGACAGCGACGGCGACGGAGACCGGTACCGGTACGGGGACGGGGACAGGGACGAACGCGAGCGCGGAGAAGAACGCGGAGGTGCCGGCGTGACCGGCGGTCTGCGGCTCGTCCACGCGCACGGCGACCGGGTCACGGTGACCGACTCGGCCACCGGCGTCGAGCTGCTCGCCTATGTCTACCGGCCCGAGGTGGCGTGGGAGGCGCCGAGGCCGTACATCCACCCGCTGCGGACCCTCGCCGGTGACGTCGTCACCGACTACCGGCCCAACGACCACCGCTGGCACAAGGGGCTGTCGCTGACCGCCTCGCATCTCTCGGGCGCCAACCTGTGGGGCGGCAACTCGTATGTGCACGGCGAGGGGTATCTCGAACTCCCCGAGCGGGTCGGTTCGATGGCGCACGTCGGCTTCGACGAGGTGTCGGTGGCCGACGGCCGGGTCGTCATCGCCGAGCGGCTGACCTGGCATCCGTACAGCGGCGAGCTGTGGGCGCAGGAGGCGCGCCGGATCGAGGTGCACGACGTCGACCCGGACACCGGCTCCTGGGCGCTGACCTGGACCAGCGCCGTCACCAACCGCAGGGACGAGCCGCTCCGCTTCGGCAGCCCGACCACCGCCGGGCGTGAACTGGCCGGATACACGGGCCTGTTCTGGCGGGGCCCGCGCGCCTTCCGCGACGGCCGGATCATCGGCCCGGACGGGGAGGGCCCCGGACTGATGGCCTCGCAGAGCCCCTGGCTGGCCCTCTCCGGCGAGCACGACGGTGCCGACGGTCATGCCACCGTCGTCTTCGCGCACGCTCCCGAGAACGACCACTCCGGCGCCCGAGGGGCCCACCCCGCACACTGGTTCGTCCGCAACGAGCCCTTCGCGGGCATCGCCCCGTCCTGGTCCTTCTTCGACGAGCTCGAGCTCGCCCCCGGTGACACGCTCACCCGCCGCTACCGCGTGGTGGTGGCCGACGGCGCCTGGGAGCGGGAGGAGATCGCCAAGTACCTGGAGGCACATCCGTGGTGAGCGGATACGGGGGACTACCCGGCGGGGTCGCCGTCTCGCACCTGCGCGTGTACGACTGGCCCGCCGCGGACGGTCTGCGCGGCGGAACTCCTCATATGCACCTGACGTGTTCGGAGGGGTACGTCGTCACGGCCGGGCACGGGGCGGTGCAGACCCTGACGGCGTCCGGGTACGAGATCACGCCCCTCACGCCCGGCAACGTCGCCTGGTTCACGCCGGGCACCGTCCACCGACTCGTCAACGGGGACGATCTGCGCATCACCGTGCTGATGCAGAACAGCGGGCTGCCGGAGGCCGGCGACGCCGTGCTCACCCTGCCGCCGGAGTACCTCACCGACCCCGAGACGTACGCCGCCGCGACCGTGATCCCGGCCGACGCTCCCCCGGAGGAGCAGGCCCGGATCGCCCGTGCCCGGCGCGACCTCGCGCTGGAGGGCTACCGCGCGCTGCGCGAGGCGGCGGACGGTCCGGCCGCCCTGGCCGCGTTCCACCGGTCCGCCGCCGCGCTGGTGGAGCCCCGGCTGGCCGAGTGGCGTGAGCGCTGGCTCCGCGGTGCGCGGGCGGCCGCGCAGGCCACGGGCGAGCAGCTCGACCGGCTCTCGGACGGCGATGTGTCCCACCTCGGCGAGGCCGCCGTCCGGGCCGAACACCCCACGGCCCACGGCAAGTTCGGGATGTGCGGGTGGCTGGACGTGTACGCGCTGCCATAGCGCGGGGTCATCAGCGCACGAGGGACGGCTGACGTAGTTTCCGTGATCCTCCTGCGGCTTCTCCGCCGGAATGATCCAATCGACCGATGCCGAGAGCGGGGAGTCAGCGGGTGCGGATCAGAGTGACGGCGGCGGCCCTGTGCGCAGCGGTTCTGGTGGCCGGATGCGGGGGCGGCGGCGATTCCGATGCGAAGGCCACGGAATCCGGGGCGGCACAAGGGACTTCATCCGGGTCGGGTTCCGGGTCCGGATCGGCGTCGGTCCCGGCTGCCGCGTCGGAGGCGCCCGCCGAACCCCTCGGCGAGGCTCAGCTGAAGTCCGCCGCGCTGGTCGGCGGGGACGTGGACGGCTACCAGATCACCGACTTCCCCGTGAAGCCCGACGGCGATTCCACCGCCCGGCCCGCGGACTGCCAGCCGCTGGAGAACATGCGCACCGCCTCGCCCGACCCGGGCCCCAAGGCGTTCGTCGGCCTCCTCGCCTTCGGGGGAGCCGGCCCCACCGCGGGTTCCGCCACCACCATCGGCCTCATGGCCTACGACCAGCCCGACGCGGAGGGCGTCCTCGACGGCCTGCGCGCCGCCCTAAGAAGTGCACCGCCTACGAGGGAGGCGTGCCCGCGCGTACCACCGCCAAGGCGGCCACCGCCCCCGACGCCGGCGACGAAGCGGTCGCCTTCGGCCTCGAGACCCAGGGGGACAGCGCGGACGCGTTCGTGGTCGTGCGCAGCGGCGCCACGGTCGTCCTGTTCTACACCGCGGCCGGCACCGGCTCGGCGGCGGAGGTGCCGACGGAGCTGGTCACCGCGCAGATCCGGAAGCTGGGAGCCTGAGGCCGTCCCGTGAGCGGTGCCCGCGGGTGCGGTCGCACTCCCGACCGGTGATCCGCGCTCTCGGCGGGTAGGCCGGGTCACCGCGCACCACGGTGACCTCGACCGCCGCGTGGCCCGGCCCGCGGCGCCACCCGCTCTCCCGGGACGACACGGCCCGCGAGCACGGTGGCCGCGCACGCCTCCATCGCCGCGCCGCCCGCGCGGGGCGGCTTCAGGCGGCCGACGGGCCCGCCACCGTCCAGCCCGGGGCCTGCGGGTGGGCGCTCACGTCCTCGTGGCGGACCTGGTCGCCGCAGGCCGCGCAGGTGACCACGGGGGTCAGCTCGTTGCCGCAGACGTGCGCGAGCACCATGGGGCGGTCGTCGTCCTCGCGGAGGTGGCGGTCGCCCCACGCCATGAGGGTCATCAGGACCGGCTCCAGTTCGCGCCCCGCCTCCGTGGGCCGGTACTCGAAGCGCTGCGGCCGCTCGCTGTAGACGCGCTTGGTCAGGATCCCGGCGTCGACGAGGCGGCGCAGCCGGGTGGCCAGGATGTCGCGCGGGGCGCCGATGTTGCGCACCAGCTGGTCGAAGCGGGTGTTGCCGAGGCACACCTCCCGCAGGACGAGCAGCGAGTACTTCTCGCCGACGAGGGCGAGGGTGTCGGCGATCGAGCAGGGGCGCGGATCTTTGGAGGCGGCCATGACGGCCAGTCTAGGGGAGGGTTGGAAAAACAAATCGAGGTCGGTTGGATTTTCCAACCCTCGGGGCTATGGTGAGTTCAGATTTCCTACTCACCAGTAGTTTCCTGCTCGTGCTCGTCATGGAGGCATCGCACATGCGTGACGCAGTCATCGTCGAAGCCGTACGCACCCCGATCGGCAAGGGCAAGCCGAACGGCTCCCTCGCCCACGTCCACCCCGTCGAACTCCTCGCCCACACCCTGCGCACCCTCGTCGACCGCTCCGGCGTCGATCCCGCGCTGATCGACGACGTGATCGGCGGCACCGTCGACCAGGTCGGCGAGCAGGCCATGAACACCACCCGCTACGCGCTGCTCTCGGCGGGCTTCCCGGAGACGGTCCCCGCGACCACCGTCGACCGGCAGTGCGGGTCCTCCCAGCAGGCCGTGCACTTCGCGGCCCAAGGCGTCATCTCCGGCGCCTACGACCTCGTCGTCGCCTGTGGTGTCGAGTCGATGAGCCGGGTGCCGATGTGGTCCAACGTGCCGCCCGGCAAGGACCCCTTCGGTCCCGGCGTCGCCGTGCGCTACCCGGAGGGACTCGTCCCGCAGGGCATCAGCTCCGAGCTCATCGCCGCCAAGTGGTCGATCACACGGGAGCAGATGGACGGTTTCGCCGTCTCCTCGCACCGCAAGGCCGCCGAGGCCTGGACACAGGGGCTCTTCGACGCCGAGGTCGCGCCCCTGGAGGGCGTCTCGCGCGACGAGTGCGTACGGCCCGGGAGCACCCCCGAGATCCTCGCCGGTCTCCGACCCGCCTACTACGACCCCGCATTCGCCGAGCGTTTCCCGCAGATCGAGTGGAACGTCACCGCGGGCAACGCCAGCCCGGTCAACGACGGCGCCTCGGCCGTGCTGATCACCTCCGGCGAGACCGCCGCCCGCCTCGGTCTGCGCCCGCTCGCCAGACTGCACAGCTTCGCCGTCACCGGCTCGGACCCGCTGCTGATGCTGACCGGCGTGATCCCGGCGACAGAGAAGGTGCTGCGCCGGGCCGGGCTGAGGCTCGACGACATCGACCTCTTCGAGGTCAACGAGGCGTTCTCCAGCGTGGTCCTGGCCTGGCGGCAGGAGACCGGCGCGGACCTCGACAAGGTCAATGTGCACGGCGGCGCGATCGCGCTCGGGCACCCGCTCGGCGCGAGCGGCACCCGGCTGACGACGACGCTCGTCCACGCGATGCGGGAACGCGGCGCCCGCTACGCCCTGCAGACGATGTGTGAGGCGGGCGGGCTCGCCAACGCGATGGTGCTGGAATCCGTATAGCCGGCCGGCCGACGGACAGGACCCGCGAAGCCGGTGGCCTCGGGTGACGGCGGGCGGCTACGGGCGGCGCAGGTGGTGGCGCTTGCGCCAGGCCACCACCGCGCCGACCACCGCCGGCAGGGCGATACAGGCCATGGCGATCAGGAAGGCCGGCGAGGTCGGGGAGGAGGCACGGGCCCCGGCGACGACGTAGGCGGCGGTGTTCGGGATCGAGCCCAGCGCGGTCGCCACCAGGAAGGACAGCCAGCCCATGCGGGAGACGGCGGCGCAGTAGTTCGCGGCCCAGAACGGTACCCCCGGGAACAGCCGGGCCGCCAGCATCGAGCGCATGCCGTGCCGGCTCAGCTGGCCGTCCGCCGCCTTGAGCAGCCGTCCGCGCAGCAGCGGCCGTAGCGCGTCCTGCCCGAGGATCCGGCCGAGCCCGAAGGCGATCCCGGCCCCCAGCACCGTGCCCGCCAGCGCCGCGGCGACGCCCCACTGCGAACCGAAGAGGGCGCCCGCTGCCAGGTTCAGCAGCGGTCGGGGCACGAACGCCACCGTGCACAGTCCGTACGCCACCGCGAAGACCGCGGCCGCCGTGACACCGCCCAACTGGGGTGGCCAGCCGTCCGCGAGGAGCTTCTGCGGCTCGAAGAGCAGCACGCTCGACGCGGCCCCCGCCAGCAGCGTGACCAGCAGCGCGAAACGGGACCAGGGCGAGCGCACGACTCTCGCGCAGCGCGCGGCGAGGCCGCCGGGAGCGTCGACCGTCGCAGCGACGGACGCGATGACGGGCACGGGAGCGAGCGTGGGGACGACGAACTCCGTGGCGGTGGCCCGGGGAGTGGCCGTGGCGGTGCCCCCAGAGCGGGTGGTGGCATCGAGCATCCCGCGACACTAACCGACGGACGTGTGTGATCGCCGTATGGTTCGTCTCATGACGGTCACAGGTGCGGACGCGATCGGCGTGCCGGACAGCGTTCTCGCCGACATCGTGCTGGAGCGGCTGACGACCGCGTACGGCGCCGCGGCCGACCCGGGCCGGGCGGCGGCCATGCGCACGTACATGAAGGACGTGGCCCCCTTCCTGGGCCTCCCCACCCCCGCCCGCCGGGCCCTGTCCCGCACCGTCCTGGCGGGCACGCCCCGCCCCGACGAGGCCGACTGCACGGCGATCGCGCTGCGCTGCTGGGCGCTGCCGCAGCGCGAATACCACTACTTCGCCGTCGACCACCTGCGCCGGTACGCGCCACGCCTGTCGTCGGCGTTCCTGCCCGTGGCACGCCGGCTGGTGACCACGACGTCCTGGTGGGACACGGTCGACCTGCTCGCCGCACACGTGGTCGGCGCGCTCGTCGCGGCCGACCCCCGGCTCGGCGCCGACATGGACGTCTGGATCGCCGACGAGGACCTGTGGGTCGCCCGTACCGCCCTGCTCCACCAGCTCCGCTACAAGGAACGCACCGACACCGACCGTCTCTTCGCCCACTGCCTGCGCCAGTCGGCCCACCCGGACTTCTTCGTCCGCAAGGCCATCGGCTGGTCCCTGCGCGAGTACGCCAAGACCGACCCGGCGGCCGTCCGCGCCTTCGTCACCCGCGAACGGGAACGCCTCGCGCCGCTGACGGTGCGTGAGGCACTGAAGAACATCGGCGAGACGACCTAGCGGTTCACGAGGGCCGCAGGCGGGGTGCCTCGTCGTCCGGGGTGTCCGGGCTCGCGAAGTGGAAGGGCACCGCCAGGCGCGCGGCCAGGGCCCTGCCCACCTTGTCGGCGACGGCCGCGCAGGGATGGTGCAGGGCGGGATCCGTACCGTCGAGGTGCCGTTCCGCCGTGCGCCAGTAGATCGTGGCCAGCGGCTGCTCGCCCTCGGGGTCGGCGGTGACGGCGTACAGGATCACGAACCAGTCGTGGACCGTGTCCCCGTCCCAGACCACCTCGACCGCCACCACCCGGCCCGGCGCGCCGGCCGCACGGGCGGCGAGCGAATCCAGGTCCAGCGGATCGTCGGGGGTGCGGGCGATCCGGTCACCGTGGTGGGAATAGCGTTGGTGAACGACGAGTTGCGCCTCGTGGACGCCGACGCCGTGAACCCGGCCGGCCTCCCAGACGGCGCGGATCGCCCGCATCATGGCGTCCTGGAGGACGTACCCGTCGACCTGCTCACGGACGCCCTCCGGCAGCAGCTCCCACCACCGCTCCCACGACTCCGTCGTGCTGATGTCGGTCATCAGGACCGTAACCCTCCCCATCCGGCGAAAACCATTCGACGCCGAACGAACCGTCGGCGATGATCGGCACCATGTTCCGGTACGCCTTCCTCCTCGCAGCATCCGCGGTCGCGGATACGCCGAAGGCTGCCGTCCCACTCCTCGTGGCCGCTGTCGACGGCGCCCGAAGCTGACCCTCTCCGGATCGTCCGGCGGACCCCGCAGGGGGAGGGTCGGTCAGTTCGCCGGGGTCCCCACTTCCAACGGACACGCTTCGAGGTACAGCCATGCCCAAGACCGCTTACGTGCGGACCAAACCACACCTCAACATCGGCACCATGGGGCACGTGGACCACGGCAAGACCACCCTGACCGCCGCCATCACCAAGGTCCTCGCCGACCGCGGCACCGGCGCCTTCGTGCCCTTCGACCGTATCGACCGGGCCCCGGAGGAGGCCGCGCGCGGCATCACCATCAACATCGCGCACGTCGAGTACGAGACCGACACCCGGCACTACGCGCACGTGGACATGCCGGGCCACGCCGACTACGTCAAGAACATGGTCACCGGGGCCGCGCAGCTCGACGGGGCGATCCTCGTCGTCTCCGCGCTCGACGGGATCATGCCGCAGACCGCCGAACACGTCCTGCTCGCCCGGCAGGTGGGCGTCGACCACATCGTGGTCGCGCTCAACAAGGCCGACGCCGCCGTCGACGGGGACGACACCGAGTTGATCGACCTGGTCGAACTGGAGGTCCGCGACCTCCTCACCGAGCACGGCTACGGCGGCGACTCCGCGCCCGTCGTCAGGGTGTCGGGACTGCGGGCCCTGGCCGGCGACCCCCGCTGGACGGCGTCGATCGACGCGCTGCTCGACGCGGTAGACACCTATGTGCCCATGCCCGAGCGGTATCTGGACGCGCCGTTCCTGCTGCCCGTGGAGAACGTGCTCACCATCACCGGCCGGGGGACGGTCGTCACCGGCGCGGTGGAGCGCGGGACGCTCCGCCTGGGCGACCAGGTGCAGGTGCTCGGCGCCGGTGTCGAGACCGTGGTGACGGGCGTCGAGACCTTCGGGAAGCCGATGGAGGAGGCGCAGGCCGGGGACAACGTGGCACTGCTGCTGCGCGGCGTGCCCCGGGACGCCGTCCGGCGGGGCCATGTGGTGGTGGCGCCGGGGAGCGTGGTGCCCAGCCGGCGCTTCACGGCCCGGGTGTACGTCCTGTCCGGCCGGGAGGGCGGCCGGACCACGCCCGTCTCGACCGGCTACCGGCCGCAGTTCTACATCCGTACGGCGGACGTCGTCGGGGACGTGGACCTGGGCGAGACCCCGGTCGCGCGGCCCGGCGACACGGTGGCCATGACCGTCGAGCTGGGACGTGAGGTTCCGCTGGAGCCCGGGCTCGGCTTCGCCATCCGCGAGGGCGGGCGGACCGTGGGGGCGGGAACGGTGACAGCCGTGCTGTGAGGGCGGCCGGTGCCCGGGGCCGACGTGCGCGAGGGCCTGCGGGCCGTGCTCCTTCGGGGGCGTGGCCCGCAGGCACAATGGGACGGTGAACGACGAGCCCATACCCGTCTCCCGCGCCGTCGACCACGGCCTGGCCAAGCTGATGCCCGACGTGGACCGGGAGCGGGCCTGGCTGCTGACCGTCGACGGGGCGCCGCAGTCGTACGTCGACCTCGACGAGCCGACGTACCTGGAGTTCGAGTACGCGCGGCGCCTCGGGCACGTCCTGGACACCGTCGCCGAGGCGGGGCGGCCGCTGGACGTCCTGCATCTCGGCGGCGGCGCCCTCACCCTGCCCCGGTACCTGGCCGCGACCCGGCCGGGTTCCCGGCAGGACGTCGTCGAGTTCGACCGCGGGCTGCTGGAGCTGATCGCGGCGCACCTGCCGGTCCCGGCCGGGGCCGGCATCGCGCTGCACGCCGCTGACGCGCGGGACTGGCTGGAGGCGGCTCCGGACGGCTCCGCCGACGCGCTCGTCGCCGATGTCTTCGGCGGCTCCCGCGTCCCCGCCCATCTGACGACCCTGACCTACGCCCAGGAGGCCGGACGGGTCCTGCGCCGCGACGGCGTCTATCTGGCGAACCTCGCCGACGCGGCGCCGTTCGGCTTCCTGCGGTCCCAGCTCGCCAACTTCGCCGCGGTGTTCGAGGAACTCGCCCTCATCGCCGAGCCCGCCGTACTGCGCGGCCGCCGGTTCGGCAACGCGGTGCTCGTCGCCGCGCACCGTCCGCTCGACGTGAGCACCCTGGCCCGCCGCACCGCCTCCGACGCCTTCCCGGCCCGGGTCGAGCACGGCCCAGGCCTGCGCCGCTTCATCGGCGACGCCCACCCGGTACGGGACGAGGACGCCGTACCGTCCCCCGAACCACCCGAGGGCGCGTTCGGCATCGGCTGAGCGGCGTCGGCCGAGCGGCGGGTACCGCCACAGCGCCGCGGGCGCCCTGCGGGGAACCGCCGACCGGTCACCGGCCGGCCGTCCTCGCGGGGGCCGCGGAGCGCGACCGGTGACCCGGTGAGCGGCGGCGCGGCCGGTGACCCGGTGGCGGCTAGTTCTGCGTCGGTGTCCCGTTCAGCCGTACGGTGCTGAGGATCTGCATGATCGTGGCCTTCGGGAGTTCGTCCTTCACGCCCTTGGCCCCGTACAGGTTCCACGACACGTAGTCGCCGTTGGAGTTCTTGAAGCCGAACGTGATCGCCTTGCCGTCGCTGTCGCACTTGCCCTTCTGGGGCGTGTTCGTCGACTGGGCCCAGGCGTAACTGCCCACGATGCCGGAGGCGGTCGTGAAGGCGGTGGCCTTCTTCTCGAAGGTCAGGCTCTTCTTGTCCGGCTCGGTGTAGCCGCCGAAGACCCACCAGGCGGGCGTGTTGATGGCGATCTCGTCGGTGCTCTTCGCGCCTTCGGCGCCCTTGCTGCCGACCACGGCCAGCGCGGTGTCCTCGGTCTTGCCGTCCTTGTCGGAGTCCGTGGAGCACCACTTCGACTTGAACTCGGCCGTACCCCCCTGGAGGATCTGGTCGTAGCCGTCGGACTGCTCCTTGTCCTCCCACTCGAAGCCCTGGCTGAGCCCCGGCGACTGGACCTCCCACTCCGCCGGAACGTCGAAGGCGATGCCCCACTTGGGATTGACCACGACCTTCCAGCCGGCGATGGTCGCCTTCGCGGTCTCGTTGCTGCGCGGGTTGTCGTCGGTGCCGGTCGAAGAGGAGCCGGAAGCCGAGGCGGAGCCGGACGTGGAGACCGTGGGGCTCGCGCTGCCCTTGCTCGCGTCGACCGGGTCGTCATCGTCGCCGCCCAGCACCAGGAACCCGGTGACACCGGCGGCCACGACGACGGCCATGGCCGCGACGATCGCGATCAGTTTCGTCCGGTTGCCACCGTCCGAGCCGCCTCCGCCGGGCGGCGGGGTGGGCGCGCCCGCGGGCGACGGGGCGCCCCACTGCGGTTGCTGCGCATAGGGGTTCGGCTGCTGGTCGGGCTGTTGCTGGTAGCCGGGCTGCTGATACGGATTCGGCTGCTGGTATCCCGGCTGCTGGTACGGATTGTTCTGCGCCTGCGGGTTCTGCTCTCCCCCGGGCGGCTGCTGTCCTGGCCACATGGCCAGAAACACTAGTGCCGTCCGGGACACGATTCGGTCACCGCCCCTTGTCAGGGACGTACCGAATCAGGAAGCGGGGGCCCGGCATGCGCGCGCTCTGTCCCCGAACTTCCGGATTGCGGCATCCGGGACCCCCTCGGCGACCGCCCTGGACGCCGGAGGACCGCGCGGTGGTGCGGCGACCGGCACACCGGTCTGGTCAGCTCAAGTCTGGTCAGCTCAAGCTACTCACAGGTAACATCGTGGTCATGAGCGCAGACCAGATGTCCATCGGCGAGATGCTCGCCGCCACCGTGCCCATGGCCCGGACCCTGAACCTCGAGTTCCTCGAGGCCGGTCCGGAGAAGGCCGTGGTCGCCCTGCCCGACCAGAGCGAGTTCCACAACCACGTGGGCGGGCCGCACGCCGGGGCGATGTTCACGCTCGGCGAGTCCGCCAGCGGGGCGATCGTCCTCGCCGCGTTCGGCGACCAGCTCTCCCGCGCCGTACCCCTCGCCGTCGGCGCCGAGATCGCCTACCGCAAGCTGGCCATGGGGGCGGTCACCGCCACAGCCACGCTGGGCCGCCCGGCCGCCGAGGTCGTCGCGCAGCTCGACGCGGGGGAGCGGCCCGAGTTTCCGGTCGCGATCGAGATCCGCCGCGCCGACGGGGCCGTCACCGGCGAGATGACGGTGACCTGGACCCTGCGTCCCAACAGCTGATCGGCCGAGCGGCCGCGCGGCGGCCCGGGAGTGCGGCGGCCCCGGTCACGGCGACCTCGGGGCCCTGTGGGGCGCCGCCCGCCACCCTCCGCCCGCCGCCCTCCACCCGCCGGTCAGGCCGCCAGCTGTTCCCGGGCCGCGTCACCGTCCTCCAGGCCCGCCACGAACTCCTTCAGCCAGGCGACGAACTCCGGCCCCAGGTCGGGCCGTTCGCAGGCCAGGCGGACGACCGTGCGCAGATAGTCCGCCTTGTCGCCCGTGTCGTAGCGGCGGCCCGAGAAGATCACGCCGTGCACCGTGCCGCCCGCCGCGAGTTCCTGGAGGGCGTCGGTGAGCTGGATCTCGCCGCCGCGGCCGGGTGCCGTGCGCTCCAGGACGTCGAAGACGGCCGGGTCCAGGACGTACCGTCCGATGACCGCGTACCGGCTGGGCGCGTCCTCGCGCGAGGGTTTCTCCACCAGACCGGTGACGCGTACCACCCCGTCCTCGCCGGACGGCTCCACGGCCGCGCAGCCGTAGAGGTGGACCTGCTCCGGGGGGACCTCCATCAGGGCGACCACACTGCCGGCGTACCGGTCGCGGACCTCGAGCATCCTGCTGAGCAGGGTCTCCCGCGGGTCGATGAGGTCGTCGCCCAGCAGCACCGCGAACGGCTGGTCGCCGACGTGGTTGCGGGCGCAGAGCACCGCGTGACCGAGCCCGAGCGGGTCACCCTGCCGGATGTGGTGGATGTCGGCGAGCCGGGCCGGATCGCGCACCGCGTCCAGCCGGACGGTGTCGCCCTTGGCGGCGAGCGCCTGCTCCAGTTCGAAGGCGTGGTCGAAGTGGTCCTCGATGGCCCGCTTGTGCCGGCCGGTGACCATCAGGACGTCGTCCAGACCCGCGGCCGCCGCCTCCTCGACGACGTACTGGATGGCCGGCTTGTCGACGACCGGCAGCATCTCCTTCGGCGTCGCCTTGGTGGCGGGCAGGAAGCGGGTACCGAGGCCGGCGGCCGGGACGACTGCTTTGCGGACGCTGGTTGCGGAGTGGGGGGCGCTCATGCGGATCATGGTGGCCCACGGGGATGGGAGTACCCCGAGAGTCACCTCTGAGATTCCTGTGGGCCGCCCCTCCGCCGGACGGCCGGCCGCTCCGGGCCGGAAGTTGGAGATTCCGTGTGCCATCCGGCTTTGCGCGTACACAAGTTGAGTCCGGGGATCCGGGCACCTTCCGAATGCGGGTGCGGATACCGCCGGTAACTTATCTGAAATTCCCGCACTTTGAACTTGGGTCACTCGAACTGCTTGTTTCCCGTGAGGCGCGTGTGCGAAGGTGAGCCTCCCCTTACGGATGGGCCGGATCAGGCCAACGTGCCTGGTCAGGCCAAAGGTATGAACCAATCAGGCACCTGCTTTCCGACACCGTGCTTTTCCGTGCCGTTCGTCGGCTTGGAAGGAAATGGTTCCGTGCAATCCCCCAACCCCCCACGCCCGCCCTACCCGCCCCGCCCCGGCTGGACCCCCGGGGATTCCGATCCCCAGCTCGCCGCCCTGCTGGCCGCCCGGCCCGCCGGTGACGACGGGCGTGCCCGCGCGGTCGCCCTGCTGTTCGCCCGTCACTGGCGGGCGGCCCACGACTACGCGACCGTCTGCCTGGCCGGCACCGAGGACACGGCGCGGCTCGTGGCCGCCGCCGCGTTCCACGAGGTACTGGGCCGGCTCGCGGACGGGCGCACCGGCGGCGCCCTGCGTCCCCAACTCCTCGTCGCCGTACGGGAGACGGTCCGGGAATGGGCCGGCGCCGACGGAGTGGCCGACCTTCTGCCGGAACTGCGGAAAACCGTCGGCGGCCGCGGACTGCGTGCCGCCCGGGCGGTGACCGCAGAAAGGCGGCAACTCGCCGAGCGGTCTTTCCAGTTGCTTCCGGCCGCCTCCCAATGCCTGTTGTGGCACACGGAGGTGGAGTCGGACCCGATATCCGTACCGGCCGGTCTGTCCGGCGTGGACGACCACTCCGCGGCGGCCGCCCTGGAACAGGCGCGGGAACAATTCCGAGCGGGCTGTGTACGCGCCCACCGCGAACTCGCGCCGACGAGCGAATGCCGCTTCTACAACCGTCTCCTCGACATTCCGCTGCGCCGCGGCGGAACGCTGCTGCCCGATGTCCGGCAGCATCTCGCGCACTGCCGCTTCTGCCGGCACGCCGCCGAACAGCTCAGCCATTTCGACGACGGCCTCGACGTGCTGCTCGTCGAGACCGTGCTGGGCTGGGGAGCCCGCCGCTACCTGGACGCGCGCCCCGGACGCACGGCCTCCGCCGCCGCGTCGGCCGGCCCCGCCGCGTCGGCCGGCCCCGCCGCGTCGGCCGGGCCCGCCGCGCAGCGCCCGCCCGTGGGAGGCGGCCGGCACCGCACGACCTCGGCGGGACTGCTCGAACTGCCGGGCAGGCGGCCGAAAGCTGTGCTGGTGGGTGTGGGCCTGACCTCGCTCGCGCTGATCGCGACCGTCCTCGTGGCCAAGAGCTGGTCCGATGACAACGGTGTCCCCGCCCCCGGGGCCACCTGGGGCGCAGCCGTCGGCGGGAACAGCACCCCGGCCACCGGCGGGCGGGGTCTGCCCGGCGGCTCCGACGACCCCTCGCCCTCCGGATCCCCGTCCGCCGCCTCCGCGTCCCGGTCCGCCGAGGTCGCGCACGGCAGGCTGCGCAGCCCGGACACGGAACTCTGCCTGGACGCCGCCCGCGACCTGGCCCGGCCCGGTGCGGGAATCGTCCTCGCGGGGTGCTCGCAGTCCGCGTCCCAGCAGTGGTCGTACCAGGACGACGGGCTGCTGCGCAGCGCGGCCGACCCGACGCTCTGCCTGGGCGCGGACCCGGCCCACCGGACGACAGCCCTGGTCAGCTGCCTGGTGCACGCCGGCGAGACGTTCTTCGACCTGACCGTCCGCGGGGAACTCCTGCTGCGGCGGGACGACGCACTGGTCGTCGCGCGCGCCGCCGGCAAGCCGGGAGCGGCCGTGGTCGTCACCGAGCGGGACGGCTCCGGCGGACAGCGGTGGGTGTTCGACACGGCCGCGGCGGCGCCGGGGGCGCCCCCTCCGGAGCCGCGCAGTACGGCGGAGCAGCCCGTTCCGGGCACCTCCGGCTCCCCGGACCTCCCGGCGCCGCGCGGTGACCGGCCCCTCGCCCCGGACGTCGCACCGGTGCCCGCCGAGACGGCTCCCGCGCCGGAGTTCGAGACGAGGGTCGCCCAGGTGCGGTGCTGCGACCCGCCGACCGCTCCGGCCGCGCCTCCGGCCGTCCCCGCCACGCTCCTCGACGCGCTCCCGGCGCCCGCCGCGGTGTCCGACGCGCTGGGGAAGGCCGTCGCGGACGTGACCGGGTCCCTCGGTCACTGAGCCTGGACCGGAAGGAGGGGCCGCACGAGGGGAGTGGCCCCTCCTTCCTTCTCTCCTCGCGCGCCGCCCTCGCGCGCGGACGACCGCCTGACTACGAGGTGCAGACGTCCCGCAGCTCCGCGGCCGCCTTGTCGATCTCGGCGGAGTCGGGCCGCCCGCCGTCGAGGACGTCCTGCTGGTAGTCCTCGACGGCCTGTTGGAGCTTGTCGACCGCCTTGCCGACCTTGCCGTCGTCGGACGAGCCCTCCTCCGACCTCCCGTTGATCTTGTCCAGGTTCTTCTCGATGGTGTCGATGGAGTCCTCGGTCCTCGTCGGATCCTCGATGGCATCGGCTCCGGCCTTGTTGATCGCCGTGATGCTGTCCGTGATGTCGTCGGCGTTCGAGAGGCAGTCGACGGAGTCGTCGAACTCGCAGCCGGTGAGCAGGCCGGCGGTCAGCGCGAACGCTGCCGCGGCGGTGGCGAGGACGGCAGTGCGGCGTCCGCGTCGGCGGTTCACAGCCATGACGGGGTCCTTTCGAAAACGCTGGAGGGCATGGTGGGTTCTTCCTCCACCACGATCACGTGACCGCGCCGTCGTCACGAGGGACCCCGCCCCCGGATCCGTGGTGCAGCCGTCTACACCACGCGACGGGCCGGGCCCGGCCGACCCGGTAGGCTTCCGGGAAGGCAAGGCTGCCCAGGGACGTCAAACGGGAGGAACCCGCGGTGCACGTGCAGGAATGGCTCGACACGGTGCCCGCGGCCGCCGTCTACGCCCTCGTCGGGCTGGTGATCGGACTCGAGAGCCTCGGCATCCCGCTGCCGGGCGAGATCGTCCTGGTCTCGGCCGCGCTGCTGTCCTCCCAGCACGGCGGCATCAACCCCGTCGTGCTCGGCGCGTGCGCCACCGCGGGGGCCGTGATCGGCGACTCCATCGGCTACGCCATCGGCCGCAAGGGCGGACGCCCACTGCTCGCCTGGCTCGGTGGGAAGTTCCCCCGGCACTTCGGCGAGGGCCATATCGCCACCGCCGAGCGGTCCTTCGAGAAGTGGGGCATGTGGGCCGTCTTCTTCGGCCGGTTCGTCGCCCTGCTGCGTATCTTCGCCGGCCCGCTCGCGGGCGTGCTGCACATGCCGTACTGGAAGTTCCTCGTCGCCAACGTCCTCGGCGGCATCGCCTGGGCGGGTGGCACGACGGCCGTCATCTACTACGTGGGTGTCGTGGCGGAGTCGTGGCTGAAGAAGTTCTCGTACCTGGGCCTGGTGGCGGCGGTGCTGATCGGCCTGACGTCGATGCTGATCATCAAGCGCAAGGCGAAGAAGATGCAGAGCGCTTCGCAGGAGGCCGAAGCGGAGACCGTGCCCGCCGCCGCCGAGTAGGCGGACCGCCCTACTCGTACACCTTCCCGTGGGCCTTGGCCAGGTCCGCGTAGAGCGTGCCGTTCAGGGTCACACCCTGCCGCTCCTCCTCGCTCAACTCCCGCTTGACCTTGGCCGGTACGCCCGCGACCAGTGATCCCGGCGGGACCTCCATCCCCTGGGGCACGAGCGCCTGCGCGGCGACCAGCGAACCCGCCCCGATCACCGCCCCGTTGAGCACGGTCGCCCCCATCCCGATGAGGCAGTCGTCGCCGACCGTCGCCCCGTGCACGACGGCGTTGTGGCCGACGGAGACCCGCTCGCCGATCGTCACCGGAAAGCCGGGGTCGGCGTGCAGCGTCACGTTGTCCTGGATGTTGGCGCCGGCCCGGACGGTGATCCGCTCCACGTCGCCGCGCACGACGGCCCCGTACCAGACGCTCGCGCCCGCCTCCAGCGTCACGTCCCCGATCACCGAGGCCGTCGGCGCCACGAACGCCTCGGCGTCGACCTTCGGTTCCCTGCCGCCGATGCCCACGATCAGCGCCTTGTGCGTCATCACCGTCTCCTCGTCTCGGTCGTTCCACCGCACCGTACGCCACCGGGTGGGGCGAAGATCACAGGGCCTTGGGCGCATGGCCGCACCGCGCGCTGAGTACGGTGAGCGGGTGCCGAAGCCCTGGAACACGTTCTCGTCACGGCGGCGCCGACTGGTGCAGCGCGCCGTCCACGCCGGCTGGGCGTGGGTGCAGCGCACGGGCTCCGTCACCGCGGAGCACCCCGGACGCTTCCGCTTCGGCTCGATCGGCCGGGGCACCCGGCTCGCCTTCCCGCTCGGCACGGTCTTCGGGGAGCCCTGGATCCACCTCGGCGCGCACTGCATCGTCGGTGAACAGGTCACCCTGACCGCCGGTCTGATGCCCGACCTGGACCTCGGCCCGGACCCGATCCTGCGGCTCGGCGACGGCGTGGTGCTCGGCCGGGGCAGCCATGTCATCGCCGACACCACGGTCACCATCGGCAGCGACTGCTACTTCGGCCCGTATGTCTACGTCACGTCCACGAACCACTCCTATGACGATCCGCACGAGCCCATCGGCAAGCAGTGGCCCCGCATGGAGCCCGTGGAGATCGGTCCCGGGTGCTGGATCGGCACCGGGGCCGTGATCCTGCCGGGTGCGCGGATCGGACGGAACGTCGTCGTCGCGGCCGGGGCGGTGGTGCGCGGCACGGTGCCCGACCACAGCGTCGTCGCGGGGGCGCCCGCCAAGGTCGTACGGCGCTGGACGCCCGCCGAGGGCTGGCAGCCGCCGCTGCGCACCCCGGCGCCGGTGCCGATCCCGGACGGGGTCACCTCGGACCAGCTGGTCGCGCTGTCGGAACTGGACGAGGAGACGGCGGCGGCGCTCGCCCGGCTGGAACCCTAGGTCACCCGGCCGCCAGCAGCAGCGTGCCCACCAGGGCGAGGCCCGCGCCCGCCGCCTGGACCGCGCGCAACCGCTCCCGCAGGAAGCCGCGCGCGGCGAGGGCGGTCACCACCGGGTAGAGCGAGGCGAGCACCGCGGCCACCGTGACCGGGCCGTGCTGGGCGGCGACGGCGTAGGTGCCGTTCGCGGCGACGTCGGCCAGCCCGACGAACCCGTAGGCCGGCAGGGCGGCCCAGGCCAGGCCGCCCTCGGGAAGCGCGGGCGCCCCGCGCCGGACGGCCAGGTACAGCGCCGCACCGCCGGTGGCCACGTTGGTCACGCGCTGCACGAACAGGGCGAGGAACAGGCCGGTGACGGTCGTGGACGCCTCGGTGATCAGGACGAACACCGTGCCGAAGCCGAGCGCCGCGACCAGGGTGAGCAGGACGGCCCGGCGCTGCACGGGGGCGCCCCTCAGCTGCGGGCCGCCCGCGAGGACGATCCCCACCACCGCGACCGCGATGCCCGCCACCTGGACGAGTCCCGGACGCTCGCCGAGGACCAGCCCGACGGAGACCGGGACGGCCACGCTGAGGGTGGCCAGGGGGGAGACGACGCCCATGGGGCCGAGCGCCAGCGCCTGGTAGAAGGAGAACAGGGCGACCGGGCCCACCAGGCCGGCCGCGACCGCGAACCACAGGCGGGGACCGGCCTCGCTCCAGCCACCGGTGGCGACCACGATCGCGCCGAGGACGACGGCCGCGATCGACTGCGAGACCACGACCACGGTGAGCGCCGGGGCCCGTCGCGTGAGTAACCCGCCACCGAAGTCGGCCAGGCCCCACAGCAGGCTGGTGGCCAGGGCGAAGAGTGCTGTCACGGGGTCCCTCGCAGTACAGTTCGGTGCACGATCAGGTGCACCCCACGGTAGTACAGGGAAGTGAATCCTGGCATCCAGAATATTGGACTCCCGAAGTGGACGGAATGTGTCGGACCTCGAACTCCTGACCCAGTCCCTGGCGCGCAACGTCAAGCACTGGCGCGCGGTGCGCGGCTTCACGCTGGACGTGCTCGCCGCCCGGGCCGGTGTCAGCCGCGGGATGCTCATCCAGATCGAGCAGGCCCGCACCAATCCGAGCATCGGCACGGTCGTCAAGATCGGTGACGCGCTCGGCATCAGCGTCACCACCCTCCTCGACTACGAACGAGGCGCGAAGGTCCGTATCGTCCCGGCCGATCAGGCGGTACGGCTGTGGCACACCGACGCCGGCAGCTACAACCGGCTGCTCGCCGGCAGGGAGGCGCCCGGGCCGCTGGAGATGTGGGACTGGCTGCTGATGCCGGGGGAGAGCAGCCTCTCGGAACCCCACCCCGTCGGCACGGTCGAGCTCGTGCACGTCACCGCGGGCGAACTCACGCTCACCGTGGACAGCGAGGAGCATCGCGTCCCGACCGGCGCGAGCGCCTCGTTCGAGGCCAACGTCCCGCATGTCTACGGCAACCGGGGCGAGGTGCCGATGGAGATGGTGATGGCCGTCTCGGTGCCGCCGGTGCACTGAGACGGTGCGGCCACGGGCGGGCGGCTCTTGTTAGCGTGCGGTCATGCGCGCACCCATCGGACACTTCGACACCGCCACGCCCGCCCCCGACTGCCTCGACGAGCTGGTCGGCCCGGTCGCCGACGCCGTACGCCGCTGGAGCGGCACAGTGCCCGCCGACGCGTTCGTCCACGTGGACACCGACCCGCAGTGGGCGGACACGGCCGTCTTCGTGGAGCACTACGGCCGGGAGCTGCTGGAGCAGTCGGCCAACTGCGTGGTGGTCGCCGGCAAGCGGGGCGGCGGGACGACCCTTGCCGCGTGTGTCGTGCTGTCCACCACCCGGGTCGACGTCAACGGGGTCGTGCGCCGTCAACTGGGTGCCCGCAAGGCCTCGTTCGCGGCGATGGACACGGCGGTGGGGGAGACCGGCATGGAGTACGGCGGCATCACGCCGATCGGGCTCCCGGCCGACTGGCCGGTGTTGGTGGACTCCGCCGTCGTCGACCTGCCGTACGTCCTGGTGGGCAGCGGGCGCCGGCGCGGGAAGCTGCTGGTGCCGGGCAAGGCGTTCGCCGAACTGCCGGGCGCGGTGGTGCTGGAGGGGCTCGGCGTGGCCTGAGCTCAGGCCGCCGTGTGATGGGCGAGGGCCAGATGCGGGTCGTCCTCGCCCGGCACCGGCGCCGGGTCCGCATGGACCAGCGCGGCCGTCAGGCGCGGCACGGCGTGCAGCAGGGCGTGTTCGGCCGCCACGGCGATCGCGTGCGCCTCGCGTACCGTCGCCTCGCCGTCCACGACGACCACCACCTCGGCCCGCAGCCGGTGCCCGATCCAGCGCAGCCGCAACTCGCCGACCGCGCGCACCCCTTCGACCTCCCGCAGCGCATGCTCGGCCCGGTCGACCAGCGCCGGGTCGACGGCGTCCATCACCCGGCGGAACACCTCACGTGCCGCGTCGCGCAGCACCAGCGCGATCGCCGCCGTGATCGCCAGCCCCACGACCGGGTCCGCGAGTTGCCACCCCAGCGCCGAGCCGCCCGCGCCCAGCAGCACCGCCAGCGAGGTGAACCCGTCCGTGCGGGCGTGCAGTCCGTCCGCGACCAGCGCGGCCGAGCCGATCGAACGGCCGACCCGGATGCGGTAGCGCGCGACCCACTCGTTGCCCGCGAAGCCGGCCAGCGCGGCCACGGCGACCGCGCCGACCTGCTCGACGGGGCGCGGGTTCATCAGCCGCTCGACCGCGGTCCATCCCGCGAAGGCCGCCGACGCGGCGATCGTCAGCACGATCGCGATGCCCGCCAGGTCCTCCGCCCGCCCGTAGCCGTAGGTGAAGCGGCGGGTGGCCGCCCGCCTGCCCAGCACGAAGGCGATGCCCAGCGGTACGGCCGTCAGCGCGTCCGCCGCGTTGTGCACGGTGTCGCCGAGCAGCGCCACCGACCCGGACAGCGCGACCACGACCGCCTGTGCGACGGCCGTCACGCCCAGCACGGCCAACGAGACCCACAGCGCGCGCATGCCCCGGGCCGAGGACTCCAGCGCCGGGTCGAGCTTGTCGGCGCTCTCGTGCGAGTGCGGGGTGAGGAGGTGGGCGACGCGGTGGCGCAGCCCCGGAGAGCGGGAGGGGGACGGGGAAGAGGAGGAGGGGGCGGAGTGGTGGTGCGGGTGCTCGTGGGCGTGGTCGTGATGGTGCCCGCGGTCGTGCCGGTGTCCGTGCTCGTGGTCGTGCCGCTCGCTCACGTCGATCCCTTCCGGTGCGCCGAGGTGGACGCGCGTCCGTCCACACCGCCATTATGTGCGTATGAGCGCACGCATGCACCTATCACCTGCGCACCATGCGCATCCGCGCACCCCCGGCGAGGAGCAGTTCGCCCTCGCGGCCGAGCTTCTCGCCCTGCTCGGCGACCGGACCCGGCTCGCTCTGCTGCACGCGCTGACCGCCGGCGAGGCCGACGTGACGACCCTGACGGAAGGCGTCGGAGCGGCCCGGCCGGCGGTCAGCCAGCATCTGGCGCGGCTGCGGCTGGCCGGGCTGGTGAACACCCGCAAGGAGGGCCGCCGAGTGGTCTACTCGCTCTCCGACGGCCATCTGCGCCGCCTGGTGGACGAGGCGCTGAACGTGGCGGACCACCGGCTCGGGGACGAGCCGCCGCACGACTGACCCATCAGTAGTGCTCGGCCGTCCCCAGGTACCGCTCCGCGAAGGCGGCAGCGGCGGCGGGAGACGTGAACAGGCGACGCAGCCGGGCGAAGGCCGTGCCCGCGCGGAACGGGTCACCCGCCGCGGGCCCGTGGTAGACCTCGGACAGCCACTGCGAGAACTCCTGGTAGTCCCACACCCGGCGCAGACACGTCCGCGAGTAGTCGTCCAGGCCGTCGCCGTCACCGCCGTCGAGCCGGGCGACCAGCGCGTCGCCCAGCAGGAACGCGTCGTGCAGTGCGAGGTTCATGCCCTTCGCGGCGATGGGCGCGACGAGATGGGCCGAGTCCCCGGCCAGGAAGAGCCGCCCGTACGTCATCGGTTCGACCACGTAGTCGTGCATGTCCAGCACGCGCTTCTCGATCAGCCGCCCCTCGGTGAGCGGCGGGGCCCCCGCGCCCTCGAGGCGCTGGTGCAGCTCGGACCAGACGCGGTCGTGGGACCAGTTCTCCGGGTCGTCGCGGGGCGGGCACTGGAGGTAGTACCGGGTCACCTCGGGGCTGCGGGCCATGTGCCCGGCGAACCCGTTCGGATGGACACCGAACAGGACGCAGTCGGAGGACGGCGGCGCCTCGGCGAGCAGCGCCAGCCAGCCTATGCCGTAGTCGTGCCGCGCGATCCGGGCCCGCTCCGGCACCAGCGCGGCCCTGCTGACCCCGCGCGCCCCGTCTGCGCCGACCACGAAGTCACAGGTCAGCACCTGCCGTTCAGCGGTGTCGGGGCAGGTGTACGCCACCGAGGGGCGAGCGGTGTCGAGGTCGTGCAGCTCGACGTCGCGCACCGAGAAGCGGGCGTCGCCGCCTCGTACGTCGACGTACTCGTGGACGAGATCCGTCACCAGCAACGGCTGCGGATACACCCAGTGGTGATGGCCCGTCAGCTCGGTGTAGGAGAAGCGGTACCGCTCGCCGCCGAAGCGGAACTCGCACGCGGAGTGCCGCTGGGCCCGCGCCGACAGGTTCTGCGCCAGCCCCCGTTGCCGCAGTCCTTGGACGGCCCGCTCCTCGAGGACTCCGGCGCGCGGCCGCCGTTCGATGAACTCACGGCTCTCCGTCTCCAGGACGACGCAGTCGACGGACGCGGCCCGCAGGATGTTGCCGACGGTGAGACCCGCGGGGCCCGCGCCCACGACGACGACGGGAGTGTGGTGGGGGGAAGGGGAGTCGGTGGTCACCCGCACATTATGGGCGGGCTCCGCGACCCGGCCCGGAGAACACCGGCCGGTCAGCCCAGCCGGGGAATCTCGATCGCCGGGCAGCGGTCCATGACCATCTCCAGGCCCGCCGCCCGGGTCCGGTCGTAGGCCGCCTCGTCGACGACGCCGAGCTGGAACCACACCGCCTTCGCGCCCTTGGCCACCGCCTCGTCCGCCACGGCCCCCGCGAGTTCGCCGTTGACGAAGACGTCGACGACGTCCACCTCGAAGGGGATGTCCGCGAGGGACGCGTACCCCTGCTCCCCGTGCACCGTCTCCGCCTTCGGGTGGACGGGCACGACCCGCTTGCCGAAGCGCTGGAGCACCTCCGCGACCCCGTAGGCCGCCCGCCCGCGGTTCGTCGACAGGCCCACGACGGCCCAGGTGTCGCCGAGTCCGGTGAGGATCCTGCGGATCGTTGCCTCGTCGCCGTGCACCGGCGGCCTCCTTGAGATCGAAAAGGAACAGTCCTCGACTGCAACAGCTCGCGCCGCACCCTGATTCCGGCCCCTGCCTGCGAAGTCGCGCCCGCCCGCCTAGGCTCGCCTCGTGCTGAGCCTCATCGACGCCCGAACCGGCGAACAAGTCGTCGCCGCCCCTGTCCGCCGTGGCCTGACCCGGGTGGAGGCGCACGCCTCGGGGTACGGGGCCGGGTCGCTCCGGGTCCTCCTCGTCGCCGATCTGCTCGTCCGCGCGCTGGAACTCGGCGGCACGCCCGTGTGGGCGCTGCTGTCCGGCGAACGCGATCAGGCGGAACTCCGGGCGGGCGCCACCGCCCTCGGCATGCACCCCTTCGAGGACGGCCGCGACCTCGGCGCGGGCGCCGGAGTGGGCGAGGCGCAGATCCTGCACGTGGTGGAGGAGGGCGGCCGGCTCCCCGACGGGGTGTGTGTCGCCGTCGCGCCGGCGGAGGGCGCGGTGCCCGGGGGACCGGGGCGGGGCCTGGTCCCCGGGGGAACGGACCCCGACTTCGCCGTCCTGCGGCTGGCCCTTCTCGCCCAGCCCCGCACCCGGCCCCTGCGACTCGACGCGGACGCGCTGGGCGAGGCCCGGGCCACCCTCGCGGGCTGGCGGCGAGCCGTCGCCGAGTGGGCGCGGCAGCCCTCGCGGCCGGTTCCCGACGCGGTGCGCGGACGGCTGCGTACCGCCTGGGAGGACGACCTGGACCTGCCCGAGGTGCTGCGGGTACTGCGGTCGCTGGAGGCCGCCGGGCCCGAGCTGCCGGACGGCGCCCGCTTCGAGAGCTACGCCTACGCCGACCGCCTCCTCGGTCTCGAACTCACCCGCGACCTCGGAGCTCCGGCGTGAACGGGTCCGGCGGGGGGACACCCCCGCGCCGGCTGGTGGTGCTGCGGCACGCCAAGTCGGCCTGGCCGGAGGGCGTCCCCGACCACGAGCGGCCGCTCGCCCCGCGCGGCCTCCGGGACGCTCCGGCCGCGGGCCGGGCGCTCGCCGAAGCCGGCTGCCTCCCGGACCTCGCCCTGTGCTCGACCGCCGCCCGCGCCCGCGGGACCTGGGAACTGGCCGCCGCCGAATGGCACGCCCCGCCCCCCGTGCGCTTCGACCCGCGGCTCTACGGGGCCGACGTCCGCGGGCTCCTCGCGGTCGTCCACGAGACGCCCGCCGAGGTCGGGACACTGCTGCTGGTCGGGCACAACCCCGGCCTGGAGGAACTGGTCCTCGACCTGGCCGGGGACGGTCCGGGCGACGCCCTGGACCAGGTGCGGCTGAAGTTCCCGACATCGGCGATCGCCGTCCTGGCCTGGTACGGGACCGGTTGGCGGTCCCTGGCGCCGGGCACGGCCCTGCTGACCTCGACGACCGTGCCGAGAGGCCGGAAACCGCAGGAGGGCTAGCCGACGTGCACGCGCGGCCGCCGCCCCGGATCGGGCTCCGCGCGGCGCAGCACCTCGCGGGTGACCGGCGCGACCTCGCCGTCGCCGAAGACGAGGAACCGGATCAGATGGCCGACCGGGTTGCCCTCGGTCCAGCTGAAGTACGCGTGCGGCACCTGACCGGTGCGGTCGCGCAGGGCCAGCAGGATCGCGGCGATGGCATTGGGCACCGTGGGACCGGAGACGCGCAGCCGGCGGACCCCGTGCTTCTCGTCGCCGCGCACGGTGACGTCCGCCGTGAAGTCGGAGGAGTCCCGCACGAACACCTCCAGGAAGAGCACCGGACCGCCGCCGGGGATCGGGGTGTGCTCGCGTTGCTCCCACTCCCTGGAGCGGTACGCGCGCGTGCTGTGTTCGCGCGGCTCGTTGGCGATGAGCTGGAGGGGTCCGTGCCGCGCGGCCCCGTCGACGAACCGGGCCGCCACCTCGTCGAAGGTGACCTCGGCGGCGCGCAGTTCGAAGGCGCGGCGCACCCGTGAGGCGAACGACGTGACCAGGATGGCGAAGATGAAGATCCCCGCGATCCTGATGCCGTCCGGTCGCTCGATGACGTTCGCGACGAGCGTGTAGGCGAAGACGGCCGTGATCGCTCCGAAGCCGAGCGCGGCCCGGCGGCGGCCCCGCCGGTGCACCGCCACGGTCGACGCGAACGCCGCCGACAGCATCAGCACCAGTACCCCGGTCGCGTAGGCGCCGCTCTGGGCGTCGACGTTCGCGTTGAACCACAGGGTGATGCAGACGGCGGCCGCCATGAACACCAGCACCAGGGGGCGCACCGCGCGCGTCCATTCGGGTGCCATGCCGTAGCGGGGCAGATAGCGCGGGACGAGGTTCAGCAGACCGGCCAGCGCGGAGGCGCCCGCGAACCACAGGATCGCGATCGTGGAGACGTCGTACACCGTGCCGAAGGCCTCGCCCAGATGCTCGTGCGCGAGATAGGCCAGCGCCCGGCCGTTCGCCGGGCCACCGCTCTCGAAGTCGTCCTGAGGGATGAGGATCGTCGTCGCCAGACTGGACAGCAACAGAAAGCAGCTCATGATCAGCGCGGCCGTGGTGAGCAGCTTCCGGGTGTCCCGCACCCGCCCCCTCGGCTCCTCCCAGGTGTCCGTCGGATCACCCTTGACCTGCGGCATCACCGCCACTCCGGTCTCGAAGCCGGACATGCCGAGCGCCAGCTTCGGGAAGACCAGCACAGCCACGCCGACCATGACCCACGGCGAGGAGTGCTCGGCGGTCATGGCAGCGGTCCAGTCGCCGATCCGCACGGGGTGGGTGAGGATCTCCCAGGCGGAGACGCCGAGCACCACGACGTTCAGCGCGAGATAGGACGCCACCATCGGCACCGCGATGCCGATGGCCTCCCGGAACCCCTTGAGGAACACCGCGCCCAGCGCGCCGACCAGCAGCAGGGTGATCCACTCGTTGCCGTCGGTCATCCAGTGCGGGGCGAACGGGTTCTCCACGACGTGCGCGGCGGCGTCCGCGGACGACAGGGTGATCGTGATCATGAAGTCGGTGGCCGCGAACCCCAGCAGCACCAGCACGAGGATCTTCCCCGACCACCACGGCAGCAGCCGCTCCAGCATGGCGATCGAGCCCTCGCCGTGCGGGCTCTCGTGCGCCACCCGGCGGTACACCGGCAGCGCGCCGAGCAGCGTCAGCGCGATCAGCACGAGCGTCGCGAGCGGGGACAGCAGACCGGCCGCGAGGGCGGCGATCCCCGGCTGGTAGCCGAGCGTGGAGAAGTAGTCGACACCGGTCAGGCACATCACCCGCCACCAGCGGTGGCCCTCCTCCTCCGCCTGCGGGGTGGCGTGCGGGCCCGGATGACGGGCGGTCTGCTCGCTGAGCCCCTCCAGGAGCCACGCCCGCCATCGGGAGGACGCCGGACCCGCGCCGCTCCCCTTCACCCGGGTGCCGGTCATGCTGCGCGCTCCCCGCGATCGGTCGGGCCACGTTCCACGGTCACCACCCTCGGTCGTTGCGCACATCGTCGCCCGACCCTCCGGCGACGGCGACTCAGCGATCACCGCATAGGCTGGTCGGATGCAGGACGAGTACCGCACGGTCTCCCACGCGGGCGTGCACGAGACCGAGGTCAACCGCTCCCGCTTCCTGTGCGCCCTCGCCCCCGCGGCCACCGAGCAGGAGGCCCAGGACTTCATCGCTACCGTCCGCAAGGAGCACGCCGACGCCACCCACAACTGCTGGGCGTACGTCATCGGCGCCGACGCCTCCGTCCAGAAGGCGAGCGACGACGGCGAACCCGGCGGCACGGCGGGCGTCCCGATGCTCCAGATGCTGCTGCGCCGCGACATGCGGTACGTCGTCGCCGTCGTCACCCGTTACTACGGCGGGGTCAAGCTCGGCGCGGGCGGCCTCATCCGGGCCTACGGCGGTGCCGTCGGCGAGGCCCTCGACACCCTCGGCACGCTCACCCGCCGCCGCTTCCGGCTGGCCACGGTGACCGTGGACCACCAGCGCGCCGGCAAGGTCCAGAACGACCTGCACTCGACGGGCCGCGCGGTACGCGACGTCCGCTACGGCGAGGAGGTGACCATCGAGATCGGCCTGCCGGACACCGACGTGGGCGCCTTCCGCGCCTGGCTCGCGGACGCGACGGCGGGGACGGCGCGCTTCGAGCTGGGCGGAGAGGCCTACGGGGACGCGTGAGGCGTAGGCGTCCGACTCGGTGATTCGTCACACGCTCGGCGAACGCGTGGACGGAATGTCCGTAACACCCCTTTATGCCGGTCGACGTGACGGTGCGATACGGGAGTAACCGCCCGTGATGTCAGACCCGGCCGTTAATCTCGGGGATCATGAGGCTCCTGCACACTTCCGACTGGCATCTCGGCCGGGCGTTCCACCGGGTGAACATGCTCGGCGCCCAGGCCGAGTTCATCGGTCACCTCGTCGCGACCGTGCGTGAGCGCGAGGTCGACGCGGTGGTCGTGTCGGGAGACGTGTACGACCGCGCGGTGCCTCCGCTCGCCGCGGTCGAACTGTTCGACGACGCGCTGCACCGGCTCGCCGCCCTCGGCGTGCCCACGGTGATGATCTCCGGGAACCACGACTCGGCCCGCCGGCTCGGGGTCGGAGCCGGGCTGATCGGGCGGGCCGGTATCCATCTGCGCACCGACCCGTCCGCCGCCGGGACGCCCGTGGTGCTCGCCGACGCCCATGGGGACGTGGCGTTCTACGGCCTGCCCTATCTCGAACCCGCCCTGGTGAAGGACGAGTTCGCCGTGGACAAGGCCGGCCACGAGACCGTGCTGGCCGCCGCGATGGACCGGGTCCGCGCAGACCTCGCCGCACGCGCGCGCGGGACGCGTTCCGTCGTCCTCGCCCATGCCTTCGTCACCGGCGGCGAGCCCAGCGACAGCGAGCGGGACATCACCGTCGGCGGGGTCGCCTCGGTACCCGCCGGGGTCTTCGACGGCGTCGACTACACCGCACTGGGACACCTGCACGGCTGCCAGACCATCACCGCGCGCGTGCGCTACTCCGGCTCCCCGCTGCCGTATTCCTTCTCGGAGAGCGAGCACCGCAAGACCATGTGGCTCGTCGACCTCGGCGCCGACGGGGAGGTCGAGGCCGAGCGGATCGACTGCCCGGTGCCGCGCGCGCTGGCCCGGGTCCGCGGCCCGCTGGAGGAGCTGCTCGCCGACCCCGCCCTCACGCGCCACGAGGAGGCGTGGGTCGAGGCGACGCTCACCGACGCCGCCCGCCCGGCCGACCCCATGGCCCGGCTCATCCAGCGCTTCCCGCACACGCTCAGCCTCGTCTTCGCCCCCGAGCGCGCACCCGACGACCCCGAGGTGTCGTACGCCCGGCGCCTGGCCGACCGCAGCGACCAGGAGATCGCCGAGGACTTCGTGGCCCATGTGCGCGGAGCCGGCCCCGACGCACGTGAGCAGGGCGTGCTGCGGGACGCCTTCGACGCGGTGCGCGCGGACGACGCGGTACGGGAGGTGGCGCGGTGAGGCTGCACCGGCTCGGCCTGACGGCCTTCGGCCCCTTCGGCGACCCTCAGAGCGTCGACTTCGACGACCTCTCCGCCGCCGGGATCTTCCTGCTGCACGGGCCGACGGGCGCCGGCAAGACCTCCGTCCTGGACGCCGTCTGCTACGCGCTGTACGGCTCAGTGCCCGGCGCCCGGCAGAGCGGCCAGGGCCTGACCCTGCGCAGCGACCACGCGGCACCCGGCACCCGCACCGAGGTCACCCTCGAACTCACCGTCGCGGGACGCCGGCTGGAGGTCACCCGGCAGCCGCCCTGGGAGCGGCCCAAGAAGCGTGGCACGGGCACGACGGTCGAGAAGGCGCAGAGCTGGCTGCGCGAGTACGACGCGGCCGCCGGCGCCTGGAAGGACCTCAGCCGCTCGCACCAGGAGATCGGCGAGGAGATCACCCAGCTGCTCGGTATGAGCCGCGAGCAGTTCTGCCAGGTCGTGCTGCTGCCCCAGGGCGACTTCGCCCGTTTCCTGCGGGCCGACGCCGAGGCGCGCGGCCGGCTCCTCGGCCGCCTCTTCGACACCCGGCGGTTCGCCGAGGTCGAGAAGCGCCTCGTCGAACGCCGCCGCACCACCGAGGCACGCGTGCGTGAGGGCGACTCCGCGCTGCTCGCCGACGCCCACCGGATGCAGCAGGTCGCAGGGGACGCCATGGAGCTGCCCGAGCTCGACCCGGGGGATCCCGGGCTCGCCGAGGCGGTGCTGGCCGCGGCCGCCGTCGCTCGCAGCACCTCCCGTGAGCTGCTGACCACCGCCCACTGCGGCCGCCTCGCCGCAGAGTCCGCGCAGGCGGCCGCCGAGCACGCCCTGACGGACGTACGCGAACGGGCCCGGCTCCAGCGGCGGTTCGCCGACGCGCGCGAGCGAGCCGCCGTGCTGGAGGAGCGGGCGGGCGACCATCGGGACGCGCAGGCGCGGATGGAGCGGGCGCGCAAGGCCGAGTCGGTGGCGCCGGCGCTGGAGCTGCGCGAGGCCGCCGACACCGAGCACACCAGGGCCTCGGCGCGCGCGGCACGCGCGCGGGATCTGCTGCCGCGGCGGTTCGCGGAAGCCGGCGCCGCCGGGCTCGCCGCCGCGGCCCGCCGGACCGCCGAGGAACTGGGCGGGCTGGAATCGGCCCGCCGGGGCGAGCGGCGGCTGGCCGGTCTCGTCGCCGAGCGGGCCGACCTGGACCGGCGGGAGCGCGACGACGAGGACGTCCTGACGGAGACCGAGGCCTGGCTCGCGGACTGGGAGGCCGTCCGCGCGGGTCTCCGGGCCCGCATCGAGGGCGCCCAGGAGGCCGCCGCCCGCGCCGAACAGCTCGACGGCCGGCGCGAGCCCATGCAGCGGCGCCTGAAGGCGGCCCGGCTGCGCGACGAGCTGGCCCGCGATCTGGAGGCCGCGCAGCGCAAGGCCCTCGCCTCCGGCGAGCAGGCGCAGACGGCCCGCGCGCACTGGCTCGACCTCAAGGAACAGCGCCTGAACGGCATCGCCGCCGAACTGGCCGCCACCCTCGCCGACGGGACACCGTGCGCCGTCTGCGGCGCCACCGAGCACCCCGCGCCCGCCCGCAAGGTCGCGGGGCACGTCGACCGTGAGACCGAGGAAGGGGCGCTCACCGCCTCCCGGCGCGCGGAGGAACGGCACGCCCAGGACGAACGCGAACTCGGCCTCGTGCGCGAGGCGCTCGCCGCCGCGACCGCCGAGGCGGGCGACACCCCGACGGACCGGCTCGCCGCCGAGGCCCAGGAGGGCGAGGAGAGCTACGCGCGGGCGCGCCGGGAGGCCTCCGCGCTGCACCCCGCGCGGGAGGAGCTGCGCCATGCCGAGCAGGAGCATGAGCGCCGTACGGCGGCGCAGCGCGAAGCCGCGGTGCGGACCGCGTCCCGGGTGGGCCACCGGGAGCGCCTGGAGCGCGAACGGGTCGCCCTGGAGGAGGAGTTGAGGCAGGCCCGGGGGTCCGCGGAGAGCGTCGCCGCGCGGGCCGCCGAACTGGAGGGGCTGGCGGCACGGCTCACCGAAGCGGCCGACTCCGTCCGCGTCGCCGAAGGAAGCGCCGAGCGTCTCAAGGCAGCCGACGGGCGCCTCGACGAAGCCGCGTTCCGGGCCGGCTTCGACACCCCGCGGGCCGCCGCCGACGCCCTCCTCGACGACACCGCCCACCGTGAGCTGCAACGGCGGCTGGACGCCCGGCAGACCGAGGAGGCCGCCGTACGGGCCGTCCTCGCCGAACCCGACACCGTGGCGGCGGCCCAGCTGCCGCCCGCCGACCTCGCGGCCGCGGAACAGGCGGCGGCCGCCGCGGCCGAGCGGCTGCGCACGGCCGCCTCCGCCCAGGACGCCGCCGCCCGCCGCTGTGCCGAACTCGACCAGCTCTCCGCGCGCGCGAGCGACGGCGTCCGTCGGCTCGGGCCGCTGCGGGAGGAGTACGACCGGGTGGCCCGGCTGGCCGGTCTCACCGCCGGCACCTCCGCCGACAACGAGCGCAAGATGCGCCTGGAGGCGTACGTGCTGGCCGCACGGCTGGAGCAGGTGGCCGCCGCCGCGACCGTCCGTCTCCAGCGCATGTCCTCGGGGCGCTACACCCTGGTGCACTCCGACGACCGGGCCGGGCGCGGCCGCAGCGGGCTCGGACTGCACGTCGTCGACGCCTGGACCGGGCGCGAGCGGGACACGGCCACGCTGTCGGGCGGCGAGACCTTCTTCGCCTCGCTCGCCCTCGCCCTCGGTCTCGCCGACGTCGTGACCGACGAGGCGGGCGGGGTCCGCCTCGACACCCTCTTCATCGACGAGGGGTTCGGCAGCCTCGACGACCAGACCCTCGACGAGGTCCTCGACGTCCTCGACTCGCTGCGCGAACGCGACCGCAGCGTCGGCATCGTCAGCCATGTCGCCGACCTGCGGCGGCGGATCCACGCCCAGCTGGAGGTCGTCAAGGGGAGATCGGGGTCACTGGTGCGGCAGCGGGGCTACCGGCCCAGCGGCCGCCTGGGGAGCGGCGACGAATAGACGACGCTGGTCGTCACCGACCCCAGCGCGCCGATCTTGCCCGACACCTCTTCGAGGTGCCGCATAGAACGGGCGGTGACCTTGATCACGAAGCAGTCGTCGCCCGTCACGTGGTGTGCCTCCAGGATCTCGGGCGTGACGGCCACCAGGTCGTGGAACGGCTTGTAGTTGCCGTTGGGGTAGCGCAGCCGCACGAAGGCCAGGATCGGCAACCCCAGCCGCTCGGGGTCCACCACGGCCGCGTACCCCTGGATCACACCCGCCTCCTCCAGCCGCCGCACCCGCTCGGTGACGGCGCTCGCCGACATCGCCACGGCACGTGCCAGGTCGGCGAAACTGGCCCGGCCCTCGCGCTGGAGGACCTCGAGAATGCGCCAGTCGGTGGCGTCCGGGGAATACGCGGTCATGAGCGAGAGATAGCAGGGGAATCCCCGGCGGGGCAAGGTTCAGGCCGGGGAACGCCTCTTCAGGGAGAGGGATCGCCGGTCGTAGATTTCTGCTCACCGAAAGCTCGCCGAAAGCAGTGACCAGCCGGAACCCCACGGGAGGGCCCCCGCGATGACCCCCATGACCCCGCTCACCGCCATGACCGGCACGGCCGCCGCGACCACGGTCAACCCCGTCCTGCGCGTCGCCCCCGCGGCCCCGGCCGAGGCCGCCGCCCACTTCCGGGCGAGCCTCGCCTTCCACGCCGACGTCTCCGACGTGGCGGCGGCACTCGCCGCGGGCGGTGACCCCGGCTTCGTCGTCCTGGACTGCCGTTCCACCGAGTCCTGGGACCAGGGTCACATCCCGGGCGCCGTCCACCTGCCCACCGCGCTCATCGCCGAGCAGGCCGCGCGGCTCCTCGACCGGGACGTGCCGGTCGTCACATACTGCTGGGGGCCCGGCTGCAACGGCGCCACCCGCGCCGCCCTGGCGCTCGCCGAACTCGGTTACCGGGTCAAGGAGATGCTCGGTGGCTTCGAGTACTGGGCGCGGGAGGGCTTCGCGTACGAGACCTGGGAGGGCGCCGAGCGCCGCGCCGCCGATCCGCTCACGGCGCCCGTCGACGCGGAGAACTGCGGCTGCTGACCAGCCCGTTCGGGGCCGGCGCGGCGACGGCCCGCCGTGCCGGCCCCGCATCGAGTCTCAGAGCTGTGCCAGCTCGTCCACCAGGTCGTCCAGGCCCAGCGAGCCCTGCGAAAGGGCCGCCATGTGCCAGGACTTGAGGTCGAAGGCATCCCCGTGGCGCTCGCGGGCCTTCTCCCGGCCCAGCAGCCAGGCCCGTTCGCCGAGCTTGTAGCCGATGGCCTGGCCGGGCATGGTCAGATAGCGGGTCAGCTCGCTCTCCACGTAGTCCGCGGGGCGGCTGCTGTGCCCGCCGAAGAACTCCTCGGCCAGTTCCGGGGTCCAGCGCTCGCCGGGGTGGAAGGGGGAGTCCGCCGGGATCTCCAGCTCCAGGTGCATGCCGATGTCGACGATGACCCGCACCGCCCGCATCATCTGCGCGTCCAGGTAACCGAGCCGCTGCTCCGCGTCGGTGAGGAAGCCGAGCTCGTCCATCAGCCGTTCCGCGTACAGCGCCCAGCCCTCGACGTTGGCGCTGACGAGCCCTACGGAGGCCTGGTAACGGGAGAGGTTCCCGGCGATGTGCGCCCACTGCGCCAGCTGGAGGTGGTGACCGGGGACGCCCTCGTGGTACCAGGTCGAGACGAGGTCGTAGACCGGGAAGCGGGTCTGCCCCATCGTCGGCAGCCAGGTGCGGCCCGGCCGCGAGAAGTCCTCCGTCGGAGGCGTGTAGTACGGGGCGGCCGCGCCGCCGGGCGGGGCGATCCGCGACTCCACCTTCCGTACCCGGTCGGCGAGTTCGAAGTGCGTGCCGTCGAGCTGCTCGATCGCCTGGTCCATCAGGCCCTGGAGCCAGTCGCGGACCTCGTCGACGCCGTCGATGTGCGCGCCGTGCTCGTCGAGATGGGCCAGCGCCACCCAGGGGGTCTCCGCCCCCGGCAGGACCTTCTCGGCCTCCTTCTTCATCTCGGCGAGCAGCCGGTGGTACTCCGCCCAGCCGTACGCGTACGCCTCGTCGAGGTCGAGATCGGTGCCGTTGAAGTAGCGCGACGCACGGGCGTACCGCTCCCGGCCGATCGTGTTCGGCGCGCCCTCGATCGTCGGCGCGTAGACGTCCCGCATCCAGTCCCGCAGCTCCACGACGGCCGCGGTCGCCGTGCGGGCGGCCTCGTCCAGCTCGGCGCGCAGGGCGTCCGGCCCGGTGGACACGAAGTCCTCGAACCAGCCGCGGCCCTCGCCGTCCGTGTCCGACCACTCGGTGAGCTGTCCGACGAACGTGACGGTCGGCCGCGGCGCCGCGTACAGCTTGCGCTCCAGGCCCAGCGCCAGGGACTCCCGGTAGCCCGCGAGGGCCGCCGGCACCCCGCGCAGCCGCTCGGCGACCGCCGCCCAGTCCGCTTCGGTCTCGGTGGGCGTCACGGTGAACACCTCGCGCACGTTGTGCGGAGGCGTGGCCATGTTGCCCACAAGGCGCAGTCCCTCGTGGGTCTCGAGCACGCCGAGTTCCGCGGTCAGGCGCTCGCGCAGCAGGCGTGCGCACCGGCGCTCGATGTCACTTTCCGCGCCGGGCCTCCGCTCCGCCTCGTCGAGCCGGGCCAGGGTGTCCCGCGCGAGCTGCGCGAGCGCCTCCAGGCCGGCGGGCGAGTAGTCGGGCAGACGGCTCGAACTCTCCTGTACGCCGAGGTAGGTGCCGGTCACCGGGTCGAGGGCGATGAGGTCGTCGACATACGCGTCGGCGACCTCGCGGGGAAGCGGGCTGCTGGTCTGTGACATGGGCTCCATCCTCGTACGAGGCAGTGGCGCACGTCACGCGGTTTGTCCCGAAGTCGTCGGCGGCAGCAGCGGTCCGCACTCCCACTGCTGGAAGATCAGCCGCGTCTCGACCCGGGCCACCTCCCGCTGCGAGGTGAACTCGTCCAGCACCAGCCGCTGCAGATCCGCCATGTCCGCGACGGCGACATGGACGAGATAGTCGTCGGGCCCGGTGAGGTGGAAGACGGTGAGCGCCTCCGGCAGCCCCCGGATCCGCTCCACGAAGGGCCCCACCAACTCCCGCCGGTGCGGCCTGACCTGTACCGACAGCAGTGCCTGGAGGCCACGCCCCAGTTTGGCCGGATCGAGCCGCAGCTGATGACCGAGGATCACACCCGAGCGGCGCAGCCGCGTCACCCGGTCCAGACACGTCGACGGCGCGACCCCGACCTGCGCCGCGAGGTCGCGGTAGGTGGTCCGGGCGTCGTTCTGGAGCAGCCGCAGCAGCTGGAGATCGACCGGGTCCAGTACGACGGATTCAGCCATTGGCCGAACGTAGCACGGTGTTCGATTACACGACCCCGTTCGATGTTCACCCTGCGATCCATGGACTCAGCCTCAGCGAGCACGCACGCGTACGACGACGTACGCCGACCCGCGTCGAGAGCGCCCCGCGCACTGGCCACCGAGGCCGTGCACGCCGGGCGGGACGACCTGGCCCGCCAGGGCCTGCACGCCCCGCCGATCGACCTGTCCACCACCTACCCGTCGTTCGACAGCCGTGGCGAGGCCGCCCGCATCGACGCGTTCGCCACGACGGGCGCGGAGCCGGAGGGACCGCCCGTCTACGGCCGGCTGGGCAACCCGACGGTCGCCCGTTTCGAGACGGCCCTCGCCCGTCTCGAAGGCACCGAGAGCGCGGTCGCGTTCGCCAGCGGGATGGCGGCGCTCAGCGCGGTGCTGCTCGCGCGTGCTTCGACGGGGCTGCGGCACGTTGTCGCCGTGCGCCCTCTCTACGGGTGCAGCGACCACCTGCTGACCGCCGGGCTGCTCGGCTCGGAGGTCACCTGGACCGACCCGGCCGGGATCGCCGACGCGCTGCGCCCGGACACCGGTCTCGTCATGGTCGAAACGCCGGCCAACCCGACGCTCGCCGAGGTCGACCTGCGGGCTGTCGCCCACGCCTGCGGCTCGGTCCCGCTGCTCGCGGACAACACCTTCGCGACGCCCGTGCTCCAGCGACCCGCCGAGCGGGGCGCGCGGCTCGTCCTGCACAGCGCCACCAAGTACCTGGGCGGACACGGGGACGTGCTGGGGGGCGTGGTCGCCTGCGACGAGGAGTTCGCCGGCCGGCTTAGGCAGATACGGTTCGCCACCGGCGGCGTCCTGCATCCGCTGGCCGGCTATCTGCTGTTGCGGGGCCTGTCGACGCTCCCGGTGCGGGTGCGGGCCGCTTCCGCGACCGCCGCCGACCTGGCCCGGCGGCTGGCCGCCGACCCGCGGGTGGCCCGCGTCCACTATCCGCGGATCGGCGGCGCGATGATCGCCTTCGAGGTCCACGGCGACCCGCACGAGGTGATCGCGGGGGTCCGGCTGATCACCCCGGCCGTCAGTCTGGGCAGCGTCGACACCCTCATCCAGCACCCGGCGTCCATCAGCCATCGCATCGTGGACGCGCACGAGCGCCGGGGCGCGGGCGTGAGCGACCGGCTGCTGCGGCTCTCGGTCGGTCTGGAGGACGTCGAGGACCTGTGGGACGACCTGCGCGGGGCACTCGGCGCGGCGGACGCCACGGCCGCCCCGGCGGGGCGCGGAGCCGCCGTCGTGTGACCGCGGGCGGCGAACCGATAGGCGGCGATGCGGGTGCGGCGGTCCGTGTAGCGCGGTCCGGATACGGCGATGCGGGTGCGGCAGTTCGTGTACGGCAGTCGGGGCACGGCGGTCCGTGAACGGCGGTCCGTGAACGGCGGTCCGTATGCGGACGGCCCGGCGGTGTGGTCGCACCGCCGGGCCGCGTGGTGCTGCGTGACTCAGTCGCGTGCGACGCGCTCGTCGTACCGCCCGGAGCCTGCCCGCGCCCGGCTCGCGGCGCCGTCCAGGCGTGCGGTGATGACCAGGGTGCCCTCCTCGATCTGGTAGTCGAGGGGCAGGCCGAGCCCGCGCATGGCGGCGACCATGCCGGTGTTGGATGCCTGCGTCACGGCGTAGACGCTCTCGCAGCCCGCCTCGACGGCCATCGCCACCAGCCGGCCGAGCAGTTCGGCGCCGATGCCGCGCCGCTGCCACTGGTCCTCGATCAGCAGGGCGACCTCCGTCTCGTCGCCGTCCCACAGCAGGTGACCGAGGCCGACGACCCGCCCCGACGGGGTCTGCACGGCGAGGGTGCGGCCGAAGCGGGGGCTGAGCAGGTGCCTGAGATAGCGGTCGGCGTCGCCGACGGGCCCGTGGTAGCGCATCCCCAGCGTGCGCGAGGAGCACCGGTCGTGCATCGCCTTGGCCGCCGCCAGGTCGCCGGGCTCGGCCCGGCGCACGGTGATGGCGTTGCCCTCGGGCAGCGTCAGTACGTCCTGGCCGCGCGGCACCCGCGGGCCGAGCCGGGCGTCCAGCTCCACCAGCGCACGCGCGCGGGCGAACTCGGTCGGGGTGAACGGCAGATACGGCCGCTCCACGGTGATCACTCCGCCTTCCGGCGCCCGCAGGCGCATCACGGTGTCCTCCAGTACGCCCTCCACGGGCACGCCCTCCTGCCCACGGCCGCTGCCACCCGGCGCGGCGGGCAGCGAACGGATCGTGCAGCGGCCCAGCAACTGACGCAGTGCCAAGGGTAGTTCAGCCGCGTCGAGAGCCGTTCGGGTGGCCAGGCCGAGGACCCGGGTCGGCGCGTCCACCAGGTCGTGGGCGTCGGCCCGCTCGATCCAGGTGCCGTTGCCGCCCGCCCGTGCCACGGCCCGGGTGATCTCGGCCGCCGAAAGGGCGCCCGGGGCGCGCAGCAGGAACTCGTCCACGGTCTCCTCGCCCAGCGGGTGCGTCTGCAGGCTCAGGATGTCCACCCGGTGGCCGGCGAGCGCCGCGCAGAGCGCGGCCAGTGACCCCGGGGCGTCCTTCACCGTCGTCCGCATCCGCCACAGGGCGCTCTCCTCGGCGACCTGGGAGGGGAGTTCGGACGGCCCGGCCTGCGGCTCCTCGGAGCGCGGCCGGGCGTCGGTATCGCCTGTGGGGGGCGCGTGACCGTGGCGCCGTGCCCACCAGGTGTGGAAACCGGCCGTAGCGACGAGCAAGGCCGCGGAGACGGCCAGCAGCGCCGGACCGTCGGGTCCGTGGCCGACCAGGTTCGCCACCCCGTCGGCCACCGCGACCGCGGTGAACAGCGCGGCGAGTTCCACCACGTCCCGTCGCCAGTGGTGCACAGGGCGTCCGCGTTTCGCACGCGTCACATCAGACATGTCTCGAGTCATGCAGCCACTGTGGAGGAACGGTGTTGCGTGATCACGAACGGTTTGTGACTGATGGGTAAAGGTTACCAATGCCCGTTTTGTTAATTCTTCTACGATCACGCCGCGTACGGGGTGTCACGACTGTGCCGCGCACCAGGGGATGACGCCGGTGCGCGGCACGTGTCCGAGGGTACGGGACGCGGACTACTGGCCGACCCGTCCCGGCTGGAGCACCTGTGTGAACAGCACGGTCCCGTCCTGCTCGCGCAGACGCACCGTCAGCTCCCCGCTGCCGCCGTCGATGTCGACCTCGCCGAAGAACTGGTAGCCGCCGGCGGGCGACACGTTCGACGCGGTCGGCGCCTTCACGAACACCCGCTCCGGACCGAAGGTGTTGTCCAGCGCGCTGGCCGGGAAGGCGCCCGCGTTGAGCGGGCCGGAGACGAACTCCCAGAACGGCTCGAAGTCGCCGAACGCGGCCCGCGAGGGCTGGTAGTGCTGCGCGGAGGTGTGGTGGACGTCGGCCGTCAGCCACACCGTGCCGGTGATCCGGCGGTGCTTGATGTACCGCAGCAGCTCGGCGATCTGCAGCTCACGGCCCAGCGGCGCGCCCGGGTCGCCCTGCGCGACGGCCTCGATGTTCGCCCTGCCCTCGGTGGCGTCGGGCACCACCAGGCCGAGCGGCATGTCGGCGGCGATCACCTTCCACACCGCGCGCGACCGGGAGAGCTCCCGCTTCAGCCACTCCAGCTGCTCGGCGCCGAGGATGCCCTGCGGGTCCACGAGCTGGTCGTCCGGCGAGTTGGCGTTGCGGTACGTCCGCATGTCCAGCACGAACACGTCCAGCAGCGGCCCGTGGCGCACGACCCGGTGGACCCGGCCCTCCTTCGCGCCCGGACGCAGGGTCGAGATCGGGAAGTACTCGCCGAACGCCCGCCGGGCGCGCCCCGCGAGCACGTCGACGCTCTTCTCCGTGTAGCGGGCGTCGGAGTCGGCGATCACCTCGCCGGGGTACCAGTTGTTGCGGACCTCGTGGTCGTCCCACTGGATGACGGACGGCACCTGAGCGTTGAAGCGGCGCAGGTTCTCGTCGAGCAGGTTGTAGCGGAAGTTGCCGCGGAACTCGGCGAGCGTCTCGGCGACCTTGGACTTCTCCTCGGTGGTGACGTTGCGCCAGAGGGTGCCGTCGGGCAGCGCCTGGGTCGCCGCGATCGGGCCGTCGGCGTAGATGTTGTCGCCGCTGCACAGGAAGAAGTCGGGATCGAGCTTCGCCATCGCGTCGTAGATGCGGTAACCGCCGAGCTCGGGGTTGATGCCCCAGCCCTGGCCCGCGAGGTCTCCCGACCACAGGAAGCGCACGCCGTGCCGACGCCCGAGGGGCGCGGTGCGGAAGGTACCGGTCACCGGCTCCCCGGTGCGCCGCGGGTCGTCCGGGTCGGCGAGGAGCACCCGGTAGTGGATCTGCTCGCCGGCGGGCAGCCCGTGCAGCCGGGTGGTGCCGGTGAAGTCCGTACCGGCGCCGAGCAGCGGACCGTGCCAGCGGCGGGCCCCGCGGAACGACTCGGTGGCCGCGGTCTCGACGACCATCCGCGCCGGACGGTCGGAGCGCACCCACACCAGCCCGGAGTCGGAGGTCACGTCCCCGGCCTGCACACCCCAACCCGCCTTGGGCCGCCCGGACAGCGCGAAAGCGGGTGCCGCGCCGACGGCGGCGGGCAGGGTCAGGGCCGCGGAAGCGGCGAGCGAGCCGCGCAGGACGCTGCGGCGCCCGGGAAACGGACTGGGTGACATGGAAGGGCCTCCAGGGGCGGGAACCGGCCGGTGTGCACAGCCACAACTACTGGTGCGCCGCAGCGCACACGGAAACCACAAGTGAACAACTGACCGCGCGCACCCGGGATCCGACGCGCACGGCCTGCGTCACCCGCCCGTATCGCCCGTCGGTATCGCCCATCCGTGTCACCTGCCCGTGTCGCCCGTCGGTGTCACCCGCCCGCGACGGCCTCCGCCATCAGCCGTACGCCGTCCCGGATGCGCGCGGGCGACATCTGCGCGTAGCCGAGGACGAGACGGATGCGCGCGTCCCGCACGGCACGCGCGTGTGCGTACTCCGCCAGCGCACGCACCTCGACGCCCGCCGCGGCCGTCCGCGCGAGGAACCGTTCCCGCGGCCCGTACCGTCCCGGAAACTCGGCGATGACATGCAGCCCCGCCGCGATCCCGGACACCCGCGCCCCGGGGAAGTGCTCCCCGAGCGCGCCCACCAGCGCGTCCCGGCGCTCCCGGTAGGCCCGCTGGCAGCGGCGCAGCTGACGGTCGTAGTCGCCGCGCTCCACGAACCGGGCGAACAGCGCCTGGTCGAGCGTGGGATGGCCGAGGTCCATCGTCCGCTTGCGCTCCACGACCTCCTCGGCCAGCGCCTCGGGAACGAGCAGCCAGCCGAGCCGCAGTCCCGGTGCGAGCGACTTGCTGACCGACCCGGTGTAGGCCACGCGCTCGGGGTCCAGGCCCTGGAGCGCGCCCACGGGAGCGCGGTCGTAACGGAAGTCGCCGTCGTAGTCGTCCTCGACCACGAAACCGTCCACGGACCTCGCCCAGTCGAGCAGTTCGGCGCGCCGCCGCGCGGAGTACGCGATCCCGGTGGGGAACTGGTGCGCGGGCGTCGTCACCACGGCCCGTACCCCGGACGACCTGAGCGGATCCACGGCCAGCCCCTCGGTGTCGAGCGCCAGCGGTACGGCGGTGACACCCGCCGCCGCGTACAGAGCGCTGTGCCGGGGGCTCCCGGGGTCCTCGACGCCGACGGTGTCCGTCCCGCGCGCGTGCAGCGCGAGCCCGAGCAGCGCCGTCGCCTGGGCCACCCCGGAGACGATGACGAGGCGCTCCGGGTCGGCGACCACGCCCCGGCGGCGGGCGAGGAGTCCGGCGAGCGCGGTGCGCAGCCGGGGCAGCCCGCGCGGGTCGGGATAGCCGAGATCGTGGTGGGGCAGCTCGGCCAGCACACCCCGCTGCGCGGCGGCCCAGGCGGCGCGCGGGAACAGCGACAGGTCCGGGGTGCCCGGCACGAAGTCGGCCGGTGTCCCCGGGGCCCGCGGAGCGAGGTCCCGCGCGCGTGGCCGGGCCGCCCGGACGGCGCCGCTCACCCAGGTTCCCGCGCCGCGGCCGCTGCGCAGGTAGCCCTCGGCCGTCAACTGCTCGTACGCCTCCGTCACCAGCCCGCGCGAGACGCCGAGATCGGCGGCGAGATCGCGGCTCGACGGCAGGCGGGTGCCCTGCGCGAGCCGTCCCGAGCGCACCGCGTCGCGCAGAGCGGCCTGGAGCGCGCGGCCACGCGCGCGCGGCGGGGCCGAGACGGCCGGCAGCAGCAGTTCCCAGGCTGCCGACCCGGGCCGCGGGCCGGGATTGGTCCCCGATGGCGTCATGGAAGTGGACCTTAACCGGGACCGCCGCCGCTCCTAGCGTCACTTTCATGAACGCGACCACCCTGCGCGGGTCCCTGCTCGCCGCGCTCGCCTGCCTCCTCGTCGGAGGATCGTTCACCGCCAACAGCGTCCTCGGCGACTATCCGTACGCGGGCGGCCAGGCCCTGCGCTACGGCCTCGCCTGTCTGCTGCTCGTGCCCCTGGTGGGGGCGGGGGCCGGGCTCCGGCTGCGCGCGCTGTCCCGCCGGCTGTGGCTGCGCCTGGCGCTGCTCGCGGCCGTCGGGATGGTCGGCTTCAACGTGGCGGTGCTGGCCGCCGAGCGCTCGGCGGAACCCGCCGTCCCCGGCGTACTCGTGGGCTGCGCGCCCGTCGTCGTGGCGGTCGTCGTCCCGCTGTTGGAGGGACGGCGGCCCCGCCGTCCGGTGCTGGCCGGGGCGTCGCTGGTGGCCGTCGGCGCGTTCACGGTGCAGGGGTGGGGGCGCACGGACGGCGCGGGCATCGCCTACTCGGTCTGCGCGCTGGCCGGGGAGGTCGGCTTCGCGGTGCTGGCCGTGCCCGTCCTGCGGGTTCTCGGGCCACGGCTGCTGTCCGCCACGGTGTGTGCGGTCGCCGCGGGCGCGGGCCCGGCGCCCGGGCTGCGTTTGGTACGCGGCGCGTGGCCGGCCCCCGGCCGCTGCCCCCCCCGGGGGGGGCGGCGCCGCCGGCCGAGGCCGCGGCGACCGGTCTGCTGATCGACGGCGGCGCGTGGCTGCGGCGGCCGGACGGCACGGAGGCCGCCGCGCTGCTGTGGCAGGCGGCCGTCGTCACCGTCGTCGGCTTCGTGTGCTGGTACATGGGCATGCAGCGGATCGGCGCGGAGCGCGCCACGCTCTTCTCCGGGCTCATCCCGGTGGCGGCGGCCTGCACCGCCCCGCTCGTCGGAACGGGCTCCTACGGCCCCGCCCAGGGCGTGGGGAGCGCCCTTGTCGGGGCCGGAGTCGCCCTGGGGGCCGGGGTGTTGCGGCGTGCCCCCAGGACGTCAGCGGCTGCCGTCGAGGATCACGCGCGCGACGAGCGCCGGGTCGTCGCTCATCGGGACGTGACCGCAACCGGGCAGCCGCACCAGGCGCGCGGCGGGAATGATCCGCTTGGCCCGGACGCCCTGGCGGCGCACCAGCAGCCAGTCGCGGGTGCCCCAGCCGAGCGTGACCGGTACTCCGGGGAGGTCGTCGGTGAACCGGACCGTGGCGCCGGCCCGCAGGGTCTGGTCGAACCCGGTGGCCCGGGCCAGGGCCAGCGTCTCGGAGACCACGGCCTCGGGTGAACGCCGGCTGGGGCGGGCGTAGATGGTGCTGGTGAGGGCCGTACGGCCGGCCGCGCTGCGCGCCATCCGCTCGACGAGGGGCAGCGGCATCCGGCGCGAGATCTGGCGCATCGTGAGCAGGACGCCGAAGGCGTAGCGGCGCTCGGCCTGTGACCAGAACCCGGCGGGGGACAGCGCGGTGACGGACCGTGCGAGCTTCTCGCGGCCGAGTTCCAGGGCGAGCAGTCCGCCGAGGGAGTTGCCCGCGACATGGGGTCGGTCGAGCTCCAGCGCTTCGCAGAAGGCGGCGAACACGGCGGCCGTCGTGGGCAGGTCGTAGGCCAGTCCGTCCGGCAGGGGCGGGGACACGCCGAAGCCGGGCAGGTCCACGGCGATGACCTCGCGTTCGGCGGCGAGGATGTCCACCACCGGGTCCCAGGCCTGCCGGTGGTGTCCGATGCCGTGCAGCAGGAGCAGCGGCTCGCCCCGGCCCGCGCGCGCGTAGGAGACGGTGACGGGCAGCGGGCCACTGGGGGAGGGGACCGTGAAGGAGACGGTGGCGGACATGAGGAGCTCCTCGACTGGACGGGCCGTGGACCGGCCGGCGGACGCCGTAGACAGCTTGTCAGCAATAGCTACCGACGGGTAGCCCCTGAGAGTGAACCGCACGACCCCTCCTCCTCGGGGCGCCCTTTACTAAGCGGACCTTGCCGGAGTGTCACGAAGACGCGCCCGTACGAACGCGCCGTGAACGCTTTTCTGTCGGACACCTGTCGTCCTCCAGAGGGACCGAGGATTGGTCTTGACCAAGGGTGGGGGCCGCCCTATGGTCGCAGAGAAGTACAACAACCTTTAATAAACAAGGGCGCGAAAAACGCCGCCGGACCACGGCGATTGCGGAGGACAGGGTGGGGACCACGCAGCTGGAATCGGTACCGGAACCGAAGTACTGGCATCTCAAGACCGTGCTCAGCGAGGCACTCGACTCGGAATTCACCGTGGGCGAGATCCTGCCCAACGAGCGTGACCTGGCCGCCCGTTTCGGCGTCGCCCGTGCCACGCTCCGTCAGGCACTGGAGCAGCTCGAACTGGAGGGCCGGCTCCAGCGCCGCCGTGGCGTCGGCACCACCGTCGCCCCGCCGCGGATGGGCGTCGCCGTCGGCAACGACCAGCAGGTCTGGCCGGGCACCGGCGACGACGCCTGGCAGGCCGTCGACTGCACGCTCGCGGCTCCGCCCGCGGTCGTCGCCACCGCCCTGGAGACCGCGCGCGACCAGGCCGTGCACATCGTGCGCCGCTCACGGGTCTCGCACGGCCAGCCCGTCGCCGCCGAACTGCTCTACGTCCCGGTGGCGTCGGTGCCCGACCTCACCGCGATCGACACCCCCTCCGAGGCGGCACGCGCGCGTGCGGTGCTGCGCGAGCTCCAGCGCCTGGAACTGGAGGGCCAGGACCGCGCCGTGGAGCTGGGCTCGGCCCGCGCGGACGACGCCCGGGAACTCGACCGCCTCCCCGGCGCCCCCGTCCTCGTCGTCACCACCCGCTTCTTCGCCGGGGGACGCACCGCGGCGCTCTCCGTCGCGACCTACCGCGCGGACACCTGCCGACTGACGTTCGGCGCGTCCGGCGGTGTGGAGATACACCACGGCCCGGAGCGCCAGGCCTCCTGAACACCGCGTCGCCCGCGGGCCGGATACGGCAGGCTCCCTGAACAGCCTGCACCCGGTCACCGGGCGGACACCCCGCCGCGCCCCGGAACTCCACCGGGGCGCGTCGCGTTTCACCCGTGACGGCCGGTCACCGCCGCGCCGTCACCGTCCCCTCGACCGCGAACAGCTGCTCCTCGACATGGTCGAGGGCGAGCCGTAGCGCTCCCGTCGCCACCGCCGCCTCACCGAGCAGCGACAGGGCCACCTTCGGCGGGCGCAGACAGTAGCGCGCCAACTCGTTGCGCAGCGGCTCCAGCACACCGTCCAGACCGGCCGCCCAGCCGCCCACCACGACCAGCTCCGGATCGAGCGCCAGGACCAGCGCGGCCACGTCGTGGACGAGCCGCTGGATGAAACGGTCCACCGCAGCCCGGGCCTGCCGGTCGCCCCCGCGGGCCTGCGCGAACACCTCGGCGACCGCCTGCTCGTCCAGCGGATGCAACGGCTCGTCCGTCATGGACAGCAGCGTCTCCGGCGTCACCTCCCGGCCCAGCAGATGCAGCGCGCCGATCTCCCCGGCCGCCCCGCCGTATCCCCGGTGCAGCCGGCCCCCGATCAGTGAGCCGGCGCCCGGGCTCAGCCCGGCCAGCACGAAGACGACGTCGTCGGACTCGGTGGCCGAGCCCTTCCAGTGCTCGGCCACGGCCGCCGCGTTGGCGTCGTTCTCCACCAGCACCGGACATTTGAAGGAACGGCTCAGCCGCTCACCCAGCCGCAGCCCCGTCCACTCGGGCAGCGCGGTGCCGAGCCGTACCGTCCCGTCCGCCTCCACTATCCCGGGCGTGCCGACCCCCACCGCCCGCAGCGAGTTGCGCGGGACCCCCGCCCGGCGGAGCAGCTCGGCGACGGCCGTACGCAGCCGCTCCAGCCGTTCGTCCGCCGGTGCCGCCTCGTCGACCTCCTTGGCCTGCGCGCCCAGTATCCGGCCGTCCAGGTCGGACAGCAGCGCGGCCACCCGGTGCGAGCCGATCTCCAGCCCCAGCAGGTGCCCGGCCTCCGCCCGGAACCGGAACCGCCGCGCGGGCCGCCCCTGCCGCCGGGCGACACTCTCGTCGGCCGCCTTCTCGACGACGAGCCCGGCCCCGATGAGATCCTCGACGACCCCCTCGACGGTCGGCCGGGACAGGCCCGTCATGCGGGTGATCTCCGTGAGCGTCGCGCAGTCCGCGGCACGCAGAGCGTGCAGCACCACCGCGGAATTGATCCTTCGCAGCAGCGAGGGATCCCCGCCGGTCAGCTGCCCCAACGTCCGTCCTTCCAGCTCGTGCGCGTGTTGGGCGGATCGTACTCGGCGGGACGTACCCCGGCGAGTAAGGAATCCGTACCGATATCTACCGGCGCTCGCTCACCCCGGCGCGCCGAACCCCGACTCGTACGCCGTGATCACCGCCCGCGTCCGGTTGTGTGCTCCGAGCTTCGCCGGCACCGCCCCGGCATGGGGCTTGACCGTCTCCGCCGACGACGACGAGCCGGGCGGCGATCTCCGGGTACGACATCCCGCGTGCCGTCAGCCGCAGCACCTCGGCCCCCGCTCGGTCGGCCCGGCCCGCTTCAGGGTGTCCCGGGCCGCCCGATCGCCTCCGCGGTCGCCGTACTCGGCGGCCGGGCGCCGCACCGACGCCGCGAACAGCAGCGACCCGCCCTCGGCGACCAGGCGCACCGCGTGCACGATCTCGGCGGCCCGGAACCGCCTCGGCAGGAACCCGTTCGCACCCGCGCGCAGCGCCTCGTAGACGTACTGGTCGCTCGTACACGTACTGGTCGCTCTGGAAGGTCGTCACGACGAGGATCTTCGGCGGCTCGTCGACCGACCGTGGCGCTGCTCGCGGCGGGCCTGACGGCCGTACTGCGCAGCGGGACAGCCGTGTTGGGCATCCTCGTGCCGTTCCTACTGATCGTGTCCTTCGTCTTCTTCGGCGACATGAGCGGCAACGACGCGGACCTGCTGCCCGACCGAGTCGGCCAAGTCGTGCTGCACAGCAGGTGGGAGGGCCCGCTGGGGCCGCGGACGGGGCTCGCGGCGACGGCCCTGTGGACGGCGACGCCGGTCGGCGCAGGGGCGTGGCGGATACGGCGAAGGGATGCCTGAGCGGCAGGCCGGCTGACGGACCGCCAATTGTCAGTGGTGGCGGGTTTACTGGAACTCATGGACATCGACAGGTACCTCGGACCCGGTCACGGTACGACGGCCTTGGTGACCAGTCACGGCCTCACGGTCGCGGACACCGCGGTGCGTCGCGCGGAGGTGGAGCGGTTCCACGAGGAGAAGGAGCACCTGGCGGGGAAACTGACCGTGAGATGGGGAGATCCGGACCACGTCGGGCTGCAGACGGTCCGGCTGCGGACCGGGACCGAGGAGATACCCGAGCCCTGGGCCGAGCTGAGCCTCCGGGTGGGGGACGTGTACCTCTGGCGGGCGGAGGAGCACGACCGCTGGGTGGCCCTGGGCGTCGCCGATCTCGACCCGTGCGACGAGATCCAGCTCCTCCTGGTCGTCACCGAGACCGACCCGCCCTGAGGCCCCCGGCACGACGTCCCGGGACGGGACCCTCAGTCCTGCGCCGCCACCCGCAGCCGCGCGAACTCCTCCGCCATCGTCGCCGCCGTCCAGTGGGCGTTCAGCCCGCTGGGATTCGGCAGCACCCATACGCGGGTGTCCCCGATGAGCCGCTCCTGCGGGCCCACCGCCGCCTTGCGGTCGTCGAAGGCCGCCCGGTACGCGGTCACGCCCACCACCGCCAGCCAGCGGGGCTTCAGCCGGGTCACCTTCTCCGCCAGCAGCCGCCCGCCGTCCTGGTACTCCCGGGCCGTGAGCTCGTCGGCCCGCGCGGTCGCCCTCGCCACCACGTTCGTGATGCCGAGACCGTAGGACAGCAACTCCTGCTGCTCGGCGGGCTTCAGCAGCCTCGGGGTGAAGCCGGACAGGTGCAGCACCGGCCAGAAGCGGTTGCCCGGGCGGGCGAAGTGGTGACCGGTCGCCGCCGTCATCAGGCCCGGGTTGATGCCGCAGAACAGCACGCGCAGGCCGCCCGCGACGACGTCCGGTACGAGACGGTCGCGGGCGGCCTCCAGCTCCGCCTGGGTGAAGCGCGTCAGAGGATCGCTCCAGGGGTGTAACCGGCCGCCTCCGGACGCTGCTTCACGATCTCCTCGACGCGGCCGACGACCGTGGCCACCTGGGCCGCCGCGGCACCCGTGAAGGACAGCTTGTCGGCCATCAGCGCGTCCAGCCGGGCGCGGTCGAGCGGGAGCCGCTCGTCGGCGGCCAGCTTGTCCAGCAGCTCGTTGCGCTCCGCACCCTGCTCGCGCATCGCCAGCGCCGAGGCGACGGCGTTCTCCTTGATCGCCTCGTGCGCGACCTCACGGCCGACGCCCGCGCGCACCGCGCCCATCAGCACCTTGGTGGTGGCGAGGAACGGCAGATAGCGGTCCAGCTCCCGGGCGACGACCGCCGGGAAGGCGCCGAACTCGTCGAGCACCGTCAGGAACGTCTCCAGCAGTCCGTCGAGCGCGAAGAACGCGTCCGGCAGCGCGACCCGGCGCACCACCGAGCAGGACACGTCGCCCTCGTTCCACTGGTCGCCCGCCAGCTCGCCGGTCATCGACGCGTAGCCGCGCAGGATGACCATCAGGCCGTTCACGCGCTCGCAGGAGCGGGTGTTCATCTTGTGCGGCATCGCGGAGGAGCCGACCTGGCCGGGCTTGAACCCCTCGGTCACCAGCTCGTGCCCGGCCATCAGCCGGATCGTCTTCGCCAGCGAGGAGGGCGCCCCCGCGAGCTGCACCAGCGCGGTGACGACCTCGTAGTCCAGCGACCGCGGGTAGACCTGGCCGACGGACGTGAACGCCCGCGAGAAGCCCAGGTGACCGGCGATCCGGTCCTCCAGCTCGCTGAGCTTGGCGGCGTCGCCCCCGAGCAGGTCGAGCATGTCCTGGGCGGTGCCGACCGGGCCCTTGATGCCGCGCAGCGGGTAACGCCCGAGCAGCTCCTCGACGCGGCCGTACGCGACCAGCAGCTCGTCGGCGGCGGTCGCGAACCGCTTGCCGAGAGTCGTGGCCTGCGCGGCCACGTTGTGCGAGCGCCCGGCCATGACGAGCTCGCCGTACTCGCCGGCCAGCTTGCCGAGACGCGCGAGCACGGCCACCGTGCGGTCGCGGACGAGCTCCAGCGAGAGCCGGATCTGGAGCTGCTCGACGTTCTCCGTCAGGTCGCGGGACGTCATGCCCTTGTGGACCTGCTCATGGCCGGCGAGGTCGTTGAACTCCTCGATCCGGGCCTTCACGTCGTGCCGGGTGACCTTCTCGCGCTCGGCGATGGAGGCCAGGTCGACGGTGTCGAGGACACGCTCGTAGTCGGAGATCGCCGCGTCCGGCACCTCGATCCCGAGGTCCTTCTGAGCCCGCAGCACGGCGAGCCAGAGCTGACGCTCCAGCTTCACCTTGTGCTCGGGCGACCAGAGCGTGGCGAGCTCGGCGGAGGCGTAGCGTCCGGCGAGCACGTTGGGGATACGGGGCTTGGCGGGAGCGGAAGTCACGTGTACGGATTCTACTGGCGATTCGTGCAGGCCAGCGCCACGGCCTCGTTCGGCGGAACCTACGAGACCGGCGTCACCCCACCCTGCTGCCCGGCGTCACCCCGCCCTGCTCGGTGGGGTCGCCCCGGCTCCGGCCGCGTGGCCGGTCGTCCGCGCGCGTAGGGAACGCTGACGGAAACGCGTACGGAAACTCCTACGCCTGACTCTCGTACGGCAGCAGGTCGGGCCGCTTCGGCGGCAGGCCGTCCCCGGAGGACCGGCCGGTCAGACGGCGGCCTATCCAGGGGAGGAGGTACTGCCGGGCGAACCGCGCGTCGGCGACGCGGCGCGCCGCCCAGCCCGGAGGCAGCGTGGCCGGCATCGGCGTGTGCCACTCGGTGTCCTCCGGGTCGTGCCCGAGGCTCTGCCAGACCGCCTCGGCGACCCGGCGGTGGCCCTCCGCCGTCAGGTGCAGCCGGTCGATGTCCCACAGGCGCGGGTCGCCGAGGGAGGGGGCGCCGTACAGGTCGACGACGAGTGCGCCGTGCCGCCCCGCGAGCTCCTCGACATGCACGAACAGCTCCTCCATGCGCGGCCTGAACCGCTCCAGGACCGGCCCCTGCCGGCCGGGGCTGCGCATCAGCACCAGCTCCTTGCACGCGGGGGTCAGGCGCTCCACGGCCTCCGTCAGCAGGCCCTTCACGCGGCCCATGTCGCACTTGGGGCGCAGGGTGTCGTTGAGGCCGCCGACCAGGGTGATCACGTCGGCGCCCATCGCGGCGGCGACCGGCACCTGTTCCTCGACGATCTGTCCGATCAGCTTGCCGCGCACCGCCAGGTTGGCGTACCGGAAGCCGGGGGTGTGGGCGGCCATCCGGGCGGCGAGGAGGTCCGCCCAGCCCCGGTAGGAGCCGTCGGGCAGCAGGTCCGACATGCCCTCGGTGAAGGAGTCGCCGATCGCGACCAGGCTGGTGTGTGTGGGATTCGTCTGCATGGCGACATCGATGGTAGCCCGAGTCTCATACCCAGCGGTCGGTCACCTCCGGCCGCACCTCCGCGGCCTCACGCCCGCTGCCCGAACAGCTCCCGCAACACGTCCTCCATGGTCACCAGACCGGACAGCCGCCCGTCCGAGCCGAGTACGGCCGCCAGATGCGTACGGGTGCCCCGCATCGCGGTCAGGACGTCGTCCAGCGGAGTCGCCTCCCGCACGCGCGCGATGGGCCGCATGTCGCCCAGCCGGAACGCCCTGTCCCGGGGCGAGGCGTCCAGCGCGTCCTTCACGTGCAGGTAACCGACGATCCGGCGCCCCTCGTCCACCACGGGGAACCGGGAGAACCCGGACTCCGCCGCCAGCCGCTCCAGCTCCTCCGGAGTGACGCCCACGCGCGCGTAGACGACCCGCTCCAGCGGCAGGACGACATCACGCACCGGGCGGCGCCCCAGCTCCAGGGCGTCATGCAGCCGCTCCAGGGCGCGGTCGTCGATGAGACCCGCTTCCCCCGCGTCCTTGACGATCTGGGCGAGCTGCGCGTCCGAGAAGGCCGCGGCGACCTCGTCCTTGGTCTCGATCCGCAGGAGTCTCAGCAGGCCGTTCGCGAAGGCGTTGATCGCGAAGATCACCGGGCGCAGCGCCCGGGCCAGCGTGACCAGCGGCGGTCCCAGCAGCAGCGCGCTGCGCACCGGCTCCGCGAGCGCGATGTTCTTCGGCACCATCTCGCCGAGCAGCATGTGCAGATAGGTCGCGGCCGCCAGCGCGATCACGAAGGAGACCGCGTGTCCCGCGCCCTCGGGCACGCCCACCGCGTGGAACGCCGGTTCCAGCAGGTGCGCGATGGCAGGTTCGGCGACCACACCGAGGATCAGCGTGCACAGGGTGATACCGAGCTGCGCGGCCGCCATCAGGGCGGACACGTGCTGGAGACCCCACAGCACGCTCTTGGCGCGCCGGTCGCCCTGCGCGCCCTTCGCGCCGCCTTCGAGGTACTGCTCGATCTGGGAGCGGCGTACGGAGATCAGCGCGAACTCGGCGCCGACGAAGAACGCGTTGACGACGAGGGTCGCCAGTGCGATCAGCAACTGGACGGCGATCACTTCCCGGCCTCCTGTTCAAAACCCTCGGACGGGGCGAGCGGCGCGTGCAGCAGCACGCGCGCGGCCCGCCGGCCCGAGGCGTCCACCACGTCCATGCGCCAGCCCGCGACCTCCATGGTGTCGCCGACCTCCGGTATCCGGCCCAGCTCGGTGGCCAGCAGGCCGGCGAGCGTCTCGTACGGCCCCTCGGGGGTGTGCAGGCCCACGCGCGCGAGCTGGTCGGTGCGGGCGGCGCCGTCGGCCGAGTAGAGCGTGCGGCCCTCGTCGTCCTTGCCCACGGCTGCCAGGTCGGACGTCTCGTGCGGGTCGTGTTCGTCGCGCACCTCGCCGACGACCTCCTCGACGATGTCCTCCAGCGTCGCGACGCCCGCCGTGCCGCCGTACTCGTCGATGACCACGGCCATCGTCCGCTTGCCGGACAGCCGGTCCAGCAGCCGGTCCACGGTCAGCGACTCGGGCACGAGGAGCGGCTCACGCATGATCTCCGAGACGGGGACGCGCGGTCGGCGCTCCGCCGGGATCGCCAGCACGTCCTTGATGTGCGCGGTGCCCACGACCGAGTCGAGGTTGCCGCGGTACACCGGGAACCGGGACAGGCCCGTCGCCCGGGTCGCGTTCGCCACGTCCTCGCAGGTCGCCGCCGCGTCGAGGGCGATGACCTGGACGCGCGGGGTCATCACGTTCTCCGCGGTCAGATCGGCCAGGTTCAGCGTGCGCACGAACAGCTCCGCGGTGTCCGCCTCCAGGGCGCCCTCCTTCGCGGAGTGCCGGGCCAGGGCCGCGAGCTCCTGGGGGCCGCGCGCGGCGGCGAGTTCCTCGGTGGGCTCCACGCCGAAGCGGCGCACGATGCGGTTCGCGGCGTTGTTGAGATGGGTGATGAAGGGCCGGAACGCGGCGCTGAACCACCGCTGCGCGTTGCCCACGCGCTTGGCGACGGCCAGCGGGGAGGAGATCGCCCAGTTCTTGGGCACGAGTTCGCCGACGACCATAAGGAACACGGTCGACAGGGCCGTGCCCAGCACCAGCGCGACGGAGCTCGACGTGGTGCTCGACAGACCCAGCGACTCCAGCGGCCCGGCGATCAGCTTGGCGATCGACGGCTCGGAGAGCATGCCGACCACCAGGTTGGTGACGGTGATGCCGAGCTGGGCGCCGGAGAGCTGGAAGGTGAGGTTCCGGACGGCCTTGAGCGCTCCGGGAGCGCCGCGCTCGCCGCGCTCCACCGCCCGTTCCAGTTCGCTGCGCTCGACCGTGGTCAGCGAGAACTCGGCGGCGACGAAGGCGCCGCACGCGAGCGACAGCAGGATCGCCACCAGGAGGAGCAGGACTTCGGTCATCGGGTCACCTCCGTCCCATGATCGGACAGGGCGGGGAGGGACGCGCGATGTCGCGTGGGGATACTGGGAGGCTCGCCCATGGGCGGACGCTCACACCTTTCATGAAGTCATCAGGGGACCGCGCGGGTCGTCCGCACAGCCCCCCAATAGTAAAGGATCGGCAAAAGAGCCCGTGCGGGGGCTCCGGTCAGTCGCTGAGCGGCTTCACCCAGCGCCGCCACTTCTCCTCGGGCGCGTACCCCGCTGCGCGCCAGGCATGATGCGCCGTTTCGTTGCGGGTGAGCACCATCGCGTCCCCGCGGCGCCCGCCCAGCCGCACGAACCGCTCCTCCGCGGCGGTCAGCAGCGCCGAGCCGATGCCCTGGCGGCGCTGGTCCGGGTGCACCGCCAGCCGGTACAGATGGCACCGCCAGCCGTCGAACCCGGCGATCACGGTCCCGGCCAGCTCACCGCCCCGCTCGGCGAGGATCAGTGCCCCCGGATCGCGCGCGACCAGCCGCTCCACCCCGCTCCGGTCGTCGCTGATGCTCGTGCCCTCGGCGGAGGTCTTCCAGAAGGCCAGCACGTTGTCCAGGTCCTCGGGGCCGGCGGCCCGTATCCGCAGATCAGTCATGGACCGATCCCACCACGCGAGAAACCGGCCGGAACGCGAATTACCACCATGCGGACGCCTGCCGACGCTCCGCGGACGCCTGCCGACGGTCCGCGGACGGACAGCGGGTCCCGGAAACGGCCAGCGGGTCCCGGAACGGCAGACCAGTCCCGGGCGACAAGCGCCGGTACCCGCAGGGCAGGCGGCCGATACCTGGACCGCAGGCGGCCGATACCTGGACCGAAAGCGGCCGGTACCCGGACCGCCGCTCGGCGCACGGCCCGGCGATCACGGGGGCGACCCCCCGGCCGGGTGGC
>NZ_JBHVYO010000044.1:0-63356 GCF_042880655.1 Streptomyces sp. NPDC058295
CCCCGCAGGAGAGCCCGGGGCGGCCCGGAGGCCAAGGACGGTGAGGTGTTCCGGCAGAGGATCCGCGTGGACCGTGGACCACGCCCGCGCCCTGCGCGTCGCGCCGCCGGGCTCCTGCCCGACGCGTCTGACGGGCGATCCGGCGGAGGCGGTGCCCGGCGGCCGCGTCCCCGGCGATCCAGTGGACGCCCCGTCGGCGATCTAGTGGGTGGACCCGGTGTGCTCCCGCGCAGTCGCCGCCTCGCTCGCCGTCGTCCCGGCCCCCGGCTCGGCGCTCTGCTTCGCGAAGCCGCGCCGGCCCGGCAGGACCGCGAGGACGATCAGTGTTCCGGCGGCCATGATGATCCCGCCGATGAGGCTGGTCTGGGCGACTCCGTGGGCGAAGGCCTGGTGGACGGCGTCCACGGCGGCCTGGGCCTGCTGGGGCCCGGCGGAGGGATCCTGCGCGACCCGCTCCGCGACGGCCAGGCCGGCGCCGACCGAGTCCTTGGCGGTCTCCATCGCCTCCGCCGGGAGCCGGTTGCCCACCAGGTCGGTCAGCTCGTTCCGGTAGGCCGTGCCCAGCAGCGAGCCCAGCACCGCGATGCCCAGCGCCCCGCCCAGCTCGAGCGCGGTGTCGTTGACACCGCCGCCGACGCCCAGCTCGGACTCGGGGAAGGAGCCCATGATCGTGTCGGTCGCCGGGGAGATGGCCAGGCCCAACGCGAGGCCCAGCATCATCAGCGGCGCCAGGAAGTCCCCGTACGTCGACCCCTTATCGATCTGGGTGAGCAGGAACATGCCCGCCGTGCCGATGGCCATGCCGGTCACGACCATCACCTTCACCCCCAGCTTCGGGGTGAACAACCCGGTCAGCGCGGACCCGAGGAACACCGCACCGCCCAGCGGCAGCAGCCGTAGGCCCGTGTCCAGGGCGCCGTAGCCGAGGACGAACTGCAGGAACTGCGTCGAGTAGTAGAGCACGGCGAACATACCGAAGAAGAAGAACATCACCGCGAGCATCGAGCCGCTGAAGGGCCGCAGCGCGAACTTTCGGACGTCCAGCATCGGGTGCGGGTGCCGCAGCTCCCAGGCGACGAAGGCGACCAGACCGGCACCGGCGACCACGGCGGCGGTGACGGGGCCGGCGCCCCAGCCGAAGTGCGGGCCCTCGATGGCGGCGTAGATCAGGGAGCCGACGGTGACGATCGACAGCAGGCCACCGACGTAGTCGATCCGGCCCATGCCCTCCGCCTTGGACGGCGGTACCAGGGCGAGCGCGCCGAACACAGCGAGGATGGCGATCGGCACGTTGATCAGGAAGGTCGAGCCCCAGGCGTGGTCCTCGAGCAGCCAGCCGGAGACCAGCGGGCCGACGGCTACCGCCAGCCCGGAGGTCGCGGCCCAGGCGGTGATGGCCTTGGTCCGCTCGCTCCGGGGGAAGGTCGCGACCACCAGGGACAGCGTGGCCGGCATCACGACCGCGGCACCGACACCCATGATCGCGCGGGCCGCGATGACCAGCGAGGTCTCGTCGACCATGCTCCCCATCACCGAACCGCCGGCGAATATCAGCAGACCCAGCACCAGCGCGCCGCGCCGGCTGTACTTGTCGCCGATCGAGCCCAGCACCAGCATCAGCGCCGCGTACGGAACGGTGTAGCCGTCGACGACCCACTGCAGATCACTGCTGCTCAGGCCCAGCTCGGTGGTCATGTCGGGGGCGGCGACGATCAGCGACGTGTTCGCCATCACCGTGATCAGCAGGCTTAGGCACAGCACGAGCAGCGCCCACCAGCGCCGCGCGTAAGGCCCGGTCATTTTCTCCACGGGGGTGTTCGCCAGGAAGGGCATCAGTAGCTCCTGAGGGGGACGGGGCGGACGAGCGGAAGCACTTGATTGCCCGTGAGGCGAGCGGGCGACGGGCTGAGATCTCCGGACTTCAAGATCATCCTGTGGCCCCTTGTGGGCTTGCCTCGGCGATCCCCTGGAGGGCCGCGTCGGTGTCCGCGGTGGCCAGCATCCTGTTGATGTCGGCGCCGGCCAGTGCGCCGGCCGCTGCGGAGGCCCCGACCTGGGCGACCAGATCGGTGGCGTTGCCGGCCACCCACACACCCGGCACCTCGGTGGCGCCGGCCATACCGGAGGCGAAACCACGGCCCCTGTTCGGCAGGTCCCGCACCGGCAGGCCCAGACCTTCCAGGCCCTGGGTGCGGGCCTGCATCGGCGCGGCGACCGCGAGGACGCGGCGGGCCACGACCTGGCCGTCGGCCAGGCGCACCCCGGCGAGGTCACCGTCCTCGTCGTTGACGACCTCGGTGACCGGGGTGTCGATGACGCGGATGCCGCGGGCGGCGAAGCGGGCGCGGCTGTCCTCGTCCAGGTCGGTGCCGTGGGTGAAGTAGGTCAGGTCCTCGGTGAGCTGGCGGAACAAAAACGCGTGGCCGATGGAGGCCGGGCCGGTGGCGAGGATGCCGATGGGCTCATCGCGCACCTCCCAGCCGTGGCAGTACGGGCAGTGCACCACACTGTGCCCCCAGTGCTCGGCGAGCCCGGGCACCTGTGGCAGCACATCCGTGAGGCCGGTGGCCACCAGGATGCGGCGGGCGGTGATGCTGCGGCCGTCGGCCAGGGTGACGGTGAACCGCAGGTCCCCGTCCGCCGACGGGGCGGCGGACTCGGCCGAGACCACCTCGCCGAACACGACGCGTCCGCCGTACTGGCGCACCTGCTCCCGGCCCCGTCGAAGGATCTCGGACGGCGGGGTGCCGTCCAAGAAGATGAAGCCGTGCACGGCCTCCGCGGGCGCGTTGCGCGGGGAGCCGCCGTCGATCACGACGACCGAGCGGCGGGAGCGGGCGAGGATCAGTGCACCGTTCAGCCCCGCGGCGCCCCCGCCGATCACCACCGCGTCGACGGTCCCCTCGGCCAGTGCGTCGCTCGCGTACGGAGGAGTCGTCGCAGCCATGGCCTCCTGCCTTTCCTTGTCAGTCATGGTTCGGTCAACCCTTCGAGTTCTGGGTGGTTGGAGGGGGGTCAGCTGTTCATAAAGCCGAGGATGTGGTCGGCGACCGTCTTGAGCTGTTCGAGGTGCAGGAAGCGCCCCGCGCCGAGGACAGCCCGACGTCCGTGATGTACAGATCCAGTCCGGCGATGAAACTCGCCGTCGCCAGGATCGCGAGGATCAGACCGGGCCTTGCCGGCCTGGAAGGCGTCGCAACGTTGGGCGGCGCGGAGGAGCGCAAAGGCATGGGTTGCTTTCCATCGCGCCAGGCGTACACACACCCTGTCCGGTGAGCTCAGGATGGTTGTGTACTGAACAGTCAGAAACCTAGGTGGTTCTGTACTGGGTTGTCAATAACGGCGGGTCGGCTTTACCTTCGGGGTATGGCGAGACCACGAAGCTTCGACCGCGACCACGTCCTGCATGCCGCCGAGCGGCAGTTCCGCGCCTCGGGCTACAACGGCACGAGCGTCGACGACATCAGCGCCGCCACCGGCCTGGGCCGCGGCAGCCTCTATGCCGCGTTCGACGGCAAGCACGGCGTGCTGATGCAGGCGATGGCCAGCTACTTCGCCCGGCTGGGCCAAGGTCCGCGGAACATGCTCGCCGGACCGGACGAGGGCGCCCTGGAACGACTGCACGCGTACTTGCTCCGCGCCGTCCACGGGGTGCCACTCGCCGCCGACGTACCCCCCGCCTCTGACCGGGCGGCGGCGGCCTGCTTCGCCGCCAAGATGGCCCTGGAGGTCGGCGCCTCCGACTCCGAGGTGAAACGCCTGGCCAACGACTGCTTCTCCGTGGTCGCGACGGCGGTGGCCGAGTGTGTGCGAGCGGCGCAGCGCAACGGCGACATCGACCCCGACGCGGATCCCGACGACCTTGCGTACCTTCTGCTGACCATCATCCGCGGGACCGATGTCGTAGGCGCGTACGGCCACAGTCCCGCCCGCCTGACCTCGATTGCGGAGAGCGCGTTCGCCTTGCTGCCTCGCCCGCGCCACCGCTGAGAAGGGCACGGCCGGCCTCATTGCACGGCATCTGATGCGGTCGGCCCACTTCGACGCCGCGGAGGCACGGCCCGTAGGTTTACGCGCCGCCGTGACCTCGTGTGTTGGCGCGTGCTGTGGTCTTCCCCGGCGGCGTGGGCAACACCCGTAAAGACCCCGAGGCGTTCGCCAGTCTGATCCGTGACGTCGAGACGAAGATCTTCGACGTGCTGCCGGACGAGACCTGGGTCTATCCGGGGCACGGCAACGACACCACGCTGGGCGCGGAGCGGCCGCACCTTCCGGAGTGGCACGCGCGCGGGTGGTGAGTTCGCACGACAGGGGGCGCGCGTTACCGAATGCGCGCCCCGTGTGAACCGCGCGCACGCGCCGGTCCCCCGCACGCGCTCCCCGCACTCGTGGTTGCACGGTCAACTGGTGTCGGTTCCGCGCGGGATGACGGCTCCGGCGCGGATCGGGCCGCCGGTCTCCGATCCCCGCCCTCGGCCGGCGGCCCAGGCGGGTCGGGCGGGTCTGTTCACGAGAACGCAACACCCGTTCCCAGCATGCGGACATGTGTGGGTGTGACCTCGACAAACAGGGGTTTTCGCTGCCACTCTCCCGCCATGCACCTCGCCCCTCGTGTACTGCGCCGCGCCGTCGCCGGCGCCACCGTGGCCCTCCTCGCGACCGCTGTCGGCTGTGCCCCGCAGCCGGAGGACAAGGCGGCGTCGACGCCCTCCGGTTCGAGCGCGGGCACCTGCGCCAAGGGCGAACTGGCCACCGAGACCTCCGGCAAGCTGACGATCGCGACCGACGAGCCCGCGTACGAGCCGTGGTTCAAGGACGACAAGCCGGCCAACGGCAAGGGCTTCGAGTCGGCGGTGGCGTACGCCGTCGCGGAGCAGCTCGGCTACGACAAGAGCGCCGTGGTCTGGCAGAGCGTGCCGTTCAACAAGGCCTACGCGCCGGGCGAGAAGACCTTCGACTTCGACATCAACCAGGTGTCGATCAGCGACGAGCGCAAGAAGGCCGTGGACTTCTCGTCCGGCTACTACGACGTGCGCCAGGCCGTCATCGCTCTGAAGGGCACGAAGGCCACCAGGGCGACGAGCGTCGCGGATCTCAAGGGCCTCAAGCTGGGCGCCCAGGTCGGCACGACCAGCCTCGACTACATCGACGACGTGGTGAAGCCGACCCGGGACGCGGCCGTCTACGCCAAGAACGACCAGGCCAAGTCCGCGCTGAAGAACGGTCAGGTCGACGCCATCGTCACCGACCTGCCGACCGCCTTCTACATCACGGCCGCCGAGGTCACGGACGCCGAGATCGTCGGCCAGTTCGAGAACCAGGGCGGCACACCGGAGCAGTTCGGGCTGGTGCTCGACAAGGGCAGCGCGCTCACCTCCTGCGTGACCGGCGCCGTCGACGCGCTCCGCGGGAACGGCACCCTGGCGAAGATCGAGCAGCAGTGGCTCTCCGACGCCGTCGACGCGCCGGTGCTCAAGTGACGGTCACCGAGGACGAGTCCGGCCGGGAAGGCGCGGACGACCCGGACGGCGAGGACCCCAGGTCCGGGGGCGACAGGTCCGGGGGCGACAAGGGCGCCCCCGACGACGGCTACGTCCCTTCACAGCGGCGGCTGGAGCGCGAGCGCTACCGGCGCACGCGTGCCCGCCGCGCCACCGCGATCGCCGCGCTGTCGACCCTGGTCACGGGTGCCGTCCTCTACCTGGTCGTCGTCGGCGCGCCCGGCTGGCCGCGCGCCAGGGAGACCTTCTTCGACGGGCAGTACGCGCGCGAGGCGTTCCCCAGGGTCCTCGAAGGACTCTGGCTGAACGTCAGACTGCTTCTGGTCTGCGGCGCCGCCGTGCTCGTCCTGGGCATGCTCATCGCCGTGGCCCGCACCCTGCGCGGACCGGTGTTCTTCCCATTGCGGGCGCTGGCGGCGGCGTACACGGACTTCTTCCGCGGTCTGCCGCTGATCATCAACCTGATGATCGTGGTGCTGGGCGTCCCGGCACTGCGGCTCCAGGGCGTGACCGTCGACCCCGTGCTGCTGGGCGGCACGGCACTGACACTGACGTACTCGGCGTACGTCGCCGAGGTCTTCCGCGCGGGCATCGAGTCCGTGCACCCCTCCCAACGCGCCGCGGCCCGCTCGCTGGGCCTGAACAACCGGCAGGCGCTGCGTCACGTCGTGCTCCCCCAGGCCGTGCGACGCCAGGTGCCGCCGCTGCTGAACGACCTGGTGTCGCTCCAGAAGGACACCGGTCTCGTCTCGATCGGCGGCGCGATCGACGCCGTCCGCGCGGCGGACATCATCGTGGGCCGCAGCCTGAACTACACGCCGTACATCGTCGCGGGACTGGTCTTCGTGGCCCTGACCATCCCGATGACCCGCTTCACGGACTGGGTGACGGCCCGGATGGACCGTCAGCGGGCCCAGGGAGGAACGACATGAGCGACGCTCCGGCACCGCGGACTCCGGCGTCACAGACTCCGGCACCACAGACTCCGGCGCCGCGGACTCCCGCACCGCAGGCTCCAGTGCTGCGGATGGAGTCCGTCCGCAAGACCTTCGGCGGGTCCGTCGTCCTGCGGGACGTCGACCTGGAGGTCGCCCCGCACACGGTGACCGCGCTGATCGGCGCCTCCGGCTCCGGCAAGTCCACCCTGCTGCGCTGCGCCAACCTGCTGGAGGACATCGACGACGGCGCGATCTGGCTGGACGACGAGGAGATCACCGACCCGCGCGTCGACCAGGACGCGGTGCGGCGCCGGATCGGCGTGGTCTTCCAGGCGTACAACCTGTTCCCGCACATGACGGTGCTGGAGAACATCACGCTCGCCCCGCGCCGCGTGCACGGCGTCGCCCGCGCACAGGCCGAGAAGCACGCCAGGGAGCTTCTGGAGCGGCTCGGGCTGGCCGGCAAGGCCGGCGAGTATCCCGACCGGCTCAGCGGTGGTCAGCAGCAGCGGGTCGCGATCGTGCGCGCGCTGGCCGTGCGTCCCCGGCTGTTGCTGCTCGACGAGATCACGGCCGCCCTCGACCCCGAGCTGGTGGGCGAGGTCCTGAACGTCGTCCGCGACCTGAAGGCCGACGGCATGACCATGGTGCTCGCCACCCACGAGATGGGCTTCGCGCGCGAGGTCGCCGACCAGGTCTGTTTCCTGGACGGAGGCGTCGTGCTGGAACGGGGCACCGCCGAGCAGCTCTTCGGCGACCCGCAGCAGGAACGCACCCAGCGCTTCCTGCGGCGGATCGTGGAGGCGGGCCGCCTCTGAGGAACGCGGTAAGGGGCTACTGCCTGGAGGGCGATGCTTACGCGTCCGCCTTGCCCGCCCCCGCCAGCGCGGCCACCCGCTCCACGCCGAACACGTATCCCTGCACCCCGCAGCCCGCGATGACACCGTCGGCGCGCAGCGAGACGTAGCTGTGGTGCCGGAACGACTCGCGCTGGTGGATGTTGGAGATGTGGACCTCCAGCACCGGCAGACCGTCACAGGTGTTGAGGGCGTCCAGGATCGCGACCGAGGTGTGCGAGTAGGCGCCCGGGTTGATCACGATGCCGCAGTGGTCCAGCCTCGCCTCGTGGATCCAGTCGACCAGCTGCCCCTCGTGGTTGGACTGCCGGAAGTCCACGGTGCCGCCGTGCGCGGCCGCCGCCTTGACGCACAGCGCCTCGACGTCGGCGAGCGTGTCGGAACCGTAGATCTCCGGCTGCCGCTGGCCCAGGAGGTTCAGGTTGGGGCCGTTCAGGATCATGATCGGGGCGTTGGCCAGGCTGCGGGGCACGGTTCCTCCGGTCCGTTCGTGGGCGGCCCGTCCAAGGCCGCCGCTCACACCGGTTTATCACGGTGAAACCGCAGGGCAGCAGGCCGTACCCTCCCGGCATGACCGCGCCCTCGTATCCCCCGAAGCCGTCGCCCGGCGACCGCATAGCCGTCATCTCGCCCTCCGCGGGGCTGCCCGGGCTCTTCCCGCGCCCCTACGAGCTGGGCGTGGAGCGGCTGCGCGAGGAGTTCGGTCTGGAGCCCGTCGAGTACCCGACGACGCGCAGGATGGGGGCGACACCGCAGGAGCGCGCCGACGACATCCACGCCGCGTTCGCCGACCCGGGCGTGCGGGCGGTCATCGCGTCGATCGGCGGCGAGGACCAGATCACCGTACTGCCGCTGCTGGACCGGGAGTTGCTGCGCGCCGACCCGAAGCCGTTCTTCGGGTGGAGCGACAACACCAACCTGCTGGCGTTCCTGTACAACTCCGGTGTCGTCGCCTACCACGGCGCGAGCGTGATGTGCGAGCTGGGCCGCCCGGGGGCCATGCACCCGCTGACCGCCGACTCGCTGCGCGCCGCGCTGTTCACCTCGGGCCCCTACGAGCTGCGGCCCGCCGAGCGGTGGAACGACTTCGGCGGCGACTGGGGCGACCCGGCGACCTTCGCGTCGGAGCCCGACAGCCGGCCCGGCGCCGGCTGGAGCTGGGTCAACGCCGACCGTGTGGTGGAGGGCCGCAGTTGGGGCGGCAACCTGGAGATCCTCTCCTGGCTGCTGATGGCCGACCGCGAGATCGCCCGCGACCTGGCGGTGTACGACGGCGGGGTGCTGATCCTGGAGACGTCGGAGGAAATGCCGAGCGCCACGGAGGTCTTCCGGATCCTGCGCAACATGGGCGAGCGCGGTCTGCTGCGGCGCTTCCCCGCGCTGCTGATGGCCCGGGCCAAGAGCCGGTCCTTCGAGCGCCCCAACAGCCCGGAGGAAGGCGCCCGTTACGCGGCCGAGCAGCGTGCGGCGGTGGAACGCGCGCTGCGCGCGTACGCCCCCGACACGCTGGCCGTCTTCGACGTGGACTTCGGCCATACCGACCCGCAACTCGTCATCCCCTACGGCGGCACGATCCGCGTCGACGGCCCCGCGCGGCGCATCACCGTGACCTACTGAGCCCCCTCGCGGCGGTCCGCGCCCCCGCACGCCCCCGTAACCCGCGATCACTGTGGGTAGTTGACGCGGCATGCACGACGTACACACCGTGAAGGCGCCCTCCATGCCGCGGCTCGCGGCTGCCTCGCTCGCCGGGACGGCCATCGAGTTCTACGACTTCTTCGTCTACGGGACCGCGGCGGCGCTGGTCCTGGGGCCGCTGTTCTTCCCGACGTTCTCGCCGCTGGCGGGGACACTGGCCGCGTTCGCGACGTTCGGCGTGGGGTTCGTGGCGCGGCCGCTGGGCTCGGTGTTGTTCGGGCACATCGGGGACCGGCGCGGGCGCCGGCCGGTCCTGGTCGTCTCCCTGCTGCTGACCGGTGCCTCGACGGTCGCGGTGGGCTGCGTGCCGACGTACGACACGATCGGGGTGGCCGCTCCCCTGTTGCTGCTCGTCCTGCGCTTCCTCCAGGGGCTCGGGCTCGGCGGGGAGTGGGGCGGCGCGGTGCTGCTCACCGCGGAACACGCGCCCGCCGAGCGACGCGGGCTGTGGTCGAGCTTCCCGCAGGTGGGGCCCGCGGTGGGCTTCGTGCTCGCCAACGGGGTGGTGCTGGTCCTGTCGGTGACGCTGACGGAGGCGCAGTTCGCGCAGTGGGGGTGGCGGGTGCCCTTCTGGGCGGCCGGGGTGCTGGCCGTGCTCGGGCTGTGGCTGCGGTCGTCGTTGCCCGAGAGCCCCCGGTTCCTGGAGATCGACGACCACGCGCGTGTGCCGTTCGTGGAGGTGGTGCGCGACCACTGGCGGCTCGTCCTGCTGACGGCCGGCGCGCTCGCCGCCGGGTACGCGATCTTCTACGCCGTGACGACCTGGTCCCTGGCGTACGCGACGGAACGGCTCGGGGTCAGCCGCACGGTCATGCTGGTCTGCATCATGGCCGCCGTGGTGGTGAAGGGTTCGCTGACTCCCGTGGTGGCGATGCTCGGCGACCGCTTCGGCCGCCGGCCGCTGTGCCTCGTGGGCTGTGCGGCGGCCGCGCTGTGGATGTTCCCGCTGGTCGCGCTGCTCTCGACCGGCGAGCCGCTGCCGATGTTCCTCGGCTTCCTGGGGGCGCTGCTCGCCTTCGTCACGATGTTCGCGGTGATCTCGGCGTATCTGCCGGAGCTCTACGCGCCGCGTGTGCGCTGCACGGGTGCGGCGGTCGGCTACAACCTGGGCGGGGTCCTCGGGGGCGCGCTCACGCCGATCGTGGCGACCGCCCTCGCCGAGCGCTCGGGGCGGGTCCCGTGGGGTGTGGGCGCCTATCTGACGGGGATCGCGCTGCTCAGTCTGGGCTGCTTCGCGCTGCTGCCGGAGACCCGGCCGGTGCGGGTGGCCGCCGTGCGGCCGGCTACGGATTGATCGCCAGCTCCAGGTAGGCCGCGAACAGCACGAGGTGGACGCCGCCCTGCAACGGCGTGGCCCGTCCCGGGACCACCGTCAGCGAGCTGACCACGACGGTCAGCGCGAGCAGCACCATATGGGTGGGGCCGAGCCCGAGGACGAGCGGCCCGGAGAGCCAGAGGGAGGCCAGAGCCACCGCGGGGACGGTGAGACCGATGCTGGCCATCGCGGAGCCGAGCGCGAGGTTGAGGCTGGTCTGCACCCGGTCGCGGCGGGCGGAGCGCAGCGCGGCGATCGTCTCGGGCAGCAGGACGAGCAGCGCGATGATCACACCGACCACCGCTTGGGGCAGTCCGGCGGCCTCCACTCCGGACTCGATCGTGGGCGAGACGCCCTTGGCGAGGCCCACCACACCGATCAGGGCCAGGCCGAGCAGCCCGAGGCTGATCCGGGAGGACCGGGCCGTGGGGGCTCCGGCGTGGTCGTCGGCGGTGATCACGTCTCCCTGCCGGGTGACCGGCAGGAAGTAGTCGCGGTGCCGGATGGTCTGCGTCGCCACGAACAGGCCGTACAGGACCAGTGAGGACAGGGCGGCGAAGGTGAGCTGGACGGCGGAGAACTCCGGGCCCGGTTTGCTGGTGGTGAAGGTCGGCAGTACCAGGCTGAGCGTGGCCAGGGTGGCGACGGTCGCGAGCGCCGCGCCGGTGCCCTCCGGGTTGAAGATCGCCGTGCCGTGGCGCAGCGAGGCGACCAGGAGGCAGAGGCCGACGATGCCGTTGCAGGTGATCATCACGGCCGCGAAGACCGTGTCCCTGGCCAGGGTCGAGCTCTTGTCCCCGCCGTCCGCCATCAGGGTGACGATCAGGGCGACCTCGATGATCGTGACGGCGACCGCGAGAACGAGGGATCCGAAGGGCTCGCCGACCCGGTGGGCGACGACCTCCGCGTGGTGCACTGCGGCCAGGACCGCTCCCGCGAGGACCAGCGTCACCACGACGACGACCGCGCCGGGCAGGTCGCGTCCCCAGGTCAGGGCCAGCAGGACGACCGCCAGCACCGGCACGAGCGCTGTCCACCGGGTCGTGACCGACCTGAGCCGAGCGATCATGCAGCGATCGTCGCAGAGCCGTACAGGCTCCGCATTCCGGCTCGTCCGGCCCGTCCCGCCCGTGCGGCCCGTCCCGCCGTCAGGGCAGGACGGGCCGCACGGGCGGGTGCTCGGCTGCCGTCACCTGAACTCGGTCGTGTCCTGGACGTCGCAGTCGGTGAAGTTCGGGGGGCGGGTACAGAGGGCGGCCATCCGCTCCGCGAACTTGCCCGTCTCCGGGTCGTCGCTGTTGCGCATGGCCTCCTCGTGGGAGTCGAACTCGATCACCACGAGGTAGCGGTTCGGCTGGTCGCGGTCCTTGAGGACGAGGCGGCGCGTCGGGCCGTCGGCTCGGCCCGTCATGCGCTGCTCCCCCTCTTCGGCCAGCGCCCGCATCTCGTCGATGCGGTCGGTCTCGAACTCGAGGATCTGGACGAACCTCTGCGATGTGCCCACGGTGCCTCCACCCGGAACCGGCGTCCCCGGGTGGAAACGCCCAGCTCCAACGAAGCACCGGGAGCGGTGCTCGGCAATTCGCCGCGCACCGCTCCCGGGGATGGTTGTTCCTACGTCCTGCGTGGTCAGGCCTCGATGCTGTCCTTCGGAGCGCCTTCGCTCTCCGCACGCGCCGCCTCGGCCGCCGCCTGCTTCTTCGAAGCCAGCAGACTGGTGATCGTGGTGACGATCAGAACGGAGCAGATGACACCGAGCGAGACCGGGATGCTGATCTCGGGGACGTGGACCCCGGACTCGTGCAGCGCGTGCAGCACCAGCTTCACGCCGATGAATCCGAGGATGACCGACAGGCCGTAGCTGAGGTGGACCAGCTTCCTCAGCAGGCCACCGATGAGGAAGTACAGCTGCCTGAGGCCCATCAGCGCGAACGCGTTGGCGGTGAAGACGATGTACGGGTCCTGCGTCAGACCGAAGATCGCGGGGATCGAGTCGAGGGCGAAGAGCACGTCGGTGGTGCCGATCGCGAGCATCACGACCAGCATCGGGGTCATGACCCGCTTGCCGTTCTGCTCGATCCACAGCTTCGTGCCGTGATAGCGGTCGGCGACGCCGAACCGCTTCTCCACGGCCTTGAGCAGCTTGTTCTCCTCGAACTCCTCGTCGTCCTCGTCCGCCCGGGCCTCCTGGATGAGCTTCCAGGCGGTCCAGATCAGGAAGGCGCCGAAGAGGTAGAACACCCACGCGAAGCTGGCGAGGATCGCGGCGCCCGCGGCGATGAAGATCGCCCGCAGGACCAGGGCTATGAGGACACCGACGAGCAGGACGCGCTGCTGGTACTGCGACGGGACCGCGAACTTCGCCATGATCAGGACGAAGACGAAGAGGTTGTCGACACTGAGCGACTTCTCGGTGATGAAGCCCGCGAAGAACTCGCCGGCCGGCTCACCGCCGCTGAAGACGAGCAGCCCGACTCCGAAGAGCCCGGCCAGGGCGATCCAGACGATGGTCCAGATCCCCGCTTCCTTGATCGACACGTCGTGCGGCTTACGACCGATGAAGAAGTCGACCGCGATGAGGGCGGCAAGGCCCACGATGGTGAGGACCCATAGGGCCAGGGAAACATTCACTGCGCCTCCGACAGTACGTAACGGCAGGTGATCAGCGTCGTCGCGCTGCCGGAGGTCTCTTCCACCCGAGATGGGCCGACGCCCCGGGATCAGGCCTGATCCGTATTGACGGGTACGCCGCAGTCAGGGAGTACTCCCCTCCGTGAGGAAAACAGTACCCCAACCACCAAGAAAAGGTAAAGCGATTAGTAAAAGAAAGGCCAAGTCCACTGGTCGGGGGACTTTACTAGTACTTGGCGCGAGCCGCCGCGACCTGCGCGAGGACCTGCTGGAGCACCTGGCTGCCGGGCGGCACGAGGCTCGGCTCGTACGTCCAGGCGTGCCCCACCCAGGGGTCCGCGAGGTGATCCTCGGCCACCGGTGTCAGCCGCAGCAGCGCACGCCACAGCGGATCCAGCAACGGACCGTAACTGTCGGCGTCCTCCCGGTCGGCGACCATCATCAGATGGACACCGACGCCCGGCCCCTCGTCCGCGAGGTAGCGCAGCTGGGTCACGGCACGGTCGTCGAAGCCGTGCGGGAAGTCGTTGACGACGAGCAGCTGCTGGGCCGTGTCGAAGCCGGGCGGCAGCGAGTCGGCCATGCCGCCACGCACCGCCATCTGCACCAGGTCGACCCGCTCGGTGAGCCGGCCCAGGACCGCCGCGACACCGGCCGCGCCGACCGCGGGCGGGGCCGCGAGCACGCCGCTCTGCACCAGCGGCGCGAGTTCCCGGGCGCCCGAACCGGCCGGATCGACGACATGCACGGTGAACTCGTCCGCCGGATGCACCGCCAGCAGCCGGGCCGTGTGCGCCACGGCCGACTCCATGGCGAGGCGGCGCAGTTCGTGGGAGTCGGCGAACGACGCGTCGGCCAGCCCCGACCGCCCGCTGTCGATCCACAGGCCGCGCTCGAGCGGGAGCCTGACCAGCATCGGGATGCGCAGCGGGTCGCTCTCGGGAAGGTGCAGGTCGCCCAGGCGCACGGCCATGGGCATCTCCATGGGGACGCGGTAGGCGTGCCAGACGGGGTTGTCCCAGCGTGCGTACGCCGCGGGCAGCGCCGGTTCGACCACGTCGGCCTCGGCGCCGAGCTGGACGAGATCCCGGTCCAGTGCCTCCCGGGCCTGGTCGACGAGCTGGATGTGCTTGGCCTGGGCCGCCTCGCGGGCGGCGTCGCCCTGGCCGCCCATCCTGCTGCGCGGATCGGACAGGACCTGGTCCAGCTCCTTCTCCATCCGCGTATCGGCGAAGTCGACGGCGCTGCGGTACGCGGCGGTGCTGCGGGCCAGGTCCTCGAACATGCCCCAGACCTGGTTGTAGAGCCGCTCCTCCATGGACCAGCCGGTCGCGTCACCCGCGACGGGCCGGGCGGGCTCCCCGGGCCGGGCCGGGGGCGCGGTGGGCGGAGGCGGGGGCGGAGCGGCGTTCTGCCGACGCGGATGGCTGTAGTCGATGGGACCACCGGCGGTGGGTGAATTCGGCGTCGGCTGGGTCGCGTCGGGATCCGCCGGCGTGGTGCCCGCCGGGTAGCCCGCGGCCGAGGGGCCCTGCGGGTTCTGGGTCGCCCCGTACGGGCCGGCACCGCCCTGGGTGCCCTGCGTGCCGTACGGCGAGCCGTTCTGGTCCGGGCCGAGGGCGGACGCGGCCGCCTGCCGGGAGCGGTCGCCGTCTGCGGTACGCGGCGGCGCCTGCACCGAGCGGGCCAGGCCCTGGACCACGGCGTCGTTGATGCCGGCCGCGAGGCGGTGCGCCTGCGTCAGACCCTGGTCGGTGAGGAGTTCGGCGAGGCCGCCCGCGTAGCCCTGGCCGACGGCGCGCACCTTCCAGGCGCCCTGCCGCCGGTACAGCTCCAGCGCGACGACCGCCGACTCCGCGTCCAGACCGGTGATGGTGTAAGTGGCGACCTCCGCGCCGTCGAGGCCGGTGACCGCGACGAAGGGGGCCGCGACCGAACCGAAGCTGACCGGCCCGCCGACGCCCGCGGGCAGCGCGAGCAGCACACTGACCCGGTGGACGGCCGCCGACACGGCGTCCAGGTCCACCGCCAGACGGTGGTCGGCGGCCGCCTGCCGGGAGACCTCCAGGCCGGGCAGTGTGGGTACGCCTGGATGGGCCACCCACTCGACGCCGGGGACCTTGCCGCTCTCGTCACCGAGTGTGGCAACCGCCATGACCGGCCTGCCGGCCGAGACCCGGATCTCGAGGCGGACCTGGGAGAGCGGGTGGTTCTGCCCCCGCACCAGCTCGGCCGTCATCGCCTGTCGTCCCCCTGCGTCGCGTGTGGTGTTGTCTCGGTGCCGCTCTCCGCCCTAGAGCGCGGGCAGGATCGCGGGCATCAGGTCCTGGAAGGTGCGGCCGTTGGCCGGAGCGCCGAGGGCCGTCATGTTCCAGCCCCCGCCCACCCGGTGCACCTTCGCCATGATCTGGGCGGTGTAGGCCCCGCCGCCCGCCAGCGTGTAGCGCGCGAGCTCCTGGCCGTTGGTCTCGTCGACCAGACGGCAGAAGGCGTTCTGCACTTCCTGGAACGTCTGGCCGGTGAAGGAGTTCACCGTGAAGATGATCTGGTCGATGTGGACCGGCACACGCGCGAGGTCGACGAGGATCGCCTCGTCGTCGCCGCCCTGACCGACACCGCCGACGAGGTTGTCACCGGTGTGACGGACCGAGCCGTCGTCACTCACCAGGTGGCGGAAGAAGACCACGTCGACCGGCTGCTTGTCGGCGAACAGGACGGCGGAGGCGTCGAGGTCGATCTCCCGCGTCCGGGAGCCGAACAGGCCGCGCCGCGGGGCCGCCTGCCAGCCGAGACCCATGCGCACCGCGGTCAGGCTGCCCCCGTCGTTCTTCTGAAGACTGATGGCCTGACCCTTGGTCATGTTGACGGTCACGCGCTGATTCCCCTCTCGAGCTGTCCCCTGTTGCCGCGAGCCCGCGGTTGACGGAAACCCTACGCAAAGGCACTGACAGTGCCGTACCCAGGCCCGCACTTTGTGTCGGTCTTGCAACACAGGGCGTGCGGGGCGGGGGCACAGCAACCGCAGGGGTCCGTCAGGCCAGACCCGCCTCCCTCATCTGGCGCAGTTCCTTCTTCATTTCGGAGACCTCGTCGCGGATCCGGGCGGCGACCTCGAACTGGAGGTCGGCGGCGGCGGCCCGCATGCGCTCCGTCATCTCCTCGATCTGCTCGGCGAGTTGGGCCGCGGGTCGGTCCGTCGGCACCGTCTCCTCGGACCTGCCCTTGGCCGACTTGGACTTGCCGCCCTTGGCCGCCTTGCCGCCGAGGGAGGGCACCGGGGCCTTGGTTCCCCGCCCGTCCTTCTTCGCGCGGTAGCCCGAGCCGAGCAGCTGCTCCGTGTCGACCTCCTCGCGGGAGATCTGGGCGACGATGTCGTTGATCTTCTTGCGGAGCGGCTGCGGGTCGATGCCGTTCGCCGTGTTGTAGGCGACCTGCTTCTCCCGGCGGCGGTTGGTCTCCTCGATGGCCCGTTCCATGCCCGGGGTGATCTTGTCGGCGTACATGTGGACCTGACCGGAGACGTTGCGCGCCGCGCGGCCGATGGTCTGGATCAGCGAGGTGCCGGAGCGCAGGAAGCCCTCCTTGTCGGCGTCGAGGATGGCCACCAGGGACACCTCGGGCAGGTCGAGGCCCTCCCGCAGGAGGTTGATGCCGACCAGGACGTCGAACTCGCCTGCGCGCAGCTCACGCAGCAGCTCGATCCGGCGCAGCGTGTCGACGTCACTGTGCAGGTAGCGCACCTGGATGCCGAGTTCCAGGAAGTAGTCGGTGAGGTCCTCGGCCATCTTCTTGGTGAGCGTGGTGACCAGGACGCGCTCGTCCTTCTCCACGCGCGTCCGGATCTCGTGCACCAGGTCGTCGATCTGGCCCTCGGTCGGCTTGACGACGACCTCCGGGTCGATCAGGCCGGTGGGGCGGATGATCTGCTCGACGGCGCCGTCCCCGCGGGAGAGCTCGTACTTGCCGGGGGTCGCCGACAGGTAGACGGTCTGCCCGATGCGCTCCTGGAACTCCTCCCACTTCAGCGGGCGGTTGTCCAGGGCGGACGGCAGCCGGAAGCCGTGGTCGACGAGGGTGCGCTTACGGGAGGCGTCCCCCTCGTACATGGCGCCGATCTGCGGGACGGTGACATGGGACTCGTCGATGACGAGCAGGAAGTCGTCCGGGAAGTAGTCGAGCAGGGTGTTCGGCGGGGAGCCGGGCTCGCGGCCGTCGAAGTGCATCGAGTAGTTCTCGACGCCGGAGCAGGAGCCGATCTGGCGGAGCATCTCCAGGTCGTACGTGGTGCGCATGCGCAGCCGCTGGGCCTCCAGGAGCTTGCCCTGCTTCTCCAGATCGGCCAGGCGCTCGCCCAGCTCCTTCTCGATGTCGTTGGCCGCCCGCTCCAGGCGTTCGGGGCCCGCCACGTAGTGCGTGGCCGGGAAGATGTACAGCTGCTGGTCGTCGCTGATGATCTCGCCGGTGAGCGGGTGCAGCGTGGACAGGGCCTCGATCTCGTCGCCGAACATCTCGATGCGGACGGCGAGCTCCTCGTAGACCGGGAAGATCTCGATGGTGTCGCCGCGCACCCGGAAGGTGCCACGGCTGAACGCCAGGTCGTTGCGCGTGTACTGGATGTCGACGAAGCGGCGCAGCAGCTGGTCCCGGTCGACCTCGTCGCCGACGCGGAGCGGGACCATGCGGTCCACGTACTCCTGCGGGGTACCGAGGCCGTAGATGCAGGAGACCGAGGCGACCACGACGACGTCACGGCGGGTGAGCAGCGAGTTGGTCGCGGAGTGGCGCAGCCGCTCGACCTCCTCGTTGATCGAGGAGTCCTTCTCGATGTAGGTGTCCGACTGCGGGACGTACGCCTCGGGCTGGTAGTAGTCGTAGTACGAGACGAAGTACTCGACCGCGTTGTTCGGCAGCAGTTCGCGGAACTCGTTCGCAAGCTGGGCGGCCAGGGTCTTGTTCGGCGCCATCACCAGGGTGGGGCGCTGGAGCTTCTCGATCATCCACGCGGTGGTCGCGGACTTTCCGGTGCCGGTCGCGCCGAGCAGGACGACGTCCTTCTCACCTGCTTCGACGCGCTTGGCCAGCTCGGCGATGGCCGCCGGCTGGTCGCCGCTGGGCTGGTAGGGGCTGACGACCTCGAAAGGCGCCACCGTGCGTTCGATGTGGGAAACGGGCCGCATGTCATCCACCGTACGACCCCCCACTGACAACGGGGTCCGATCAGCGGTTTCGCGAGGGCGGGACCCGGGGTCCGCGCGGGTACGGGAGTCAGCGGTTCTGCGGGGTCCGGGACTCGCGGTGCGGCACCTTGCGGCGGCCGCCGGGCTGGGAGCGGCGCGACGGGTGCGGGGCCGGCGGGTGCGCCGGGACGCCGGGTTTGTGCTCGGCGGGGGTCCAGTCGGGCTTGCCCATGACCATCAGCGGGTCGAACATCACGACGACACCCGCGAGGCAGAGGAAGGCGAGGGGGCCGATCAGCATCGGCGCGAGGAGGGCGGCGGGAGAGTCACCCGCGGTCGGGGCTCCCGTGTGCAGATGGACGCTCAGGGCGGCCATCCCGGTGTAGTGCATGCCGGTCACGGCCAGCCCCATGACCAGGCTGGCGCCCACGCTCCACAGGAAGCCCCTGACCTGTCCCGCGGCCCACAGGGCGGCGGTGGCGGCCGCCATGGCGATGGCGACGGAGGTGGCGACCGTGAGCGTGTTGTACTCGAAGGTCCCGTTGAAGCGCATTCCGGCCATGCCCAGGTAGTGCATCGACGCGATGCCCAGGCCCGTGATCGTGCCCCCGGTGAACAGCGCCGTTCCGGTTGCGCCCCGGTAGCCGACTATGAAGATCCCCACGCCCACCATGACGATGGCGACGCCCAGGCTCGCGTAGGTCATCGGTTTGTCGTAGTGGATCGGGGCGCCGTCGACCGTGAAGCCGATCATCGCGATGAAGTGCATGGTCCAGATGCCGGAACCGATCGCCGCCGAGCCGAGGGCGAGCCATCCCGGGCGCCAGGACTGGGCGACGAGCAGGGCTCTGGTGGTGCAGCGCAGACCGAGAGCACCGCCGAGGCAGGCCATGAGGTAGGCCACCAGCGGTGTGACGAGTCCGTAACTGAAACCGTCGACCGTGCCTTGCATGCGCGGTAGCCCTTCGCCCTGTTGCTCGATGTTCTGAAACTCGCCTCTCCCCAGGACCGCCGCTGAGCGCGGTCAAGGCTGAGAGAGAGTATGACCCCCACCGGAATGGTCGAACGATTTTCCGGCAAAGAAACACGCCCTTGTCGCACATGTGCGGCACCAGTGAGCGGCCTCCGGGGTCTCCTTTCATTCTGTGGTCATCCTGTACTCCCCCGGCTGCGCCCCCCGGCGTCGACCCTCTGCTGTCACTGTTGAGCTGTATGTGATGGCCCGACGCGAGGAGTACGCATGCACGCGCGCGTAGTTGCCGCCACGACCACCGCGGTCCTGGGCACCGTCGCCCTCCTGCTCCCCGTTCACGACGCCCGGGCGGGCGGTGCCTTCCGGCCGTCGGTGATCGCCCACCGGGGAGCCTCCGCCCACGCCCCCGAGAACACCCTGGACGCCGTCGACGAGGCCGCCTCGCTGGGCATCCTGTGGGTGGAGAACGACGTCCAGCGCACCAGGGACGGCGAGCTCGTGGTGATCCACGACGACAGTCTCCGCCGCACGACCGACGCCGAGGAGGTCTTTCCCGGCCGGGCCCCGTGGAAGGTGCGGGACTTCACGGCGGCGGAGATAGCCCGGCTCGACGCGGGGAGCTGGTTCGGCGCCGCGTACACGGGCGCGCGGGTGCCGACGCTCAAGGAGTACGTCGAGCGGGTCGAGCATCACCATCAGAAGCTGCTCCTGGAGATCAAGAACCCCGTGCTGTATCCGGGGATCGAGCAGCAGACCCTGAAGCTGCTGAGCAACGAGGGCTGGCTGGACCGGCGGCACCTCGCGAACCGGCTGATCGTGCAGAGCTTCAGCGCCGACAGCCTGCGGACCCTGCACGACCTGAAGCCGGGGGTACGCACCGGTCTGCTCGGGATGCCGGCCGTCTCGGACCTGCCCCGGTACGCGGGCTTCGCCGACCTGATCAACCCGTCGTACACCACCCTCTCCCCCGCGTACGTCTCCGCCGTGCACGCGCTCACCGGGCCGCACGGCAAGCCGATGAAGGTCTTCGCCTGGACCGTCGACGACCCCGAGACCGCCGAGACCGTCGCCGCGTACGACGTCGACGGCGTGATCACCAACAAGCCCGACGTGGTGCGGCGGGCCCTGTACGGGTACTGACGCCGGCGGCCCCGGAAGCGGTGAGCCCCCGGGCCGTGCCGACGGCCCGGGGCATTGTCAGTGGCAGGCCGTACGGTGGCCGCATGGACAGCCATGCGCAGGACGAGCAGCGGGTCGTGTGGACCGTCGTCGATACCGACATCGGTCCGCTGTTGCTGGCCGCGACCGGTCAGGGCCTGCTCAACGTCGTGTTCCACGCCACCGACGCGATACGCGACCAGGCGCTCGGCCGGCTCGCGGCCCGACTGGGCACGGAACCCGTCGAGGCGCCCGACTCCCCGCTGCTGGCCGAGCCGATACGCCAGGTGAAGGCCTACTTCGCCGGTGAGCGACGGGCCTTCGAGCTGCCGTTGGACTGGTCGCTGATCTCGGGCTTCAACCGGCAGGTGCTCCGCGAACTCGCCTCCGGCGTCCCGTACGGGGCGGTCGTGGGCTACGGCGATCTCGCCCGGCGGGTGGGACAGCCGCTGGCGGCGCAGGCGGTGGGAGTGGCGATGGGCGCCAATCCGCTGCCGGTCGTCGTGCCCTGCCACCGGGTGGTGGAGCGCGACGGGGGCATCGGCGGGTTCGGGGGCGGTCTGGAGACCAAGCGGAAGCTGCTCGCGCTGGAAGGGGTACTACCCGAGCCGCTGTTCTGAGGGGACACTGGGCCGGTGACCACATCCCCCCGCTCGTCGCCATGGCCGTGCGACGGTCCGGCGCGGGCCGTGACCGCCGTCGAGCGCGCAGCGGCCGCACCCGTCGACGCCGCTCTCCTGCCCGTGCTGCGGCGCCGCACGACCGGGGTGCTGGTCGCGAGCCAGATCCTCGGCGGGCTCGGCGTCGCCACCGGCATCGCACTGTCCGCCGTACTGGCCCGGCAGGTCAGCGGCAGCGAGGCGCTGTCCGGGCTCGCGCCCACCGCCACCGTCGCCGGTACGGCCGTGCTGTCCATGCCGATGGCCGCGCTGATGACCGCGCGCGGGCGCCGGCCGGGGCTGGTACTTGCCTATCTGGTGGGCGCCCTGGGCGCCTGTGTCGTCGTGGTGGCGGCGCGGGCCGGGAACTACCCGCTGCTGCTGTGCGGCATGGCCGCCTTCGGCGCCGCGTCCTCCGCGAACCTCCAGGCACGGTTCGCCGCCGCCGACCTGGCCGAGCCGCAACGGCGTGCCCGGGCCATCTCGAACGTGGTGTGGGCGACCACCATCGGCGCGGTCCTGGGCCCGAACATCGCCGCGCCCGCCGGCCGGAGCGTCGCCGGACTCGGCATACCCGCGGCGGCGGGCCCCTTCCTGTGGGCCGCCGGGATCTTCGTCATGGCCGGGGTCCTGGTGGCCGTCCGGCTGCGCCCCGACCCGCTGCTGACGGCCCGCGCGCTCGCACCGCAGGAGGAGCGGTCCGCGGAGGCCCGTTCCCTGCGCGCCGGTCTGGCGGCCGTCGCCGCCTCGCCGCGCGCGCGGCTCGCGCTCGTGACGGTGGCCGTGTCGCACACGGCGATGGTCTCGGTCATGTCGATGACCCCGTTGGACCTCACCCACCACGGCGCGAGCATCGATCTGATCGGGTTGGTCATCAGCGGGCACATCGCGGGCATGTACGCGTTCGCGCCGCTGATGGGACGCCTGGCGGACCGGGTGGGACGGCTTTCCGTGGCGGGCCTCGCGGCCGGGCTGCTGGCCGTCGCGATGTTCCTGGCGGGGACGGCGGGCGGCAGCCACGGGCAGACCGCCGCCGGGCTCTTCGTGCTCGGGCTGGGCTGGTCGGCCGGCCTCGTGTCGGGTTCCGCGCTGCTGACGGACTCGGTGCCGCAGTCCGCGCGCGCCGCCGCCCAGGGGATATCCGATCTCACCATGAACACCTCGGCGGGGTTCGGCGGAGCGATCGCGGGGCTGATCGTCGCGCAGGCGAGCTACGCGTGGCTCAACGCCGCCGCGGCGAGTCTGCTCGTCCCGCTGGCCGCCCTGGCGCTGTTCACCCGGACCGGCAACAGAAACGGGAACGGGAACAAGAACGGGAACGGGAAAGAAGACGAAGACAGGTCCGGGACGGCAGCGGAGGACAGCCCGCCGGGCGTACGACAGGCGTAGGTACGGCGGTCGGAGGTACGCCGGTCGTAGCCACGCCAGTGCGGGCCATATCAGTGGCGGCCAGGTCAGTCGTAGTGGCGTGCCTCGATGACGTTGCCGTCCGGGTCGCGGAAGTAGAAGCTGCGCCTGGCGTCGCCACGGGCGCCGAAGGAACCCTGCGAGACGTCCGACACGGGGACGGCGCGCTCCTCCAGGCGGGCCAGCAACGTGTCGAAGTCGCCCCGCGGCAGGGCGAGGCAGACGTGGTTCACGGGGTGCCCCGCGCTCTCGGCGGCGCCGGGGAGCATCTTCATCCGCTCGGCCATCGACAACGGCATGAGGTCGAGGAGGGCCTCCTCGTTGACCCGTACGGAAGGAAACGGTTCCTCTCCGGCGGCGAACTCGGCGAGCCGTACGGGCTCCAGGCCGACGGCCTTCTCGTAGAAGTGGGCGGCGGCGATCGGGTCGCGTACCCACAGGACGACGTGGTCGAGACGTGTGGTGTTGTCCGTCATACGTCCCAGGCTGGTGTCCTGCTCCACAGGCCGCAAGGGTTTGACCAAGCGCGGCGCCCGCCAGAGATGAGAGGAGACCGACGGACAGGAGGCGGGCGCGTGATGCTGGTGGTGTCGGAAGAGGTGCGGGACGCGGTCGACGCGCGTCGACCCGTGGTGGCCCTGGAGTCCACGATCATCTCGCACGGGCTGCCCCGCCCGCGCAACCTCCAGGTGGCGCTGGAGCTGGAGGCGGTCGTACGCGCGCAGGGCGCGGTACCGGCGACAATCGCCGTGCTGGACGGGCGGCCCCATGTGGGCCTGGACAAGGAGCAGTTGGAGCGGGTCGCCAACGAGGACGGCTTCCGCAAGCTGGGCCATCGCGACCTGCCGCTCGCCGTGGCCTCGGGGGCGAGCGGGGCGACCACCGTGTCGGCCACGGCGCTGCTGGCGGCACTCGCGGGGGTGCGGGTGTTCGCGACGGGCGGGCTCGGCGGGGTGCACCGGGAGTGGACGGTCACCCAGGACGAGTCGGCCGACCTGGGGCTGCTGGCGAGCACCCGGATCACGGTGGTGTGCGCGGGGGTGAAGTCGATCCTGGACGTGCCGGCGACCCTCCAGCGGCTGGAGACGCTGGGCGTCGCCGTCGCCGGGTACGACACCGAGCGCTTCCCGGGGTTCTACCTGTCCGACTCGGGGCACCCCGTGGACTGGACGGTGCGGACCCCGGAGCAGGTGGCCGACGTGATGCGGGCCCAGGACGCGCTCGGCGTTCCGGAGTCCGCGCTGATCGTCGCCAACCCGGTTCCCGAGGAGGAGCAGCTCGATCCCGAGCTGCACGCGCGGGTGCTCGCCGACGCGCTGCACGCGTGCGAGGAGGCCGGCGTCACCGGTCAGGGCGTCACACCGTTCCTGCTCGACTACCTGGTCCGGCACACCGACGGCGCGTCCCTGAGCGCCAATCTGGCTGCGGTGCGCGGCAATGTGCGGCTGGCGGCGCGGATCGCGACGGCATGGGCCGAGGCATGACCGCCCGCCCGGACGGGACGGACGGCGGTCACCGCGACCCCGGCGAGCCGATCCGGAATGCGGGACCGGGACCGGGACCGGGGCCAGGGCCAGGGCCGAACTCCGAGCCGGGATACCGGCCGGGATCGCGGCCGGGATCGAGCTCGGAGCCGGGTGGGAGGGCGGCCGGGGCTCTCTCGGCCGGCGGCTCGGGAGGCGGGGCGCTGCTGGTCGTCGGGGACGTGGTGACGGACGTCGTCGCCCGTCATCGCGGCCCGCTGGCCTCCGGTACGGACACGGCCTCAGTGATCCGGACCCTGCCGGGCGGGGCGGGCGCCAACGTGGCGTGCTGGGCGGCGCATTGGGGGTGCGCGGACGTACGGCTCCTCGGCCGGGTGGGCGCGGAGTCGGCGGCCTGGCACGAACGGGAGCTGACGGCCTGCGGGGTACGACCGCGGCTCGTCGTCGATCCGCAGGCGACCACCGGGACGGTGATCTGCCTGGTCGACACCGGTGCCGCGGCCGAGCGGACGTTCCTCACCGACAGCGGCGCGTCCCTGCGGCTCGACCCGGGCGACTGGTCGGACGCTCTCCTGGACGGGGTCGGCCGACTGCACCTGTCGGGCTACCTGCTGTTCTCGGAGTCCGGGCGCGCGCTGGTGGGCACGGCGTCGGCGGCGGCACGCGCGCGTGGGGTGCCGGTGAGTCTCGATCCGGCGTCGGCGGGCTTTCTGGCTGACCTGGGCGTCGACCGCTTCCTGTCCCTCGTCGAGGGGGTGGACGTGCTGCTGCCGAGCCGTGCGGAGGCCTGTCTGCTGACCGGACTGCCCGACGGGGCGGGCGCCGCCGCCGCGCTGAGCCGTCTGGTCCCGCTGGTGGTGTCCAAGGAGGGGGCCGACGGCGCCCTGGTGGCCCGTGACGGCACGGTGCTCGTCCGCGTCCCCGCCGCTCCGGCGACGCCTCTGGACACCACGGGCGCCGGCGACGCCTTCACCGGAGCCTTCCTCGCCGCGCTGCTCGCGGGCGCCGACGCGGGGGCCGCGGCGGCCGAGGGGTGCCGGGCGGGGGCCCGGGCGGTGGAACGGGTGGGCGGCAGACCCCCCGCGCGGGGCGACGGCGCGGCGGCATACCGCGCCCACGCAGGCTGAGGGCACCACGCCGAGCGGGCTCCCACCGCCGACGTGCTCCGCCCCTCCTGCCACCGACCCGCCTACCGCCGACCCTCCTACCGCCGACGCCGTCTCCCGCTCGCGCCCCACCTACCCGCTCACGTCGCTAGTCCTTGCGTCCCCACGCCGAGATCAACGGCGCCGTGGCCAGGTCCATGCCGCCCGAGGCGACGTTCGCCAGGTGCCGGTCGATGTCCTCGTCGGTCGCGAGGCCCGCTTCGACGAGTCGGCCGCGGATCTGCCGGACCGTCGCGGACTCCAGGGCCGCACAGCCGGGTGAGGTGACGGGGAAGTAGGCGTCGGCCTCGACCCGGTGCATCCCTGCCTCGCGGAGCAGCCGCGGGAGCTTACGGCCGTAGGAGAGGTCGGCGCCCCGGCCGGCCAGGAGCTTGCGGAAGCCGTGCCGCAGGCGGTTCGCCAGCTGCTGGTCGGGGCCGTGTTCGTCGGGGCAGATCAGGGGCTGGAGGGCGGGGTCCCCGTCCTCGATCAGGAGCCGCCCGCCCGGTCGCAGTGACTTGACCATCGAGCGCAACGCCCGCTCCCGGTCCGGCACATGGACCAGCACGAGCCGGGCGTGCACCAGGTCGAAGCCCTCCATCGGCGGTTCCTCGGTACCGAGGTCGTGGACGCGGACCTCGACCGGTGGGCGGGCGACCGGCGTCAGCAGGGAGGTGTCGATGTCGGTCGCGAGGACCTTGCCCGTCGGACCGACCTTCTTCGCCAGCCAGGAGACCACGGAGGTGCCGCCGGCGCCGGCCTCCCAGCAGCGCCAGCCGGGTCCGACCCCGAACGCCTCGAAGTGGCGGAACGTCGTGGCGTCGAAGAGGGCGGCGAAGGCGTCGAAGCGTTCCCCCGCCTCGGGCTGCCGGTTGTCGAGGAGGTACCCGTCGGATCGCGTCATGCGCCGATCATCCCAGTTGTCCCGCTCGCCGGAGGTCGTCGACGCGGCCGGGACGGGAGTACGGAACAGCCCGCCCGGATGCGGTCGGCGACGCCGGGAACCCGCGGCGGGAAGCGGCGGGCACCGGTCTCGCGAGGGGGCCGGGGCATCCGTCGTCCACAGGCGGGAACAAAGCGGAACCGGCCCTGTCCACAGGCTTACCCTCGGCATACGCGGGCCTGGCAGACTGGCGCGCCAGGGCTCGGGAACGCGGCCCGCGGAGAGACACGCAAGGAGACCCAGATGACCATGGCGGGGAATCTGCGGAAGGTCACCGGCCTCGGAGGGGTCGGCGGCCTGCGCAGGGTGGCGCGGCTGGCCCGGCGACGGCCGCGGGTCGACCTGAGTCACCCCGCGCGGTCCCCGCTGGGCTCCTCGGTGGTGAACTGCGTGACGTACCGGGACGGCGTCCGCGCCCCGCGCGGCGGCGATCTGGTCGAGACGGTGGAACGGGTGCGCAAGCACGGTCACGGTTTCGTGTGGCTCGGCCTGCACGAGCCGACGAACGACGAGTTCGCGGGCATCGCCGAGCTCTTCGACCTGCATCCGCTGGCCGTCGAGGACGCCGTCGAGGCTCATCAGCGGCCGAAGGTCGAGCGGTACGGGGAGACCTTGTTCGCGGTGTTCAAGACGGTCTGCTACGTCGAGCACGAGGAGCTCACGGCCACCAGCGAGGTGGTCAACACCGGCGAGCTCATGGTGTTCGTCGGCCGGGACTTCGTGATCACGGTGCGCCACGGCCGGCACGGGTCGCTGGGCCCGCTGCGCGAGGAGCTGGAGTCCGACACGGCTCAGCTGGCCAAGGGGCCGTCCGCAGTGCTGCACGCGGTCGCGGACCATGTGGTGGACGACTACCTCAATGTCATCGACTCCGTGCAGGAGGACATCGACAGGGTCGAGACGGATGTCTTCGCGGCGAACGGCGCGCGGGCGGATCCGGGTCGCATCTACCAGCTCAAGCGTGAACTCCTCGAGCTGAAGCGGGCGGTGGTACCGCTCGGTCGTCCGCTCCTGGACCTCGCGGACCGGCCGGTGCGGGTGATCGATCCGGAGATACAGGCCTACTTCCGGGACGTCTCCGACCACCTGCTGCGCGCGACGGAGCAGATCGCCGCCTTCGACGAGCTGCTCAACTCGATCCTTCAGGCGCATCTGGCGCAGGTCACGGTCGCGCAGAACGAGGACATGCGGAAGATCACGGCCTGGGCCGCGGTGATCGCCGTGCCGACGATGGTCTGCGGGATGTACGGCATGAACTTCGACCACATGCCGGAGCTGCACTGGAGGTTCGGCTACCCCCTGGTCATCGGCGTGATATCCGTCGCCTGTTGGGTCCTGTACCGCGGCTTCCGGCGCAACGGCTGGCTCTGACCGGAGCGGCCACAGCTTTCGGTGCCGGACGGGTCAGGACCTGGCGTAGACGGTCTCGGCCCAGGCGGCGATCTGCTCCTCGGGCAGGTTCCGGGCGAGGTCGGCCTCGCTGATCATGCCCACCAGGCGCTTGTTCTCGATGACGGGCAGCCGGCGGATCCGGTGTTCCTGCATCTCGTGGAGCACCTCGCCGACGTCGGCGCCCGCGTCGATCCAGCGCGGTGTGCCCTGGGCCATCTCACCGGCGGTGACCTTGGCGGGGTCGTGCCCCATGGCCACGCAGCCGACGACGATGTCCCGGTCGGTGAGGATCCCGCAGAGCCGCTCGTTCTCGTCGCTGATGGGCAGCGCGCCGACGTTCAGTTCGCGCATCAGCTGGGCGGCGCGGTCGAGGGTCTCGTGGGCGGGGATCCACTGGGCGCCCCGGTGCATGATGTCTCCGGCGGTGGTCATCAGGTACCTCCCGGTGCCGGACGGCCGGCGCGGCGCGGGGAGGGGCACCGCTAGTCCCGGCGTCCTACATTCTTGCCGCGTGCCCTGACGCCCGCACCCGGAGCGCGGCTCGCCAAGCCCGACCCGCCCCACGGCACTCCGCCCCACGACACTCGGCCCGGCAACACCCACGACACCCCTGGCACCCCTGGCACCCCCGGCACCTCAGAGCGTCCGGCGCGGGATCAGCCGCCCCAGGCCGGATGCCGGGGGTCGTCCGCGCGGACGAGGACGTCCGCCGCGGCGGCCGGATCGGTCTCCTGGACGTATCGCTCGAAGGCGGGCAGCGTCCAGTGGTCGGCCTCGGGGGTGCGCCGGCGCAGGGCCGGCGGGGAGAGGAGGACGTGGACGGTCAGGTCGAAGGGGAACCAGTGCCGCAGCAGAAGGGGGCCGTGCAGCAGCAGGAAGCCGCCGGGCGGGAGCGGGACGTAGGGGCTGCGCGTCGCGCGGTCGCTGACGGGGTCCCGGAGATCGGGCAGGATCCGTCCGTCGCCGCCGGGTTCGAGGGGATCGAACACCTCGCGCCACAGGGCGCCGGTGTCGAACCAGCCGTCGTAGTAGGCGTCCACGTCCTGATGGCCGTACTCCAGGCGGAGGGAGGCGGGGCGCAGGAAGCCGTGCGTGTCCACGACCCGGGAGGGGCGGCCGCGGGTGCGCAGGGCCTCGGCGACCCGCTCGGCGAGGTCTCCGGGACGGGCCGCCGGCGCGCCGTCGAAGGCGATGCGTGGCCAACGGACGCCGTCGCCGGGCTTCAGGTCGAGCAGCCGCTCGGCGAGGAGGTCGCCGAGCCGTTCCCAGGTGATCGCTTCGAGTCGCACACGGCCCATGATGCGTCAGGCGCCGGTCCGGCCGCCTCGCCCCGGTGCGGCCCGAGCCCGTCGGCCGACGTCCCGCCCGCCCACGGGCCGGCGACCAGGTGCTGAGGCCTCCACCAGGGGGCATGAAGGCCCTATGGCAGCCGCAGCCCCCACCGCTTCCGCACCCCGCACCGGGTTTCTCGTCGTCCAGCCGGTCCGGCGCAAGCACTGCGCCGGGTGCCGTCGCGGGCCGCTGCCGATGCTGGTCCTGGAGGACGCCGCGCCGCGCTGCCTCGACTGCGCCGATCTCGGACACCTGGTGTTCCTGCCGCGCGGAGACGCGGCACTGACCCGCAGGTCGCGGGAGGAGAGCGGGCTGTCGGCGGTGGTGGTCCGCTTCAACCGGCGCAAGGGGCGTTACGAACGCCAGGGCGTCCTGGTCGAGGAGGCGGCGCTCACCCGGGCCGAGGAACGCTGCCTGGCGGACGCCGAGGCACGACAGCGGCGCCGGACCCGGGACGCACGGCGCCGGGCGGCACAGGACGAGCGCTTCGCGGAGACGTTCGCGGCGGAGATCCTGCGGCTGCTTCCCGGCTGCCCGGGAGACCGGGCGCGCGGGATCGCCGCCCACGCCTCCCTGCGGGGCAGTGGCCGGGTGGGACGCAGCGCCGCCGGTCGGGCGTTGTCCGAGGGGGCCGTGGTCTCCGCGGTCGTGGCGTCCGTACGGCATCTGGACACGCCGTACGACCGGTTGCTGATGGGCGGCGTGCCCCGGCACGAGGCGCGCCGGAGGATCGCCGCGGACGTGGAGGCCCGGATACGGATGTGGCGGGATGGAGGCGGTGGGACGGACGAGACGGTTCGGTAGCGCGAACGGCAGCCCGGTGGACGTCCGCGCATGTCCCCGCGCGTTTCGGCCATGGTCACCGATCATGAAACGGGATTTCACTTGAGGTGAGGGACGGACCCGGGCAGGATCTCCGCACTACGGGTGGGAGTTGACGTTGTCATGATCGATGGACCCTATGAGGTGCTCGCGATGGTGGGCACGGTGACCACGGGGCTGATGGCCGGGGTCTTCTGTGCCTTCTCGGTCCTGGTGATGCGGGGTCTCGCCGCGCTGCCGCCCGCGCAGGGCGTCGCGGCGATGAACGCGATCAACTCCTCGGCGATGACACCGGCGTTCATGGTCCTGTTCCTCGGTGCGGCGGCGGTGTGCGCGGTGATCGCCGTGGTGACCTTCGTGCTGTGGCCGGACGACGGGACGGTCCACCTGCTGCTGGGCAGCGCGCTGTACCTGTGCGGCGCGTTCGGGGTGACCGTGGCGGCAAACGTGCCGCGCAACGAGGCCCTGGCGAGACTGGAACCGGGCACGCCGGAGGCCGTCACGTACTGGCCGGTCTACCTGCGTCAGTGGACGCGGTGGAACCACGTGCGCGCGGTCGCGTCCGCGGCCTCGGCGGTCGTGTACGTCCTGGCTCTGGCCTGACCTGACCGGAGACGGACACGGGCAGGGGCAGAGACAAGGCCAGGGACGGGGACAGGGACGACAGGGACATTCGGCGGGGCACCGGGCGCCCACCCCGGAAACCGCTGTCCGCCACTCTGCGTGGGTGCCCTACGCGACGTATCGTGGCCGAAAGAGTGCCGCCCGATGACGCTCGGCCTGTCGTACGCGTACGCGAGGAAGACGCCCATGGCCGATCCCAAGGGATTCATGACCACGCCCCGCGAGGACTGGCCCCGGCGGCCGGTCGAGGAGCGGGTGCGGGACTGGGACGAGGTGTACGTCCCCGGGGCGCTGCTGCCCATCGTCAGCAAGCAGGCCGACCGCTGTATGGACTGCGGCATCCCGTTCTGCCACGAGGCCTGTCCGCTCGGCAACCTGATCCCCGAGTGGAACGACCTGGTGTCCCGGGAGAACTGGCGGGCGGCGAGCGACCGACTGCACGCGACGAACAACTTCCCCGAGTTCACCGGCCGGTTGTGCCCGGCGCCGTGCGAGGCCGGGTGCGTCCTCGCCATCAACCAGCCGGCCGTCACCATCAAGAACGTCGAGGCCGCCATCGCCGACCGGGCCTGGGCGGACGGTCTCACGCCGCCGCGCCCCCCGGACCGGCTGTCCGGCAAGACGGTCGCGGTGATCGGCTCCGGACCCACCGGGCTGGCCGCGGCACAGCAGTTGACCCGGGCCGGGCACACGGTCGCCGTCTACGAGAAGGACGACCGGATCGGCGGACTGATGCGGTACGGGATCCCCTCCTTCAAGATGGAGAAGCACCACCTGGAGCGGCGGATCGAGCAGATGCGGGCCGAGGGCACGAAGTTCCGCACCTCGACGACCATCGGGCGGGACGTCATGGCCGCGGATCTACGGGTCCGCTACGACGCCGTGGTGATCGCCACCGGGGCGACCGAATGGCGTGAACTGCACGTACCGGGGCGGGAGTTGACCGGCATACAGCAGGCGATGGAGTATCTTCCGCTGGCCAACCGGGTGGGCGAGGGGGACCTGGAGTCCTCCCCGATGTCCGCCGCCGGAAAGCATGTCGTCATCGTCGGCGGCGGCGACACGGGCGCCGACTGTCTGGGCACGGCGGTGCGCGACGGCGCCGCGTCCGTGACCCAGCTGGACATCTACGCGCAGCCCGGTCCTGAGCGCGACGAGGACACCGACCCCTGGCCGACGTATCCGAAGATCTACCGGCTCTCGGCGGCGCACGAGGAGGCGCGCGATCTGGAGTCCGCGCCGGCGGCGGACGCGGACGCGCGGCTGTTCGCGGCGTCCACGCTCCGCTTCACCGGCGACGAAACCGGGCACGTCCGGGCGCTGCACCTCGTCGAGGTCGACGCGCGACGCAGGCCGGTGGAGGGCACCGCGCGGGCACTCCCCGCCGACCTCGTGCTGCTGGCCCTGGGCTTCTCCGGACCCGACCGGGAGGACGGGCTCGTCGAGCAGCTGGGGCTGACGCTGGAGCCGCGCGGCACGATCGCGCGGGACGTCGACTTCGCGACGAACGTGCCCGGCGTGTTCGCCGCGGGGGACGCGGCGCGCGGGCAGTCGCTGATCGTGTGGGCCATCGCGGAGGGGCGGGCGGTGGCGTCGGCCGTCGACCGCCATCTGACGGGGAGTTCACTGCTGCCGGCGCCGATCGGCCCGTACGACCGCCCCATGAGCAGCTAGACCCCGGGACGTCCAGGACAGGACACCCGCGTACGGGGCAGCCGGGACCGCGAGCCCGGGGCGGCAGCCGGCCGGATCGTCTCAGCGGCGCTCGTCCGTCCCGGCCACCTTGCCCGTCGCCAGGGCCACCCGGTTCCAGGTGTTGATCGTGCAGATCAGGGCCAGCACCTGGGCCAGTTCCCGCTCGTCGAAGCGGGCGGCGGCCTCGGCGTAGACATCGTCCGGAACGCCGCGGTCGGCCACCAGCGTGACGGCCTCCGTGAGTGCCAGGGCCGCCTGCTCCTTCTCGGTGAAGAAGTGGCGGGCCTCGCGCCAGACGGGGACCATGTGCAGCCGCTCCTCGCTCTCGCCGGCCTTGCGGGCGTCGCTCGTGTGCATGTGGAGGCAGTACGCGCAGTGGTTGAGGTGCGAGGCGCGGATCTGGATCAGTTCGACGAGCGCCGGGTCGATGCCCTCGCGGGCGGCGGCGTCGAAGCCGATGAGGGCGCGGAACGCCTTGCCCGCGGTCTTCCCGAAGTCGAGGCGGGACCGTCCGGCCACCGTCGCCGCCGTGCCGGTACCCGCGTCGTTCGTCGTCATGCCATGTGTCATGTCCCTCAACCTACGGGCCGCAAAGACCCCCTGTAGGGTGCATTTCCATGGTGGATTCGTGGGTCAATTCCGCGGAGCGGATCGGCGCCGACCTGCATGTGGAGCTGTCCGGGCCGGGTGGTCGGCGGGCCGCCCTGATCCGGGCGCTGCGCGAGGCCGTGCGCGGCGGGCGCCTGCCTCCGGGCACCCGGATGCCGCCGTACCGTTCGCTCGCCGCCGACCTCGGCGTCGCCCGCAACACGGTGGCCGACGCGTACGCGGAGCTCGTCGCGGAGGGCTGGCTGACCGCCCGGCAGGGATCGGGGACGCGGGTCGCCGACCGGACCGAACCCCTGCGGCCGGCGGAGCGCACGCCCGTCAAGGCACCGCCACGCGCGCGTGGCCCCCGGCACGATCTGCGGCAGGGCACCCCGGACGCGTCGTCGTTCCCGCGCGCGGCCTGGCTGGCCTCCTACCGGCGGGCCCTCCAGCAGGCGCCCAACGAGGTGTTCGGTCCCGGTGACCCGGCCGGCCGCCGGGAGCTGCGGGAAGCCCTCACCGAGTACCTGGCACGCGCGCGTGGTGTGCGCACCCAGCCCGATCGCATCGTGATCTGCTCGGGCTTCGCCCATGCGCTGCGGCTCCTGTTCGGCCCGGGCAGCGGGCTCCCGCGCGGTCCGCTGGCCGTGGAGGCGTACGGCCTGGGCTTCCACCGGGGGCTGCTGGCGGCGGCGGGCGTGCGGACGACTCCGCTGCCCCTGGACGCGGACGGGGCGCGCGTGGAGCGGCTGGACCGCGAGCGGGCGGTGCTGCTCACCCCCGCGCACCAGTTCCCGACCGGTGGCCCCCTGCACGCGAGCCGCCGGACGGCCGTGATCGACTGGGCACGCGCGCGTGGCGGGGTCCTGCTGGAGGACGACTACGACGGGGAGTTCCGCTACGACCGCAAGCCCGTCGGCGCCGTCCAGGGGCTCGATCCCGAGCGGGTGATCTACCTCGGCTCGGTCAGCAAGAGCCTGTCGCCCGCGCTGCGTCTGGGCTGGATGGTGCTGCCCGAGCGGTATGTCGACGGCGTCCTCGCGGCCAAGGGCGAGCGGGAGGCCTGGGCGAGCGCCCTGGATCAGCTGGGCCTGGCCGACCTCATCGCGTCCGGGGCGTACGACCGCCATGTACGGCGCATGCGGCAGCGTTACCGTGCCCGCCGGGACCGGCTGGTCGAGGCACTCTCCGCGCAGGCGCCGCACGTCGAGGTCACCGGGGTCGCGGCCGGTCTGCACGCGGTGCTGCGGCTGCCGCCCGGCACCGAGCGGTCCGCGCTCAAGGCGGCCGCCTGGCAGGGCGTCGCCCTGGGCGGCCTGGCCGACTTCCGGCATCCGGCGACCGACATGGCACCGCAGGACGGGCTCGTCGTGGGCTACGCGACGCCGCCGGAGCACGCCTACCCGGCGGCCGTGGACGCGCTGTGCCGGATCCTGCCGCCGCCGGACGGGCGGCGCGGCCCCGCCCCCGAATGAGGCGCGCCGTGGGACGTCCCACGGCGCGTATGTCCTCGGATGCGACGCCGGCCTCAGTGCTTGCGGCCCACCGCCCCGTACCCCGGGATCACGCCGTCGTCCTGTCCCGGCACCGGTTCGCCGAGCTCGGAGTGCCACTCGGGCACCACCGCGACGCCGGGTTCGACCAGGTCGAGTCCGTCGAAGAAGGGGGTGAACTCCTCGCGGGACCGCAGGGCGAGGGTGACGCCCGCCGCCTTCAGTTCCGCCGCGGCCGCCGCCGACTCCTCCGGGGAGAAGTCCGCGGTGGCCTGGGTCATCATCAGGTGGCTGCCGGAGGGCAGTGCGGCGAGCAGCCGGTCCACCAGCTCGTGCGCGCCGTCCTCGTCGGAGACGAAGTGCAGCAGCGCGACGAGTGACAACGCCACCGGCCGGCCGAGGTCAAGGATCTTCCGAACTAACGTACGCCGTTCGCGGCCAGCCAGCGGGTGGAGCGGTGCATGAAGGCACGGTTGACTCGTGCCATCACCGGCACGCGCGGGTCGGGGGCGAGCATCCGCCGGCCCTCCCCCACTGCCTTAAGGGCGTGGGCGGTACCCCCACTCGTCGACGGGGTGGTTGTCCTTCCCGCGGAGGTACCAGTCGTACATCCGTGCGGGGTGGGGCTTGCCGGTGTCGATCTCGACGGCTCCGGTGGGGTCCTGCCCGGTCATGAGGCACTCCGTAAGCATGTGACGCGGATGATGTTCAAGTCAGTACCAAATTAAAGAAGTTGAGCGAAGGCAAGGGCGGGTGAGCGGGGATGGGGAAAGACGGGTGGGGAAAGGACGGGTGGGGGGGGTGAGCTGAGCAAGAAGTGCCAGACAGGTCCGTTCAGGACAGCAGGAAGTCGGCCTCCCCCGCCTTGGCTCCCTCGATGAAGGCCGTCATCTCGTCGGAGGTGTAGATCAGCGCCGGTCCGTCGGGGTCGGTGGACTGCCGGACGGCGATCCGGCCGTCGGCGAGCTTCATCGCTTCCAGGCAGTTGCCTCCGTTGCCGCCGCTCCACGGCTTGTGCCAGCCCTCGCTGCCCAGTTCCCGGGCGGGCATGCCGTTGTAGATCCGCTGCGCGCGGACCCTCGGCCTGGACTGGGTCCTGATGTGATTCATTCACAACTCCTTGCGGAGATCCCGGAGGATCTCCTTCGTGCGATGTGCTGTAGCGGCCTGCGCCGCCATGCGGTCCATGACCTCGAGGTGGGTCGCCACCTCGGTGCGGGCGTCGAGGTAGACGGCGCCGGTCAGGTACTCGCTGTAGACCATGTCCGGAAGCTCCGGCATGGCGAATCGGAACAGCACGAAGGGCCCGTACGTGCCCGGATGCGGCCCGTTCTCGAACGGGGCGATCTGCAACGTCACATGGGGCAGCTTCGCGGCCTCGAGCAGGGTGTCGATCTGCGCGCGCATCACCTCCGGGCCGCCGACCGGGCGACGCAGCACCGTCTCGTCCATCACGACCCACAGCCGGGGGGCGTCCTGACGGGTGAGCAGATCCTGGCGTTGCATGCGCAGGTCGACGAGGCGCTCGATGTCCTCCGGGCGGGTCTGGCCGATGGCTCCGGACTTCAGGACACCGCGTGCGTAGTCCTTGGTCTGGAGCAGGCCGGGCACGAAGTGCGGCTCGTACTGGCGGATCAGGGCGGCGGCGCCCTCGAGGCTGACGTGCATGGAGAACCAGCCGGGCAGGACGTCGTGGAACCGCTGCCACCAGCCCGGCTTGTTCGCGTCCTCGGCGAGCTGGACGAAGCCCTCGGCCTCCTCCTCGGTGACCCCGTAGGCCTTCAGCAGCAGCTGGAGGTACGGGATCTTGAGGCTGACCTCGGCCATCTCCATACGACGGACCGTGGCGGGTGCGACGCGCAGGATGCGGGCGGCTTCCTCGCGTTTGAGCCCGGCGCGTTCCCGCAGGTCCAGCAGGCGCCGACCGAGGACGACCTGTCCGACCGTCGGCGCGGACCGCGGTTCGCTCACGCTCCACCTCCACGAAGAGCCGGCCGGTCACGCGGGGGCCGCACGAGCCCCGACCCGGCCGGTCACGAAAAGTATCCCGACAGCCTTACGGCGCCGCTCGAAGATCGATTCGAAGATCTGTACGAATCCGTACGGGTCTTCACCGATCCCAACCGGCGCCGTTCAACGTGCTGTTGCGAGCAGTGTGCCACGGCCCCCCACCGCGTCACACAGCACTCTGCATTTTTCAGAGTGACACTTGCCAAGTGTTCATGGCGGGGAGATAGTGGCAAGCGTGATTCCGTCCGCGCCCTTAGGAACAGACGCCGCCGCAGGCCGCCCCCAGGGTCTCGGTGCCAGCGCGGGAGCAGGCCCAGACCAGGCCGCTGCCGAGCGCCGGTTCCGATTCGAACTGGCCGCCCATCCGGGTTCCCCCGCCCAGGCCAGACGCCTGACGAGGGCCCGGCTGACCGGCTGGTCGGTGTGCGAGGACACCTGCGACACCGCCGCCCTGGTCATATCCGAGCTGGTCACCAACGCGATCGTGCACACCGCGAGCGACATCGTCGTCTGCGAGCTGCACGACGGCGACGACCTGGTCCGCATAGCCGTGCGTGACGAGGGTTGCGCGCCGGGTGAGCCCCACCCCTCTCCGCAGCGCCCCGAGGAGGAGCACGGAAGGGGACTGCTCCTCGTCGAGGCCCTCTGTCACGCCTGGGGCGCCCAGGAACACGGGCCCGGCCTGCTGGTCTGGGCCGACCTCACCCGCAAGGCCGACGCTCCCCGCGATGCCGCCGAGCCCTGCAACAGCCTGGACACGACCGCGCCGCACCACGCCGACCTGGGCGAGCTCCTCGACACCCTGGACGAGTTCCACGACAGTCCGTCGGAGCCGCACACCGGTCCGGCCGTACCCCGCAACGACCTCGGCTGGGGCTCCCGCCCGAAGCCGGGACCGGCCGACGGTCCGGCCGACGAGGACGAGCAGGCCGAGCAGTGGTACCGCGCCATGACCGGCCGGGCCGCGCGACGACCCCACCCCGTGCCGCCGGCCGCACCCGCCGCGACCTCCGCCAAGCCCGTACCCGCACCGGCGCCCGCGACCGCACCCGACGGTCCGGCCCCCCGCATCGCCCCGCAGTGGCACCGCGCCCCCGGCGGCCATGGCGGATACGAGGGCGGCCGCGCCGGAGCCCTCCCGTTCGAGCACGGCCGCGAGCGGGGAAGGGCATGAGCGCGCTCTCCGGTCGGGCTCCGCTGCTGACCCTCGACACGCTCGTCCGCCTCCAGCGCGGGCCGGGCGGCGCGCACACCCCCGAGCCGCCGCGCCGACTGGCCGTACCCGACGGCATGACCGCCCCGCTGGGCTGCGACGCCGTCTCCGTCCCCGCCCGCCTCGGCCCGCTGCTCATGCCCCGCCTGCCGCGCGTGGGCTGCGTCTACGCCGACGAGGCGCGCTGGTGGTGGCTGGTGCCCTCCGACTCCGACTACGCCCTGGAGTGGCCCGCCCCCGCGCACTACGCCACGGGCGCTCTCCTGCCGGACTCCCCGCACATCCCCGGGCTCATCCACATGCCGGACGGCACGCTTCCGTACACCCCGCCGATCCCCCTCTACCTGGCCCTGTGCCGCCTCACGGGCACGACGCCCACCTGGTCACGGGCGATCAGCGCGTAGCCCGCCGCCCCTGAGCGAGCCGGTCCCGGGACCGTCCCGGCGCACGCCCGCGCGTCCCGGCTCCCCCGCCCCGCGCCCTGCCCTCACCCGTCTCGTCCCGAGATAGTGGCCGTTCGTCGACTATCGCGACCGGGGAGGCCGACGGTGGGAGAGGCACGAGGGGCGGGCACGGCTCGGGAGGCGGGAGAGGCTCGGGAGACCGGAAAGCCACGGAAACCGCAGAGTCCCGACGAGCGTGACGTGTCCGAGTCGGAGCGGCTCCTCTTCGGCGGCCCGCTCCGCTACGACATGGGCTGGAACCAGCACCGGGACGCCTTTCTGGAGCTGAACTTCCGCGCCATGGTCACCCGGCTGCCGTCCCTCCTGCGCACCAGCCTCCGGCTGGCCCGGCAGGCCGACCCGAAAGCCGCCCGGATCGTGCTGTCCGCCGAGATCGCCCGGGGCGTGGCGCAGGCGATCGGTCTGCTCGCGATGAACACCGTGCTGGGCCGGCTCATCAGCGGTGGCCCGATCGAGGACCGGCTGCGCGGCGCCGCCCCCGCGCTGGCCGCCATGGCCGTCGTCCTCCTGATCGGGGCGCTGCTGCGGGCCGCGTCGACGTATGCCACCGGGCGGCTCGAGCCCAAGGTGGAGCGGGTGGCGACCGAGTTGTACCTGGAGCGGGCGGCCGCCGTCGAGCTCGCCGCGATCGAGGACCACGCCTTCCACAAACTGCTGGACACCGCGCAGTACGGGGCCAGGTCCAGCCGCTACATGATCAGTCACGGCACGCGCGTGGTGAACGCGATGATCTCGCTGGCCGCGTCGGCGGGCGTCCTCACCGTGCTGCACCCGCTCCTGCTGCCGCTGCTGGTCACGATGACGCTGCCGAGCGCCTGGAGCGCCCTGACCAACGCCCGGCGCCGCTACGAGTCCTTCCACACCTGGGTGCAGCACGCGCGCGCGGGCCATCTGATCGCCGGCCTCCTCACCGAGCCGGCGGCCGCGCCCGAGATACGCGTCCACGGCGTCGGCCCCTTCCTGCTGCGGCACTTCCGCGCGATGTCGGAGACGGCGGAGGCGGAGCAGGCCAGGCTGGCCCGGCTCGCGGCCCGCACCGGACTGTTCGCGGCGACCTGGACGGGCCTGGCGACGCTGGCGACATACGCCACGCTGGGCGGGCTGCTGCTCACCGGGACGATGGCGCTGGCGGTGGCGGGCACGGCCGTGATCGCGATCCGCAGCGGCTCCGCGAGCCTGAACACCCTCGTCCTGGAGGTCAACCAGCTGCACGAGGAGGCCCTGTTCGTGGGCGACCTCCAGCGCCTCTACGTGGAGGCTGCCGAACGGGCGATCCCGGTGGGCGGCACGGCCCTGCCGGACGAGCCGCGCGAGGTCCGCTTCGAGAACGTCACGTTCGGCTATCCGGGCGAGTCGACCCGTCCGGCCCTCGACGACATCAGCCTCTCGCTCCCCCTCGGCCGGATCATCGCGCTCGTCGGTGAGAACGGCTCCGGCAAGACGACCTTGGTGAAGCTGCTGGCGGGGCTGTACAAGCCGGACCGGGGGCGGATCCTGTGGGACGACGTGGACGCGGCGGACGCGGACCGGCACCAGCTGGCCGAGCGCATCGCGATGGTGGCGCAGGACTTCAAGCGGTGGCCGTTCACGGCCCGGGTCAACGTCGCGATCGGCCGTTCCGCCGCCCCGCTCACCGAGGAACGGCTGGCCACGTCGGTCGCGGAGGCGGGCGCCCAGGAGGTGGTCGAGGACCTGCCGCGGGGACTGGACACCCTGCTGGCCCGGCACTTCAGCGGCGGTCACGAGCTGTCCGGCGGCCAGTGGCAGCGCCTCGGCATCGCCCGGGCGGCGTACCGGCGCGGGCGCATCCTGATCGTGGACGAGCCGACGGCGGCCCTGGACGCCCGGGCCGAGCTGGAGGTCTTCGAGAAGATCCGCGCGCTGGCCGACAGCGGCCAGACGGTCGTGCTGATCACGCATCGGCTGGCGTCGGTGCGGCACGCGGACCTGGTGCACGTCCTGGACCAGGGCCGGCTGGTGGAGTCCGGGACCCCGGACGAGCTGCTGGCGGGCGGTGGCGTCTACGCCGAGCTGTACACGCTGCAGGCCGAGCAGTTCACGGCGCAGGTGCCCGCCCCCTCACAGGCGGGCTGACGCCTCACCGCGCGGTGTCACCGCCCCGCACGACCACCAGGAAGGTGTCGGTGGCGAGGTCCATGACGACCTCGGCGGCCAGTCCCTCACTGCGTCGTGCCTGCGCGAACTCCTCCGCCGGCCACGAGCCCCGCGGCCCACCCGCGGGAAAGCGCTCGAGCACGGTCCGCCCGTTCACCATCTCGCACCTCCGTTCAGCGTCGTACTTGTAGGAGTTAACGCTCTTGGAAGGTCGAAGGCCTCGGCCGGTTGCCGGACTGAGACGTAGTTGACACGCGTTCAACGCACAGTGTGAGAATCCGGTCACCTTACGAACATCTCGGACACGCTCCGTGTCAGAACTCGTACTCGTCGTGGTAACGGACCCACGCACCGCTCGGCGGCCCCAGCGCCGTCAGGTCCAGGAAGCTCATCGCCGGGCCGAGCCGGTCGAGCTCGCGGTCGAACACCGAGTAGGTGTGGAAGACCCGGTCGCCCTCCCGGAGGAAACAGCTGACCCCGGGCCGCTCGGCGAAGCCGCCGGACTGCCCCACCGTCGCTTCGAAGTCGCCGTTGAAGTCGTCGTCGTACGAGGAGTACCAGGGCACCGTCCAGCCCATGCGCGCCTTGAACGGCAGGATCCTCGTGAACGGCGCCCTGGACACCACGGCGAACGAGGTGCCGCAGGCGTTCAGGTGCGCGAGCTGACCGACCTGGTCGAGGAAGGCCGCGCAGCAGCGGCAGCCGGCCTGCCACTCGGGGGCGAACATGAAGTGGTGGACGACGAGTTGCCGGCGGCCGTCGAACAGGTCGAGGAGCCCGGCCTTGCCGTCACCGCCCTCGAAGACGTACTCCTTGCCGACCTCGACCATGGGCAGCCCGCGCCGCTCGACGCCCAGCGCGTCCCGCGCGCGGGTCACCGCCTCCTCCTTGGCCAGCAGTTCCTCGCGCGCGGCGCGCCACTCCGCGCGCGAGACGATCTCCGGAAGCTCCGGATGCGACATGGCTGTCCCTCCTGTGCGACGGTCCGTCGCAGGGATGACCGGCGGACGGCACGGAACTCATCGCCGGCGCGGAGCGTAGGTCAGGTGTCGTACTCCTGAACGCGTCCGTAGACGATCGTGGTGCGCACGTCGGAGGAGCGGGCGCTGTGCACGAGGGTGGCGGCGAGGTCGGCGTCGGTCACGGTGTAGGGGGCGTGCGGGGCGAGGGCGGTGGTGATCCGGCCGCCGGCGCCGCCGCGGTGCCGCAGCGCGAACTCCAGTGACTCCTCGCGGCCCCGGCTGCCCTGGGAGGCGAAGTAGGCCTGCCCCAGGTGCGCCCGGATCCCGCACGCGGTGACGACGGCGGCGACCGCGTCCATCGCGAAGTAGTGATCGGCGAAGCAGGTGACGCCGCCGCGGATCATCTCCGCGCACGCCGGCCGGGCGCCCGCCGCGACGTCCTGCTCGGTGAGGTTGGACTCGACGGGCCAGACGACGCCGTTGAACCACTCCTCGGTGGGCAGGTCCTCGGCGAGGCCGCGCGGGGCGACCATCGGCGCGTGCGTATGGCAGTTGACGAGGCCGGGCAGCGCGACCTGACCGCGCGCGTCGATCCGCTCGCGGGCGGCGAGCCCGGCCGCCTCGGCGCTGCTCGTCACCTCGTCTACGGCCCCGTCCCGGACGACGATCGCGGCGTCCTCCCGGAACGTGACGTGCTCCTCCGCGTCGTCCGTGAGGACGGTGCAGCCGGTGATGACGAGATCGGCGGTACGGGCAGGCTCCGGGGGCGCCGGGGGCCGGGACTCCGGGGAGGACGGCGGAGAAGGCGTCATCGCGTCAACGTACGACGGGGTCGTGCCCCCGAGTGAGCCGTGGCGCGCATCTTGTCCCGAACCTGTCGCCGGCCCCGGCGGGCGGGCACCCTGGCGCCACGACACCTCCTGGAGAGGCCCCCGCATGCTCCTCGGCACCTGGAACCTCGAGAACCTGTACCGGCCCGGAGGTCCGTCCGGCCCCAAGGACAAGGCCGCCTACGAGGCGAAGCTCGCCGCGCTCGCCGCCGTCGTCACCGCGCTCGGCCCGGACGTGCTCGGCGTCCAGGAGGTCGGGGAGCCCGAGGCGCTGGCGGACCTGCTGGAGACGGTGGGCGGCACCTGGCACGCGGCGCTGTCCGCGCACCCCGACGGCCGGGGCATCCGGGTCGGCGTGATCAGCCGTACGCCCCTGGAGGTACTGGCCGACACGCGCGCGTACCCGGTGGGACTGCGGCCCGTGCAGGCGGACGACTCGGGGGCCACCTCGGACGGGTCCGGCCGTGGCTTCCTCGCCGTGGAGACGGTCACGCCGGCCGGACCGCTGCGGGTGGCGGTGGCCCATCTGAAGTCGAAGCTGCTGTCGTACCCGGGTGATCGTTTCTTCCCGCGCGACGAGGGCGAACGGGCCCGCTACGGCGCCTACGCCCTCTACCGGCGGGCCGCCGAGGCGACGGCGCTGCGCGCCCTGGCCGACGAGCTCCTGGCCGGCGACGGCCGCGAGCGGGACGTGGCGGTGCTGGGCGACCTGAACGACGAGGTCCAGGCGGCGACCACGCAGATCCTGCTCGGCCCGCCCGGCTCGGAGCTCGGCACCCGCGGCTTCGACACGCCCGACCAGGGCGACGGGGCCCGCCTGTGGGACGTGGCCCCGCTGATCCCCGCCGAGCGCCGCTACTCGCGGATCAACTCCGGTCGCCGCGAGCTGATCGACCACGTACTGACGAGCCACCGCCTGGTCCACCGGCTGACGTCGGCGGGCACGAGCACGGACGTGGGGCCGGGGCCGGGGTCGCAGGAGGAGCTGCGGCTCCCGTCGGTGGGGCCCGATCCGGCGGCACGCAGGAACGAACCGGGCTCGGACCACGCCCCGGTGTGGGTGGGGATCGACTGACGCGCGGGGCGGCGCTACCCGGCCACCGGCAGATCCGGCACGGGCGCCCGCAGCCCCACCCGGTCCCGCCCCGCCGCGAGTTCGTCGAGGAGTTCGGCGAGCCGCTCCCGGTGCCGCGCGGTGAGCCGTCCGGTGTCGTCGAGATGGACGGCGCAGGCGGTGGTCGTGTCGACGAGCCGTTCGAGGACGGCGGCCACCTCGTCCGTGCCCTCCGTGTGCCGGGCGAGAGCGGGCAGTTCGTGGGCGGCGAGGGCAATGGCGGTGCGGGCCTCGGCGAGCGCCCGGTAGGCCTCACGGCGCAGGGCCCAGCGGGCCGCGCGGTCGTCGGACCCGTCGAGCACATGGGTGAGATAGGCGTTCGCGGCGCGCACGGCGGCGGCAAGCCGGGCGCGCACCTGGCCGCCGCGCCTCCCCGGCATCGGCAGATGCCCGACGATCAGGACGATCCCGCAGGCCAGCAGGGTTTCGATGATCCGGCCGGCGGAGGCCTGAGGCTCTCCGCCGACCATCACCAACGACAGCACGAGGACGGTGGCGACGGCCGTCTGGGCGGCGAAGTGCCGGGTGGACACGGGGATGAGCGCCCCGCACAGGGCGACCAGCGCCACCAGCCCCTCCGGCCGGGGCAGCACGGCGGCGACAGCGGCGAAGAGCAGCGCCCCGAGCACGGTCCCCGCGGCCCGGCACAGCACCCGGGACACCAGGGGCCCGAGGTCGGGCTTGACCAGGAAGACGGCTGTGGCGGGCAGCCAGTACCAGTGGGTGTGCCGGCCGTACCACTGGGAGTGGTGGAGGGCCTGCGCGACGGCGGCACTGGCTCCGAAGGAGAGCGCGACCCGCAGCCCGTACTCGCGGCCGCCCGCGCCGAACCCGGCCCGCAGCAGGTACCGCACGCCGTGCCGGCGGGCGGGCAGGTCACCGCCGCCGCCCTGGTCGAAGGCGTCGGCGGCGTGCAGCAGGGCGTCGTCGAGGGCGCGCAGCGCGGGGGCGGACCGGGCGGGCGCGGGCAGCGGCCCGGTGTGTGTGTTCTCGCGGACGGCGGCGGCGAGCCGTCGGGGCCCGGCCGAGGCACGTTCGGAGAGGGGCTCCGCGGCCCAGGCCAGGGCGGTCGCGGCCTCGGCGAGGGGCAGGGCGGCGGCGAACTGGGCGTGCAGCCGCCGTTCGGAGGAAGAGCTGGCGTAACGCCGCAGCCGCGGTCCGGCGAGGGCGTCCTGGGCGTGGTCGAGGGCCGCGGTGAGCGCGGCGCGGCGGGCGGTGGCGTGCTCGGTCCCCGTCGCGTCGAGCAACTCCGCGACGGCGTCGTACACGCGGGCCACCGCGTCCCGTTCGCCGTCGAACCGGAAGTCGCCGGTCATCGCGCCGGGCGTGGGCAGGACGAGCCGCAGCACGAGCAGCCATCCGGCCCCGGCGAGGAAGGCGAGGGCGCGCGCCCACCCGGGCTCCGCGACCGGCATCCCGGCCCCGATCGCCGAGGCGACGAGCAGCTGTGTGCCGCCGCCGGACGCGACCGGCCCGATGGCGCTCATCCCGCCGGCGAGAAGCCCGAGCCCGGTGAGGACGGCCGTCAGCGCGACGGCCCCGACGTGATCCCCGACATAGGTCCCGACGAGCAGCCCGCCCGCACCCACGAGGGCGGGCGCCCCGAGCCGCTTCACGGCGGTCCGCCTGCTGCCGGGCCGGTCGTTGATCCCGGCGAGCATCGCGGCGATGGCGGCGACCACCCCGAGAGAGGTCCGGCCGACGAGGACGGACACCAGGAGCAGCGGCCCGGCGGCCAGCGCCCCGCGCGTGACCGCGCTCCACGGGACGGGCCCGCGCTGGGCGCGCAGGGCGTGGGCGAGCCAGGGCGGAAGAGCGGCGAGCGGGCGGAATGCGCGAGCGGGAAGGTGCGGGCGCGGGGACACGGAGCTCCTGTCGGGGCGAGGGCGGGGGTGTGCCTTCGGGCGACGGTGGCCGGGGCTGGTCAGCTGTGAGCTGTGGTGTCCACGGTACGGGGCGGTCCCGCAGAGGTGGGAGTGGTTACGTTTCGGCGAGGTGACGGCCGGCCCGAATCCCGCGTTCATTATGAACGCAAGGCCGGAAACGGGAGCGGGGCCGGGGGCGTAGCCTGCCCCCGGCCCCTGTGGAGCCGCCCATGTCGCACACCGGCGCACTTGAGGACCCAGGTCAGTCGTGATGTCGTCGCGTCCTGCCTTTGGACCACCGCGCATCGAGCTGCGCGGGCCGGACTTGAACCGGCAATTCGACGTCCGGGGGCCTGGGCCCGGTCGCTCCGGCGATCGGCGGCGAATGCTGAGTCTGGAGCAAGAGTCTGAGATTCATCGCGATCCGTCCCTGAATTGCCCGGCGGGTACGGTTCGCTCGTCACGACAAGCTTCAGCTTCAGCTTGCGCTCCTCGCGCACCCCGGTCACGAAGGACCGGGGAGTCTCGAAGGCTACCCGAACAGATAGCCGAACACGGCGTCACCGACCCGCTGGTCGACGACGTCGGAGCCGTTCGCCTCCTCCCGGGCGAACTTCACCGCCTGCTGCACCTTCTCCAGGCGCGCCAGGAGTTCGTTGACCCGGCGGGCGGGCAGGGCTCCCGAGAACTTCACGGTCGTCCAGTAACCGACCGGCACGTCCTCGTAGTACACCTCGACCTGCGCCGGGTGCTTGTCGGTCGCCTCCGCCTTCACATGGTTGCGCGGCACCTTCTTGGTGCGCAGCGTCCGCACCGGCTCGGTCTTCCACGCGTCGGTGGACGGGTCCTGCGCCCAGGACTCGGAGGCGTCGAGCACGGGCAGCCTGCGCACGAAGGCGGTCAGGTCGACGAGCTGCTTCTCGAGGAAGAGCAGGTAGGACACCGGCACCTCGGCGACGAGCACCCGGCCGTCGACCTTCACGTCGGCGCGGGCGGTGCAGTTGGCCCAGTCCTTCGTGGCGGTCACGTCGAACAGCCGGGTCAGCGTGGCCGCGGTCTCCCGCAGCACGTCCTCGGCCTTCACCTGCACCCGCGTCGACTCGGGCGGCAGCTGCTCGCCCTCCTCGTCCTTGGGCTGGTAGGTCCGCGAGATACCGGCCAGCAGCGCGGGCTTCTGGAGCCCGTGCTGGGCCGTGCTCAGGTCCTGGTGGGCCTTGGACTTGATGCCCTTCTCGACTGCGATGATCTGATTGAGTTTCGCCACGACGAGGACGGTAGCGGCTCTCGCACCACCACCCCAAAGGGTTATTGACCGAGACGGCGAGGCGGAGGCGTGAGCGGCTTCCGATCAGCCGTCCCACACGTTCTGGTGACGGTGGCGGGTCGGCGGGTGATCCAGCTCCTCGGCCACGGAGAGCAGCGCGCCCGTCGGAGCGGCGCGGAGCCGGTTGCGGGCGGACGAGCGGAACACGGACAGCGCGGCCCGCGCACGGGACTCGTACGGGCCCTCGATCCCCGCGTTCAGGGACCGGGGAAAGGTGTAGGAGCGGAACGCGCGCACCAACGGAACGGGTACCGGTCGACGCCGCTCGCGCCGCGCCCGGGCCAGCTCCCTTGCGCTGTACCGCAGTTCACCGAGACGGTGGCCGGTGCTCCAGCCCCGGCGCTGCGACGGCCGGTCATCGGGCCGGACGCGGTGCCGCAGGCGGACGTGATGGACGGTACGGGACATGGCAGACCTCCGGGGGCCCGCCGGAACTTCCGGCGAGGCCCCTAAGAAGTCCGCCGCCGTGAATCGACCCAGGTGTGTGCTCCGCATGGCCCTCAGCGTGGCGAGCAGGGCTCGGGGTTGTCCAACGGATATCCGCCGCACGGCGATTGTCAGTGGGGCGCGCTTCAATGGGAGGTGTCGTGACAGAGCGTCACGACCGGAGTGCGGCGGGGGAGTGGGCCTTGGTGAGGTACGGGGAGGACGGGCGTCAGTACGTGTCACTGGCCGGACTGCGGATGCGGGGGTGGACGGGCCCGCTGGTACTCCGGCTGCTCGGGCCGCCGGACCGGCTCGGCATCGATCCCCGCGCGCGGGCCGCGCCGCAGCTGCGCCTCTACCGCGTCGAGCGGGTCGAAGCGGCCGAGCGCAGCGAGGAGTTCCGGACAGACCACGCCCCACGGATACGCGACGCCGAGAAGCCCCCGTGAGCGGCGGCCTCGCCGTCCCGGCAGCCCGGGCCTCGGCGCCCCGGCAGCCCGGGCCTCGGCGCCCCGGCAGCCCGGGCCTCGATGCCCCGGGAGTCCCTGCGAGCCGCAGCCTCGCCGTCCGGGAGTCCCCGCGAGCCGCAGCCTCGCCGTCCCGGCAGTCCCTGTGATCCGCGGCCTCGGCGCCCCGGCACCCGGTCTCGACGCCCCGACAGCCCCCCGTGAGCCGCGGCTTCGCCGTCCCGGGAGTCCCCGCGAGCCCGCGGGCCTCGCCCCGACAGCCCCCGGAGCCGGGGCCTCGACGCCCCGGGAATCCCGACGCCCGGCTACCCGGCGGCCCCCCACATCCGCCGCTTCGGCACCGGCTTCGCGAAACTTCCCGCCCGGCTGGTCGTCAGCCCCAGCCCGACCAGCCCCTCGGCCAGCTTCACCGCCGCGCCCACCCCGTCGACGACCGGAAGGCCCAGTTTGTCCCCCACCAGACGCTCCAGTCCCGTCATCCCGGCACACCCCAGGACCAGCACCTCGGCCCCCGCCGCCCGGACCCGCTCGGCGGCCGCCACGAAGGCCGCCTCGGTGCGTTCGCGGTCGCCCAGCTCGAGGACGCCGAGCCCGGTGCCCACGACGGCGGCACAGTTGCGGCCCACCCCGGCCAGCTCCAGGCTGTCCTCGATCTGGCCGCAGGACCGCTCCAGCGTGGTCACGACCCCGTACCGTCGCCCCAGCAGACACGCCAGATGCGCCGCGGCCTCGGTGATGTCGACCACGGGCACGTCGACCAGCTCCCGTACGCCCTCCCGCCCGTGCTCACCGAAGCCGGCCATGACGACGGCGTCGTAGGGCGCCCCGTCGTAGGTCCGCAGCGCGTCCATGACCGCCGCGGCGGAGAGGAGACTGTCGAGCCACCCCTCCGCCGACTCGGGCCCCCAGGCGGGGGTCAGTCCGGTCACGGTGGTGCCCGGGCCTGCCGCGGCCCGGGCACCTCGCACGATCTCCTCGGTCATCTCCTGCGTGGTGTTGCAGTTGGTGACGACGATCCGTACGTTCCGCACGCTCCTCAGACCTCCACGGGCTTCTCGGCGGCGACCGCGGCCCCGGCGGCCCGCTCGACTCGGCACAGCAGCACGTACAGTCCGGCCCCCAGGGCCGTCCCGATGAACCAGGAGTACGGCGCCACATCACTGAAGGTCTTCACCAGCGCGAGCACCGCCGCGACCGCCGCGGAGGGGAGGAACGCCCACAGCGCCTTCGGGTTGACGCCCTTGCGGTAGTAGTAGCGGGAGCCGGGGGTGGCGTCGAACAGCTCGTTCACGTCGACGCGACCGCGCTTGACCCAGTAGTAGTCGACCATGATCACGCCGAACAGCGGACCGAGGAAGGCACCGAGGCCGCCGAGGAAGTAGTTGACCACCGTGGGGTTGGAGAACAGGTTCCACGGGGTGACCGCGAGCGCCGCGACCGTGCTGATCATGCCGCCCACCTTGAAGGTGATCTTCTGCGGCCAGACATTGGCGAGGTCGTACGCCGGCGACACGAAGTTCGCGACGATGTTGACGCCCATCGTGGCGATGGCGAAGGTGAGCGCACCCAGGACGAGCACCCAGGTGTTGCCGACCTTCGCGACCAGCTCCGCCGGGTCGGTGATGGCCTCGCCGAACACCTCCAGCGAGCCGGCGGTGACGATCACGGAGACGACCACGAAGGCCGTCGAATTGAGGGGCAGCCCCCAGAAGTTGCCGCGGCGGACCGTCCGGTAGTCGGGCGCGAAGCGGGAGAAGTCGCAGAAGTTCAGCATCAGCGTGCCGTAGGTGGCGAGGATCAGACCGATCGCCCCGAACCACTGCCGCCACTGCTCCCCCACGGAGACCGGGTGCGGGGTGGAGGTGAGCGAGATGGTCCAGCCCGCCTTGGACAGCACCCACACCGCCAGCGCGATCATCACCAGCCAGATCGCCGGGCCGCAGAAGTCCTGGAACTTGCGCACGGACTCCATGCCCTGGCTGATGATCATCGCCTGGACCAGCCAGAGGGACACGAAGGACAGCCAGCCCAGCCCGTCGAGTCCCAGGAAGGAGTTGTGCGTCCAGGACTCCAGACCGGGCCAGGCCGCCAGCAGCATCACATTGACGGCGACGGAGGCGAGGTAGGTCTGGATGCCGTACCACATGATGGCGATCACGGCCCGGATGAGGGCCGGGATGTTCGCGCCCCAGACGCCGAAGCTGATGCGGCTGACCACCGGGAACGGCACACCGTGGCGCTGGCCGATCCGGCCCATCCAGTTCATGCCGACGTAGATGAGCACGAAGCCGACGAGGAGGGACGTGAAGATCTGCCACACGTTCATCCCGAGGACCAGCAGTCCGGCGGCGAAGGTGTAGTTGCCGAGGTTGTGGACGTCCGACATCCACAGGGCGAAGAGGTCGAAGACCTTCCAGTTCCGCTTCTCGGCGGGCGCGAGGTCTTCGTTGGTGAGCCGGGGGTCGGGGACGAACGCTGGTGCGCCGGTGGCTTCGGCACTGTCGGCGAGGGACACGGGGCCTCCATGGGCGAGGGGACGGAGGAGGACTGCTGACCGGACCGTTTGGTATACCAAACTGCGGACATGGTCCCGTCGTCAAGCGTTCCGACCGATGTCCGTCCCGTTACGGCTCCGTAAAAGCCCCCTCGCATCGGCGAGGATGGGCCCATGACGAAGATCGAACCCCTCGGAGCGGTGCGCGAGCGCGTCCTGGGGTCCCTGCGACAGGAGATCATCGCCGGCAGGCTCCGTCCCGGAGACCGGCTCGTCGAGCGCGAACTGGCCGACCGGTTCGGCGTCTCCAGGGTCCCGGTCCGGGAGGCCATCCGGGCACTCGTCGCCGAGGGCTTCGTCCTGTTCGAGACCCCGCGCCGGACGGTCGTACGGCCACTGAGCCCCACCGACGTGAAGGAACTCTTCGAGCTGCGCGAGGCGTTGGAGGTCTACGCGGCCGGACTGGCCGCCGCCCGGGCCACCCCGGAGGACCTCGCGGAACTGCGCGAACTCCTCGCGAACGCGGCGAGCGCCACCGACGCCGGGGACGCCGAGGCGATCACCGACATCAACACCCGCTTCCACGACCGGCTCCTCGCCATGGCCGGCAACACCCTGCTCATCTCGGTCATGGAACCGGTCGCCGGCCGCCTGCAATGGCTCACCCGACGCAACGAGGAATGGCCCCAACTCCTCACCGAACACCAGGACCTGTACGACGCCATCGCCTCCGGCGACCCGGCCCGCGCCCGCGCCCACGCCCTGAACCACGTCCAGGCCAACCACCGCTCCACGGTCCGGCACCTGTTCGGCGAGACGAACCCTCCGCAGAAACCCCCCTCCCCCGATCATGCTCCGCCTAGAATCTCCTGACCCTTCGGACAGGTGCCCGAAGGCGCACACACAGCGAACGGGACGGGGAGAACGACCATGGTGAGCAGACGGGGACTGCTGAGCGGAGCCGCACTCGTGGGGGCGGGAGCGGTGACCGGCGTACTCGGCGCCGCCGGGAGCGCGGCCGCCGACGCCCCACTGGACACCCCGTTCACACCGGTCGCCGCACCCCATCTCGCCCAGGCCGAGCAGATGGTCCAGTACCAGCGCCTCCTGGCGGCCGGCTACCTGCCCACCGGCCTCACCGGACACTGGCCCCTGGACGGCACCGGCGCCGACCGCTCCGGCCACGAACACCCCGTGACCCTCGGCACCGGCGCGAGCTGGACCACCCTGCGGGCCGGCGGCGAACTGACCCTGGACGCGGCCTACGCCGCCACGGCCTCCGTGCTCGACACCACGGCCCCGTTCACCGTCTCCGCCTGGGTACGCCTCGCGGACGACGCCACCCTGACCAACATGTACACGGCAGCCAGCCAGGACGGCACCGGCTGCAGCCGCTTCCTGCTCCAGTACGACGACACCGCCGGCGCCTGGGCGTTCAAGGTGCGCGCCGAGGACCAGAGCACCAAGATCTCCGCCCTCGCCACCACCGCCCCCGTGCCGGGCAAATGGACCCACCTGACCGGAGTGTGGGACGGCTCCCGAGTCCACCTGTACGTGAACGGCGTACCCGAAGGCACCGCCGACGCCACCCTGTCCTGGGCCGCCACCCAGGGCTTCAACATAGGCCGGGCCCGCTGGAACGGCGCCTACGTGAACCACTTCAAGGGCTCCGTCGACGAGGTGCGCACCTACGACCGCGCCCTGAGCCCCGACGAGATCTCCCTGATCAGCGGCCGCACAGCCCGCCTCAACAACGTCTACCTGATCGGCTCCCCGTCCACCGTCACCTGGGGCACACCCGACGACCTGCCCAGCTGGATCGCCCGGGCCCGCTGCTCGTCCTTCGTCACCTGGGTGCTGAAACACACCTACGGATGGGCCACCGACGCCTACTTCACCCAGTACTTCCAGGACCGCGTCCCCGAGGCCGCCGACTACCGCCAGGCCTTCGCCGACGGCACCGCGGGCCCGCGCTTCCAGCAGATCCGCAAGGTCGCCGACCTCCGGCCCGGCGACCTGATCGCGGTGGACTACAGCGGTCAGGTCGAGGGCAACACCGGCCACATCGTCATGGTCCGCGAGGTCAAGGGCGTCTTCGGCGGGGTCGCCGACTTCACCGGCGAGACCCAGTACGCCGTCGAGGTCGTCGACTGCACGGCCGAACCGCACGGCGTGTACGCCCTGACCAACTACCCCAGATATCCCGACACCCGCATGGTCGGCCTCCTCGCGGAGGAGCAGTTCGAGGGCGTGGGCATCGGCCACATGATGTTCTACGCCTCCAGCACCACCGGAGAGTTCTCCCGCTACCGCTGGAGCGTCAACACCGCCCGCGACAAGGCCTACCCCGTCGCGTCACGCCCGGTCACCGCGGCACGCATCGTCTGACCGGAGCTCACGGCAGCCCCGCCGCCCCCGCGGCCGTGCGCAGCACATCGCGCAGCATCCCGGGGGTGAGCCGGCCGGTGAACGTGTTGCGCTGACTGACGTGGAAGCAGCCGAAGACATCGAGGCCATCAGCACCGCCCGGGCCGTCCGGGCCGTCGAGCGTCACCCGGGTCCCGTGCCCGAAGGCGGGTCGCGGCCGGGGCACGGTCCAGCCCGCCTCGGCGAACGCGGGCAACGCGGCCTGCCAACCGAAGGCGCCGAGCACGACGACCGCGCGCAACGTCGGCCGCAGCAGCCTCAGTTCCTGCACGAGCCAGGGACGGCAGGTGTCCCGCTCCCCCGGAGTGGGCTTGTTGGCGGGCGGCGCACAGTGCACGGGCGACGTGATCCGCACGCCGTACAGCTCCAGCCCGTCGTCGACGGACTCAGCGGTGGGCTGCGACGACAGCCCCACGTCATACAACGCCTGGTACAGCACCTCGCCGGAACGGTCCCCGGTGAACATCCGCCCCGTACGGTTCCCCCCGTGCGCGGCCGGGGCCAGCCCGACGATCAGCAGCCGGGCGTCCGACGGACCGAAGCCGGGTACGGGCCGACCCCAGTACGTCCAGTCCGCGAAGGCCGCCCGCTTGGTACGGGCCACCTCCTCACGCCAGTCCACCAACCGAGGACACGCCCGACAGCCCCCGACCCGCCGGTCGAGCACGACCAGGGCGGAGGCGGAGGCTGCGGAGCCGGGGGCGGAGACTGCGGAGGCGGGGGCGGGGGCGGAGGCGGAGGCGGAGGGGGCCTTGGAGGCGTCCATGTCTCCACGGTAAATCCGCACCGGGGCGATCCGAGCCGGCGGGGTCCGGAGGACCGGGGACTGGAGGCCCGGCAGCTGGAGCTGGGGCCCCCTCCCCCTCCCCCCTCCCCCCGCCCCCGCCCCATTTCCAGCCGCCCGACTCGTCACGCCTCTCGTCACGCCTCTCGCCGCGCCAACCGCAGCAGCTCCGCGTTCGACGCCCGTCGCTTCCAGGCGATGAGCGCCAGCGGTACGAGCAGGATGAGCGGCGTCGCCGCGTTCTGGCCGTCGAAGAAGACGACCTGGACGACGAACGCGCCCACCATCAGCGCGCCCAGCGCCACCGCCGCCACGGACTGGAGCACCGGCACGAGCAGGGCGACCGCACCGGCGAGTTCCAGGGCACCGATGGTGTACATGCCCGCGCTGCCCCAGCCCATCTCGTCGAAGGCGTCGGCGGCGGACGGGTGCGCGATCAGCTTCGGCAGCGCGCTGGCGATGCCGTAGAAGAGCGCGAGGAGCACCTGCAAGCCTCGCAGGGCGATCCGGGCGCGGCGGCCTCGGGCGCTCGCGGAGGCGGACCGGGGAGCGGCTGCGGAAGTGGTGGCGGCGAGGGAAGCCGTGGTCTCGGACATGAGGGTCTCCTGCGGTGAGCGGTCCGTTGTGCTGTCAGGGAGGTAGACCGGCCTCCGTCAGCGAACTCATCGCACCCCGCCCGGCTTTCTCGAACCACCGGCCTTGCCGCCCCTGCCGCCTCACCGCCTCTGCCCTCCCCCTCCCGCCCCCTCCTGTCTTCCCTCCGGCCCTACCGCCCGCCGTCCCTCCCCTCTCCCTCTATTCCGTCACCGGCACCGCCTTCACCCATATCCGGTCCTCCGTCAGATAGCGCTCCACCCTCAGACCCGCCTCCGCCAGGGCCTCCTCGAACTGGTCCTTGGTCAGTGGTCGGGACCGGAACGTCTGGGTCCACGCGGCGTCCGGGAAGTCGTACTCCGCGCGTACGGAGTGGACGCTGTCCCCGACGGGCTCGGTCGAGACGATCCGGATCGTGAAGCCGCTCGGGTCGACGCGCTCGCGCGGCACGTTCGAGTGGTAGTCCTCACCTTCCCGTTGGATCAGCACACAGCCGCCCTTCGCCGCGTGCCGTGCGCAGGCCCGCAGCATCTTTTGCCGTAACTCGATGTCCCCGGTGTGCACGAGGAACGACGCGAGCATCACCACGTCGAACGTCTCGCCCAGGGCGAGATCCTCGATGGGGCTGCATATCGTGCGGGCCCCGCGGACGCGCTCCAGCATCTCGGCGGACTCGTCCACCGCCGTGACCGTGAACCCGCGCTCCAGCAGGGCGTGGGTCACTCGCCCGACCCCGCTGCCCAGCTCGAGGATGTGCGCGCCCGGGGGCACCGCCTCGGCGATGACCTCCGGCTCGTTCCCCACCGGCAGGCGCGAGTAGAGCTCGACCGCGCAGCCGTCCGGGGTGATCGCACCGGGACCGGTTCCCTTGTGTCCGTCTCGCATTTCCAGCTTCATGCTCTTTCAACGGCCCGTCCCCGTAAGGCCGTTCCTGATCCTCTTCGGTTCACCCGTTCGAGGGATGATCCTTCTGTTCGAGCTGCGCCGGAGGAGAGGACACCGGCCCCCTGGAGAACATCCTGACCGGGGAGTACGTTGCAAGGAGGAGTGGTGATCGGGATGCGTACGGGCAGTGAGCCGGTGACAGCGCGCAGTGCGCTGCGGATGCGTCTGTGGCTGACCCTGTGGGGCCTGGCCTGGGCGATCTTCGGGACGGCCGCGTTCGCTGTCGTGGGGCGTCCGGGGTGGGCTATCGCGTGCGGGGTGCTGTGGGTGGTGATCACGGTCGATCTGACGATGATCCTCAGGCATCGGCGACAGGGTCCTCACTATCAGCCGGGCCGCGACATCCCGCCGTACCGGCCGCCCGAGCACCGGCACCCTTGAGGACGGAAGCCCGGGCACCCCAAGGCCCCGGCGGCCCGCCGTTTCTCAGCTATCGAAGCGTGCCGCTTTGAGGTACTGCGGGTTCGGGTCCAGTGCCGCGGCCAGCCGGAAGTGGCGCTTGGCCTGGTCGCCCCGGCCCTGCCGCTCATAGGTGCGGCCGAGGGCGAAGTGCGCGAAGGCGTTGTCCGGCTCGCGCTCCAGGACGATGGTGAACTCCAGCTCGGCAGGCCGCAGTTGGGCGGCGGCGAAGAAGGCACGCGCGCGCAGCAGCCGGGCGGCGGTGTTCTCGGGGTGTGCGGCGATGACTCCGTCGAGCAACTTCACCGCGCCCCGCGGGTCCCGTGCGGCGAGCAGATGCTCCGCGGCACGGAAGTCGATGACGTGTGTCTCCGGAGTACGTCCGGTCGAACCGCTGGTATCGGGCACGGAAAAATCCTTCCCTTGCTCAATGGGTTCAACGCGTGGAGCGAGGGCCGCTATTCCGGAGCGGTCCCGTGCGGCGCGTGGGCTCTGTGGGTGAGGTCGGCCCATACGTCTTTCACGCGCCGCTGGAGTTCCGCGAGCGGTACGTCGTTGTCGATCAGGATGTCGGCGATCTCCCGGCGTTGGTCGCGAGTCGCCTGTGCGGCCATCCGCGCGCGGGCGTCCTCCTGCGTCATGCCGCGGAGCCGGACGAGCCGGTCGAGCTGGGTCTCGGGGCTCACGTCGACGACGACCACGACGTCGTAGAGGGGGCCGAGGGCGTTCTCGGTGAGGAGCGGGACGTCGTGCACGACGACGGCGTCCTCGGGGGCGGCCGCCTCGAGTTCGCGGGAGCGGGCGCCGACCAGGGGATGCACGATCGAGTTGAGGAGCGCCAGTTTCGCGGGGTCGGCGAAGACGACCGAGCCCAGGCGGGGGCGGTCGAGGCTGCCGTCCGGGGCGAGGATGTCCGCGCCGAAGGCGTCCACGACCGCCGCGAGTCCCGGGGTGCCCGGCTCGACGACCTCGCGGGCGATGCGGTCCGCGTCGATCAGTACGGCCCCGCACTCGACGAGCAGCCGTGACACCTCGCTCTTGCCGGCGCCGATCCCGCCGGTCAGGCCCACTGTCAGCATGAGCGGAAGCTTAGGGCCTGCCGGTGACGATGCCCCGACAGGCCCCTGTGTACTGCCCCTTCGGCCGGCGCAGCCGCGGTGCCCGGCGGGAACGCCCGGCCGGAACGATCAGCCTTCGCCCTCGCGCTCGGCGAGGAACCGCTCGAACTCCTGCCCGATCTCGTCCGCCGACGGGATGTCGACGGGCTCGGCGAGCATGTTGCCGCGGGTCTCGGCGCCGGCGGCGGCGTCGTACTGGTGCTCCAGGCCCTGGACGAGGGAGGTGAGTTCCTCGTCGCCCTCCTGGATCTGCCGGTCGATCTCGGTCTGCGTCCGGTGGGCGTCGGTGCGCAGGGCGTGCGCGATGCCCGGCAGGACCAGGCCGGTGGCCGCCGTGATCGCTTCCAGGACGGTCAGCGCGGCGTCCGGGTACGCCGAACGGGCGATGTAGTGCGGAACGTGTGCGGCGACGCCCAGGATGTCGTGTCCGGCTTCCATGAGGCGGTACTCGACGAGCGCCTCGGCGCTGCCGGGGACCTGGGCCTCGTCGAAGGGGCTGCGGTGGCCAGGCATGAGGTCGGTGCGGTTGCCGTGCGGGGTGAGACCCACGGGGCGGGTGTGCGGGACGCCCATGGGGATGCCGTGGAAGTTCACCGAGAGGCGGACGCCGAGCCGCTCCACGATCTGCCTGACGGCGACGGCGAAGCGTTCCCATTCCACGTCCGGTTCGGGCCCGGACAGCAGCAGGAAGGGTGCGCCGGTGGTGTCCTGCACCAGCCGCACCTCGATGGTCGGCTCCTCGTACTCGGTCCACCGGTCGCGCTTGAAGGTCAGCAGCGGGCGGCGGGCGCGGTAGTCGACCAGCCGGTCGTGGTCGAAGCGGGCGACGACTTGGTGGGGCAACGAGTCGAGGAGCCGGTCGACGATCTGGTCACCGGTCTCGCCCGCGTCGATGTATCCGTCGAAGTGGTAGAGCATGACAAGTCCGGCCGACTCCTGGGCCAGCGCCATGTCGACGACTGCCAGGCCCTTCGGCTCCCATGCGTACAAACCCTGCGGATCAAGCACTTGGACCGCTCCCCTCGTGTTCCTTCTGTCCAACGCGCGCCGGACCGTGGGCATTCCCGGTCCACGCGCCTTGATCGAATGACTCCTGCCGGCTTCGCACGGGTGCGGGGAGCGGGTGAGGCCGGGCGGGTCGGGGGCGCGCGCGAGGGCGGTCACGGGGTGAACGGCGGTCCCACGTCCGGGCAGCACCGAGGGCCCGCACCTCGAAAGGTGCGGGCCCTCGACAAACTGCTCAACCTCAGCGGCTGGGGTCACCCCCGCCGGGAGTTCAGCTCTGGCCGCCGGCCAGCTTCTCGCGCAGAGCGGCGAGCGCCTCGTCCGAGGCCAGCGCGCCGGACGTGTCGGCACCCTCGGAGGAGTAGGAGCCACCGCCACCGCCACCGGACGCGGCCGGAGCGGCACTGGCCGCGTCGCCACCCTCGGCAGCGGCCTTCTCGTCCGCCTCGCGGGACTTGATGACCTGAGCCTGGTGCTGCTCGAAGCGCGTCTGCGCCTCGGCGTACTGGTTCTCCCAGACCTCACGCTGCGACTCGAAGCCCTCGAGCCAGTCGTTGGTCTCGGGGTCGAAGCCCTCGGGGTAGATGTAGTTGCCCTGGTCGTCGTACGACGCGGCCATGCCGTACAGGGTCGGGTCGAACTCGACCGAGGCCGGGTCGGCACCGAAGGACTCGTTGGCCTGCTTCAGCGAGAGGCTGATGCGGCGGCGCTCGAGGTCGATGTCGATGACCTTGACGAAGATCTCGTCGTTGACCTGGACGACCTGCTCCGGGATCTCCACGTGGCGCTCGGCCAGCTCGGAGATGTGGACCAGACCCTCGATGCCCTCGTCGACGCGCACGAAGGCGCCGAACGGAACGAGCTTCGTGACCTTACCGGGAACAACCTGCCCGATCTGGTGCGTGCGGGCGAACTGCTGCCACGGGTCTTCCTGGGTCGCCTTCAGCGACAGGGAGACACGCTCGCGGTCCATGTCGACGTCGAGAACCTCGACGGTGACTTCCTGGCCGACCTCGACAACCTCGGAGGGGTGGTCGATGTGCTTCCAGGAAAGCTCGGAGACGTGAACCAGACCGTCGACGCCACCCAGGTCCACGAACGCACCGAAGTTGACGATCGAGGAGACGACGCCGGAACGGACCTGACCCTTCTGGAGGGTCGTGAGGAACGTCTGGCGGACCTCGGACTGGGTCTGCTCGAGCCAGGCACGGCGGGACAGGACCACGTTGTTGCGGTTCTTGTCCAGCTCGATGATCTTGGCCTCGAGCTCCTTGCCCACGTAAGGCTGGAGGTCGCGGACGCGGCGCATCTCGACGAGGGACGCCGGGAGGAAGCCACGGAGGCCGATGTCGAGGATGAGACCACCCTTGACGACCTCGATGACGGTACCGGTGACGATCCCGTCTTCTTCCTTGATCTTCTCGATGGTGCCCCAGGCACGCTCGTACTGGGCGCGCTTCTTCGAAAGGATCAGGCGGCCTTCCTTGTCCTCCTTCTGGAGAACAAGGGCCTCGATCTCGTCGCCGACCTTGACGACCTCATTGGGGTCGACGTCGTGCTTGATCGAGAGCTCGCGGCTCGGGATAACGCCTTCGGTCTTGTAACCGATGTCGAGCAGGACCTCGTCCCGGTCGACCTTCACGATGACGCCGTCGACGATGTCGCCGTCGTTGAAGTACTTGATCGTCTCGTCGATCGCGGCGAGGAAGGCTTCCTCGTTACCGATGTCGTTGACCGCTACCTGCGGCGTGGTAGAGGTGGTCTCGGTGCTGCTCGTCATGTGGGAAAGGGCTCCGGTACGGACAGTGAGTCGTAGGTACTGCTACGCCGGGAGCCCGTGATCGCTCTGAAGAAGCCGGACAGCTTAGGAGGCACCCCACCGATATTCCGGTGATGGCACCTCGATAACCGAGGGGACAACAACAGATGCGAGCGCAGCCTGCTACGTCTGAGGTGCGCAGGCCCGCAGCGCAACTTGTAGCATACGGGGGCAGCCGGGCGGGGTCAATGCGCGAAGGCGCACACCCGGGGCGGATCGCCGCATACCCGGCACACAACCTTTCTCCTGAGGTCACGCAGGCCGCAGGAAGCCTCACCGGTGACACCTCGGGTGACACCGCCGGGCGGGTTGCACGGAAGAGTACGACGAGGGAGCCGATCATCCAAGAGCCTGAATCGCCCGAGCCGGCCCTGGAGCCGGAAGCCACCCGACGTCACGCCGACGTCACCGAGAGCTCCCGGGCCAACCGGGGCTGGTGGGACCGCAACGCGGACGAATACCAGATCGAGCACGGCACCTTCCTCGGCGACGACCGGTTCGTATGGGGTCCCGAGGGCCTGGACGAGGTGGAGGCGGAGCTGCTCGGCCCGCCGGAGGAGCTGAAGGGCAAGTCGGTCCTGGAGATCGGCGCCGGCGCGGCGCAGTGCGCGCGCTGGCTGACCGCGCAGGGCGCGCGTCCGGTCGCCCTGGACCTCTCGCACCGCCAGCTCCAGCACGCGCTGCGCATCGGCGGCTCGTTCCCGCTGGTGTGCGCCGACGCGGGCGCGCTGCCCTTCGCCGACGCCTCCTTCGACCTGGCCTGCTCGGCGTACGGGGCGCTGCCCTTCGTCGCCGACCCGGTGCTGGTCCTGAAGGAGGTGCGGCGGGTGCTGCGGCCCGGGGGCCGTTTCGTGTTCTCGGTGACCCACCCGATCCGCTGGGCGTTCCCGGACGAGCCGGGCCCGGAGGGGCTGACCGTGTCCTCGTCCTATTTCGACCGCACTCCTTATGTCGAGCAGGACGACGAGGGCCACGCGGTGTACGTGGAGCACCACCGGACGCTGGGCGACCGGGTCCGCGACATCGTGGCGGGCGGTTTCCGGCTGGTGGACCTGGTCGAGCCGGAGTGGCCGGCCTGGAACTCCTCGGAGTGGGGCGGCTGGTCCCCGCTGCGCGGGAACCTGATCCCGGGTACGGCCGTCTTCGTCTGCGAGCGGGACTAGCAAGGCTCCCGCTCGCTCCGTCCCCTCCTGTCCTCTTCCACCCCGCACACGCACGCGCGCGTGCGGGGTGGTGTTCGCGGGCGTACGACACTGGGGGCGTGATCCCCCGTTACGACGCCCTGGACGCGCTGCCCGTACGGGCCGCCCTGCCCGCCCTGAACGACGCCCTGGCCGGGCACGGCACGGCCGTCCTCGCCGCGCCACCGGGCACGGGCAAGACGACGCTGGTGCCGCTCGCGCTGGCCGGGCTGCTGGGCGAGGGGCCGGCGCGCCGGGTGCTCGTGGCCGAGCCGCGGCGGATCGCGGCGCGGGCGGCGGCCCGGCGGATGGCCTGGCTGCTCGGTGAGCGGCCCGGGGAGAGCGTGGGCCACACCGTGCGCGGGGAGCGGGTCGTCGGGCGGCGCACACGCGTGGAGGTCGTCACGACCGGTGTGCTGCTCCAGCGTCTGCAGCGCGACCAGGAGCTGTCGGGCGTCGATGTGGTGGTGCTGGACGAGTGCCATGAGCGGCACCTCGACGCGGACACCTCGGCCGCCTTCCTGTGGGACGTGCGCGAGACGCTGCGGCCCGAGCTGCGGCTGGTGGCGGCCTCGGCCACGACGGACACGGCGGGCTGGTCGCGGCTGCTGGGCGGGGCACCGGTGGTGGAGGCGCAGGGTTCCGTCTTCGGCGTGGAGGTGGTCTGGGCGCCCCCGGCGCGTCCCGTGCGGCCGCCGCACGGGACGCGGGTGGATCCCGCGTTGTTGGCGCACGTGGCGTCGGTGGTGCGGCGGGCGCTGGCCGAGCGGCCGGGGGACGTGTTGTGCTTCCTGCCGGGTGTCGGGGAGATCGCGCGGGTCGCGGGGCTCCTCGGTGCGCCGGCCGGGGTGGACGTGCTCCAGGTGCACGGGCGGGCGCCGGCGGCCGTGCAGGACGCGGTGCTGGCTCCCGGGGAGCGGCGCCGGGTGGTCCTGGCGACCTCCGTGGCGGAGTCCTCGCTGACGGTGCCGGGGGTGCGGGTGGTCGTCGACTCGGGGCTGGCGCGGGAGCCGCGGGTGGACCACGCGCGCGGGCTGAGCGCGCTCGCGACGGTGCGTGCCTCGCAGGCGGCGGGCCGGCAGCGGGCGGGGCGGGCCGGGCGGGAGGCGCCGGGCGCGGTGTACCGGTGCTGGGCGGAGGCGGAGGATGCCCGTCTGCCGTCGTTCCCGGCCCCGGAGATCAGGGTGGCCGATCTGACGGCGTTCGCCCTTCAGGCGGCCTGCTGGGGAGATCCTGACGCTTCCGGGCTGGCGTTGCTGGATCCGCCGCCGGGCGGGGCGATGGCGGCGGCGAGGTCTTTGCTGACGGCGATCGGGGCGGTGGACTCCGCCGGCCGGGCCACCGAGCGGGGGTTGCGGCTGGCCCGGCTGGGGCTGCACCCCCGGTTGGGCCGGGCTCTGCTGGACGGGGCCGCGTCGGTGGGGGTGGAGCGGGCCGTCGAGGTCGTCGCGCTGCTCAGCGAGGAGGCGCCGCGGGAGTACGGCGACGACCTGGCGGCGGCTCTGCGGTCCGCCCGGCGTGGGGGTGACGCCTACGGCGCGCGGTGGCGGGCGGAGGTGCGCCGACTGCGGGCCGTCGCCGAAGGCTCGACGCCGGCCGGGCCCGCCTCCGGAGGAAACAGCACCCGAGGAGACAGCACCCGAGGAAGCGGAAACAGCACCGGAGGAAGCAGCGGCGGGGGAGACAGCGCCGGAGGCAGCGGCAGCGGACGAGGCGGCAGCGGGGATGCTGCCGGTTCGGACGCGCTCGCCGGGCTCGTCGTCGCCCTCGCCTTCCCGGAGCGGCTCGCCAGGGCGGACGGGGGTTCCTACCTCATGGTCTCCGGCACCCGGGCCGACGTCCGCGAGGGTACGGATCTGCGTGGGGCCCCCTGGCTCGCCGTCGCCGTCGCCGACCGGCCGGTGGGGAAGGGGCACGCGCGCGTACAGCTCGCCGCGGTCGTGGACGAGGAGGTCGCCCGGTTCGCGGCCGGCGCGCTGCTCGACGAGCGGGACGAGGTCCACTGGGCCGACGGTGATGTCGTGGCCCGGCGGGTGGAGCGGCTGGGGGCCGTGGAGCTGGCGGTGCGTCCGCTCCGGAACGCCGACGCCGGGCTCGTGCGCGATGCGCTGGTCGAGGGGCTGGAGAAGGACGGGCTGCGGTTGTTGCGGTGGTCGCCCGATACGGACGTCCTGCGGCAGCGGCTGGCGTTCCTGCGATGGCATCTGGGGGAGCCGTGGCCCGATGTCTCCGACGCGTCGCTGCGCGCGCGGGTGGACGAGTGGCTCGAGCCCGAGCTGAGCCGGGCCCGGCGGCGGAGCGATCTCGGGCGGATCGGTGCCGGGGAGGCGCTCGGACGGCTGCTGCCCTGGGCCTCCGGCGAGGCGGCGCGGCTGGAGGAGCTGGCGCCGGAGCGGATCACCGTGCCGAGCGGGTCCAGGATCCGGATCGACTATGCCGACCCGGAGCGGCCGGTCCTCGCGGTGAAGTTGCAGGAGATGTTCGGGCTCCAGGAGTCGCCGCGGGTCGCCGGGGTGCCGTTGCTGGTGCATCTGCTGTCGCCCGCGGGGCGGCCCGCTGCCGTCACCGCCGACCTCGCCTCCTTCTGGAAGGACGGCTACAAGGGGGTGCGGGCGGAGTTGCGCGGCCGGTATCCGAAGCATCCCTGGCCCGAGGATCCGGCCGGCGCCGAGCCGACCCGGTTCACCAACGCGCGGCTCAGGCGGTGACGGGCTGCGGTGCGGCGGGTTCGGCGGCGGTGGGTCCGTCCGGGCGGCGGGAGCGGGCCTCCAGGTAGAGGGAGAGGCACATCAGGAGGACGCCGAGCAGGAGGAAGCCCCAGGGCAGGTAGGCGGTCAGCAGCAGGACCAGGGTGCGGTTGGCCTTGATCACGGACACGGTGTGCTCGATGTAGTCCTCGCGCATCTTCACGTGCCCGGCGAAGGCGGTGACCTTCGCGCGGCCGCCGAGCAGGGTGCCGCCGCGGAGTTCCTCCTGGTGGATCTCCTCGCCGTAGACGGGCGCGCCGGTGACGGGTTCGACCCAGAACTTGCGGACGGTGGTGTACCAGCGGGTGGTGCCGGTCTTGGCGACGGTCTCCGGGGTGATTCCCGCGACCGGCATGGTCCTGGGCATGGCGACCTTGGTCCAGGGGACGGTCTGCTCGAAGTAGTAGACCTCCAGGCCTCGGAAGGTCCGGGTGCCCTCGTAGTGGATGGGGGCCGTGGTGCGGGTCTGCGCGTCGAAGTACTCGTAGTCCCGTTTCTCCGTCAGGAACGGCCACTTGAACTCGATGCCCTCCCGGCGTACCGGGTCGCCGTCGACCATCTCGCCGGTGGCGTGCACGGGCTCCTGGGTGTGGGCGTCGAAGATGTACCGCTCGGGGACCTTGGAGACCATCTTGCCGTCGGGTCCCTGGACATAGGACAGGCCGTCCCAGACGACGACGTCCCGGCCGGCCGTCTTCTCGATCTTCTCGGAGGCCTCCACGTCGCCCTTGAGGGTCTGCACGATGGTGATTTTGGGGACGGTGCGGGCGGTCATGCTGCCGTAGTCGAGGAGGGTGGCGTTCTTGGCCTCCAGGACCATGGTCTGGTATTCGTTCGCCGGGATCTTGGCCAGGCGCGGGTAGGCGTACCAGCGCAGCAGGGGGGACAGCGCCGCGAAGAACACGGCGAGGGCGAGCAGGATCAGGCTGGCCTTGCGGCGCATCTAGGCCTCCTTCGCGGGCGGAACCGGCGGACGGGGCGGCTAGGGGTGTGCGGGGACCGTCGTCAGCAGTGGCTTCGGGGAGGTCCGGCCGGCCGGTGTGCCCAGTGCGGTGATGGTGAGGACCAGGGCGAGCGCGACGGCGAGGCCGGTCGCGGCGGCGATCAGGGCACGCATACGGTCCTCCCGGAGCTGACGGGACGTCAGGTCGGGCACCGTAGCAACGGGCGGCCGAGATGAGAACACGTAGTGCACGACGGCGGCGCCCCTGTGGAGACAGG
>NZ_JBHVYO010000045.1:0-61978 GCF_042880655.1 Streptomyces sp. NPDC058295
CCCGTCGCCGGGTGCGCCGCCCCTGTGGTCGAACCGTCGTCAGCCCTGCTGCTGGGCCTGCTGTCCCTGCTGCCCCTGGCCGCCGCCCGGACCGCCACAGCCGCCGCCCTGGCCGCCGCCGGGGCCACCCTGACCGCCACCGCCGGGACCGCCGCTCGGCATGCCCGACGGAACACCGGTCGGCGTTCCGGTCGGGGTGCCCGTCGGCTGCCCCGAGGCGGCACCGGTCGGCGCGCCCGACGGGGCCCCCGAGGGAGCGCCGCTCGGCATGCCCGAGGGGTTGCCGGACGGCGGCTGACAGGACTGCTGGGCGGACGTCCCGCTGGTCGAGGAGGAGTCGCCCGAGCCACAGGCCACCAGGGCGAGGGGCGAGAGCGCCAGCAACGCCACCGCGGGGACGAGACGGACGGGCATCAGCGCACGCTTCATGAGAAACAGCTCCGGAGATGATGAGGAGAACCTGAGACCGGAACTCAACCAACGGCGCATAGGCCTTCCTTGGGGCCCCTCTGTCCCCCGCCTGTCAATCAGGTAAAGCACTTCTCAAGGAACCTTGCTGACCTGGGAGTTCACCCGGGTGGACCGGTCGGTGCGCTGGTACAGCTCCGTGACAGAAGCCCCCGCGCACCGGGTCTCAGCCGAGCCTGACCCGGGCCAACTGCCGTGACTGTGCGACCAGTCGGTCCGCGCTGTCCCAGACCTCGGCGTCCTCCTCCAGGAAGCCGCCCGCGAGATTGCGGGTGGTGATGGAGACGCGCAGCGGGCCCGGAGCCGGACGGCAGCGGACGTGGACCGTCAGCTCGACCGTGGGGACCCAGCCGCGCAGGCCGATCTCGAACGCGGTGGGCGGCAGGGCGTCCACCGCGAGGAGGAGGGAGAGCGGGTCGGGGTCGCGACCGTCCTTCAGACCGAACCAGGCCCGCATCTCGCCCTTCCCGGACGGCTGTCCGAGCGCCCAGCCGAGGGTCGACGGGTCGAGCTTGAGCATCAGACGGTCGGCGATCGCGGAGCTGCCGTCGACGGGCGCCGGTCCGTCCTCGGGACCGAAGCACTGGTCCATCGGCGGGATCGCGGGCGGCTTCGCCGTCGTACGGACGTCGTCCGGCAGGGTGTCCAGGTCGCCGTAGGAGGCGAGCACCCGGATCCGCTCGACCTCGGCGCCGTTCTCGTCGTACTGGAAGAGCGAGGCCTGGCCGGTGGAGAGGGTGCGGCCGGTGCGCACGACGTCCGTGCGGACCACCGCGGGGCCGGGCTGGGACGCCGTCAGGTAGTGCGCCGAGATCGTGAACGGGTCGCGGTGCGGCAGGGCGTCGGCGAGCGCGCGGCCGAGGACGGCGAGAAGGTAGCCGCCGTTGACGGCGCTGATGATCGTCCAGCCGGCCGAGAGGTCGATGTCGTAGACGCCGGGCGCGCGTCGGGTGAGCGCGGTGTCGCGGTCGAACTCGAACGCACCGTCTCCGGTCGGGGCCGTGACGAGGGCGATGGAGGCCGGCTCGGCCGCCGCGGTAGCTGCTTCTGGCATGCCTGAACCGTACAACAGCCCATTACTAAGCGGTAGCTTTGGCTGTTGTGGCCGTGCGGCGATCGCGCTACGGCCGGATGAACAGATCGAGCCCCTTCATGACCGATCAAGGGCTCACTGATGACCGGTTCGGGTGAGCGGTCGGCAATTTCTTGGTAAGTGTCCGGACTCGTCCGTAACCTCGACGCCCGGATTCCCCTCTGCAAGGACATGAGCCTCACCGGGACTCCGTTCCTCTACACCCTGATCGCGCTGTCCGTGGTCGCCGTCGCGCTGCCGCTGCTGATGTGGTCGCGACTGCGCGGGCCGCGGGTCCTGCGCGCCGCGGCCCGGATGGTGATGCTGCTGTTCGCCCAGGGCACGGCGGTGGCCCTGGTCTTCGTCCTGGTCAACAACGCCAACGGCCTGTACGACACCTGGGACGACCTGCTGGGCACCGGCACCCATGTGCAGCAGGCCGCCGACCTGGGCGCCGACGGCACCGGCGGCATCGCGCTGGACCGGCTGCCCAAGGTCCGGCAGACGTTCACCCGGGCCGAGGGACCGGGCCTGCACGCTGCGGGCGGGGTGCGCGTCACCCAGCTCGAGGGCCGGGTCTCCGGCGTCAACGCCGAGGTCTACGTCTGGCTGCCCCCGCAGTACGACGAGCCCGCCTACGCGCACCGCTCCTTCCCGGTGGTGGAGCTGCTGCCGGGCTACCCGGGCTCCGCGAAGTCCTGGTACGGGACGCTGCACGTGCACGAGCAGCTGGCACCGCTGATGCGCGCGGGCAAGGTCGCCCCGTTCATCCTGGTCGCGCCGCGCACCACCCTGCTGCCGGGCGTGGACACCGGCTGCGCCAACGTCCCGGGCACCGTCAACGCCGACAGCTGGCTCAGCATCGACGTACCGAAGATGGTCAGGGACAACTTCCGGGCCCAGCCCGCGCCCAGGGGCTGGGCGGTCGCCGGGTACTCCGCCGGCGGCCACTGCGCGGCCAAGCTCGCCGTCGCCCACCCGGACCGCTACCGGGCGGCCGTGAGCCTGTCCGGGTACAGCGACCCGATCGTCGAGCCCGACTCCCTCGCCGCGCAGAGCCCCGCCCTGCGCCGGGCCAACAACCCCTACCTGCTGCTGCGCAGGGCCAGCGTGCCACCGCCCGTGGCCCTCTACCTCTCCGGGCAGCCGAAGGACGGCTACGAGGCGGCCCTGGCCCTGCGGCAGGAGGCGAAGGCGCCGACGGCCGTGCACGTCGTCTACATCCCGAGCGGCGCGGGCGGTCACACCATGGCGCTGTGGCGGCCGCAGGTGGTGCCGGCGTTCCGCTGGCTGACCACCCAGCTGGGCCAGCGCACGGTGACCGCCGACGCGAAGGGGAAGGCGACTACTCCTCGCGCACCGTCGAGCGCCGATTCCAAGCACGCGGCGCTCGCCAGTGGAACCGCATCGCGAGCAGCCGCAGCACGAAGGCCGTGACCGCGGCCACCCCGCTGGCCAGCGGGGTGAGCACGTCGTAGTGGATGCAGAGCACCACCATGGCGGCGCCGACGATCGCCGGGACCGCGTAGAGGTCGCGGTCCCAGCGCAGCAGCGAGGGCACCTCGTTGGCCAGCACATCGCGCAGCACACCACCGCCGACGGCGGTGGCGAGGCCCAGCGCGGCCGACGCGGTGAGGTTGAGTCCGTAGTCGTACGCTTTCGTCGTCCCCGTCACACAGAACAGGCCGAGGCCGGCCGCGTCGAAGACGTTGACGCCCGTCTGGATGCGCTCCACCTGGGGGTGCAGGAAGATCACCAGGAGGGCGGCGAGGAGCGGGGTGAGGAAGTACCCCAGGTCCGTGAAGGCGGCCGGGGGCACGGCCCCGATGACCAGGTCCCGGAAGACTCCGCCGCCCAGCGCGGTGACCTCGGCGAGCATGGCGATGCCGAACACGTCGAAGTTCTTGCGGACGGCCAGCAGCGCGCCCGAGATGGCGAAGACGAAGATGCCGATCAGGTCGAGCGTGTGCTGGACGGAGGGGCTGAAGATTTGCTGGAGCACCCCTACATTCTCACCCAGCACAAAGCCCCCGCCTTACATTGCAAGGCGGGGGCTCGGTGTTACTTACTTCTCTTTGGCCGGAGCGCCGTCACCGGACGCCTCCGACGCGACCTCGTCGGCCGCCTCGGCGTCCCCGCTGACCTCGGTCGGCTCGGTCGGCTCGGCGACCTCAGCCGGCTCGGCGGTCACCGCGGGCTCGGCGGTCACGGCGGGCTCGGCAGCCGCTTCGGCCGCCACTTCCGCCGCCACCGCGGCCGACGTCTCCGCCGACTCCGCGAGCACCTCGTCGGCCACCAGCTCCGCCGCCTCCTTCGCGACGGTCAGCAGGACGGTGTCCTGCGGCGCCTGGTCCTCGAAGTTCTCCGGGTGGTGGCAGGCGACCTGCTGGCCGGGCCGCAGCTCGACGAGGACCGGCTCGGTGGTCTTGCAGACCTGGGTCGCCTTCCAGCACCGGGTGTGGAAGCGGCAGCCGCTCGGCGGCGAGATCGGCGAGGGCACGTCACCCTTGAGCAGGATCCGCTCGCTCTTGGCGTGCTTGCGCCGCGGGTCCGGGATCGGCACCGCCGACATCAGCGCCTTGGTGTACGGGTGCATCGGCGACTTGTAGAGCAGGTCGCGGTCGGCCAGCTCCACGATCTTGCCGAGGTACATCACCGCGATGCGGTCCGAGACGTGCCGGACGACCGAGAGGTCGTGCGCGATGATCACGTAGGTGAGGCCGAGCTCCTGCTGGAGGTCGTCGAGCAGGTTGACGACCTGCGCCTGGATCGAGACGTCCAGCGCCGAGACCGGCTCGTCCGCCACGACCAGCTTCGGGTTCAGCGCGAGCGCGCGGGCGATGCCGATGCGCTGACGCTGACCGCCGGAGAACTCGTGCGGGTAGCGGTTGTAGTGCTCGGGGTTGAGACCCACGACCGACAGCAGCCGCTGCACTTCCTTCTTGATGCCGCCCTCGGGCTCGACGCCCTGGAGCTTGAAGGGAGCGCCGACGATCGTGCCGATGGTGTGGCGCGGGTTCAGCGACGAGTACGGGTCCTGGAAGATCATCTGCACATCGCGGCGCAGCGGACGCATGCCGCTCACCCCGAGGTGCGTGATGTCCTTGCCCTGGAACTCGACCTTGCCCGCGGTCGGTTCGAGCAGCCGGGTGATCAGCCGGCCCATCGTGGACTTGCCACAGCCGGACTCGCCCACGACGCCGAGCGTCTCGCCGGAGCGGACCTCGAAGTCGATGCCGTCGACCGCGTGCACCGCCCCGACCTGCCGCTGGAGCAGGCCCTTCTTGATCGGGAAGTGCTTCTGGAGGCCGGTCACCTTCAGCAGGACCTCGCCGGGGGCGGGGTCCTTGGTGAGGGTCGCGCCCTGCGTCGGGCCCTCGGCCTGCGCGGGGATCTTCACCGCTTTCTCGTCGTCACTCACAGCTTCGGCGCAATCTCTTCGGTCCAGATACGCTCCCGCTGCTCCGTGCCCAGGTGGCAGGCGGCCCAGTGCCGGCTGCCGACCTCGGCCAGCTCGGGCCGGACGGTGCGGGTGACGTTGTCCTTCGGGAGGTCCGCGTACGGGCAGCGCGGGTTGAAGGCGCAGCCGGACGGGATGTTGATCAGCGAGGGCGGGGAGCCCTTGACCGGGATCAGGCGCTCCTGCTGCTCACGGTCCAGCCGCGGCATCGAGCCGAGCAGACCCCAGGTGTAGGGGTGCCGGGGCTCGTAGAACACCTTGTCGGCCGGGCCCCGCTCGACGCAGCGGCCGCCGTACATCACCAGGATGTCGTCGGCGAGTTCGGCGACGACGCCCAGGTCGTGGGTGATCACGATGACCGCGGAGCCGAACTCCTTCTGGAGGTCACGGATGAGGTCGAGGATCTGCGCCTGGACGGTCACGTCCAGGGCGGTCGTCGGCTCGTCCGCGATCAGCAGCTCGGGGTTGTTGACCAGCGACATCGCGATCATCGCGCGCTGACGCATACCACCGGAGAACTCGTGCGGGTAGCTGTCGACCCGCTTGTCCGGCTGCGGGATGCCGACCCGGTCGAGCATCTCGACCGCGCGGCGCTTGGCGGTCTTCTTGTCGACGTCGTGGTGGATCCGGTAGGCCTCCACGATCTGCTGACCGATCGTGTAGTACGGGTGCAGCGCCGACAGCGGATCCTGGAAGATCATCGCCATCTCGCGGCCGCGCAGCTTGCGCACGTGGTCCGGGTCGGCGGACAGCAGCTCGGTGCCGTCCAGCCAGATCTCGCCGGAGATCTGTGCCTTGCGCTTGCCGTACTGGCCGGCCGTGTGCAGACCCATGATGCCGAGCGAGGTCACCGACTTGCCGGAGCCGGACTCGCCCACGATGCCGAGGGTCTTGCCCTTCTCCAGCTGGAAGCTGAGCCCGTCGACGGACTTGACCAGGCCGTCGTCCGTCGGGAAGTGCACCTTGAGGTCGCGCACTTCGAGGAACGAGGTCGGCGCGGGCGAGGCGGGGGTGGGCTCGCCCACGGCCGCTCCGCTCTTGCTGAGTTCGGTCATGAGAGCCTCACTCGGGGGTCGATCACGGCGTACAGGATGTCCACCACGAGGTTGGCGACGAGCACCGCCAGAGAAGTGATCAGGGTGACGCCCAGGATGATGGGCAGGTCCTGGTTCTTGATGGCGTTGAGCACCGCCTGGCCGAGGCCGGGCAGGTTGAACGCCGTCTCGGTCAGGATCGCACCGCCGATGAGGGCGCCGAGGTCCATGCCGAGCATGGTCAGCAGCGGAGTCATCGTGGAGCGCATGGCGTGCTTGCCGATGACGGTGTGTTCCTTGAGGCCCTTGGCGCGGGCGGTGCGGATGTAGTCCTCGCCCAGGATCTCCAGCATGGTGGCCCGGGTGATGCGGGCGTACATGGCCGCGTACAGGAACGCGAGAGTGACCCACGGCAGGATCATGCCGCCGAACCAGCCGGTGAAACTCTCGTCCAGGGGTACGAACTGCCCGTCGAACAGGTCCAGTCCGTACACGAAGATCGACAGGGCGACCATGCCGGTGAAGTAGATCGGGAGGGAGACACCCGAGAGCGCGATGACCATCGCGCCGCGGTCCCACAGGCTGCCCCGCTTGAGCGCGGAGAGCACGCCCGCCGAGACACCGAAGATCAGCCACAGCACGGCGGCACCGAGCGCGAGCGCCAGGGTCACCGGGAAGCGGTCGGTCAGCACCGGCCAGACGGCCTGCTCACTGCGGAAGGAGTAGCCGAAGCACGGAGCGGCGCAGTGGATGGAATCGCCACCGCCCGTGTAGGTCCGGCCGGCGAAGATGCCCTTGAAGAATTCCCAGACCTGGGCGTAGATCGGGTCGCCCAGGCCCAGCTTCTCGCGCACACCCTCGACGGCGGCAGGGTCGGCCTGCTTGCCCACGAAGCTCAAGGCGATGTCTACGCCAGCCCACTTGGGGATGAGGAAGAAGATGCCGAAGACCACCATGACGATGACCACGAGCATCACTGCGGCGGCGAACAGCCGCCTGATGAGGTAAGCGAGCACAGCTCTCGGCCCGCCGCGGACCGCGGGCCACCGGATTGTGTCCAGTGACCCGCGGATCCGCCGCGCCGGCCTTCACCTGCCTTTCGTGCCGTTCGGCGGGTGTGCCGGGACTACTTCTTCGGGTTCTTCAGGCCGAGGTTGACGAAGTCGTACTGACCGCTGTAACCGTCGGTGGTGTAGACGTTCGCCAGGTTGTCCGAGCGCCAGTTGAGGAACCGCTCGAAGACGAAGGGCAGGTAGTACGCGCCCTCCATCACCTTGTGGTTGATCTCCGTGGCGATCTTGGTCTTGCCGGCGTCGTCCAGCGTGGTGACGTACGACGAGAACAGACCGTCGATCGTCTTGTCGTTGATGAGCGCGTAGTTGTTGTTACCGCTCTCGGAGATGTACTTGCTGTTCCACAGCGGCAGACCGAAGCCCTGGACGGACGGGAAGTCCGGACCCCAGCCCATGATGATGATGCCGTAGCCCTTCTTCTTCACGTTCGAGGGGCTACCGATAATGCCGGCGGTCTGCGAGCCGTCGTACTGGTCGATCTCGGCGGTGATGCCGATCTTCTTCAGCGACGCCTGGAGGGACTGGGCGGTGGCCACCTCGACCGGCTTGTTGTTACGCACCGCGATGGTGGTCTTGAAGCCGTTCGGCTGACCGCAGGCCTTCAGGGCCTCCTTGGCCTTGGCCTCGTTGCCGCTCTTGTTGGCACCGGAGATCTCGTACGGGTCGTACTTCTGACCCTCGGCACCCGGGACGGACGGCGGCAGCATGTTGGTGCCGATGTCGCCACCGGCGACCGGACCGCCGCGGGCGGTCTGGAGCGACACGTGGTCGGCGCCGAGGATGACGGCCTTGCGGCACTCGATGTTGTTGAACGGCGCGACGCTCTGCGGGAAGACCGCGTAGCGGACGTAACCGGTGACCGGGTTGTCCAGGTTGCCCTTGTGCTGCTTCAGGGCGGTGGTGCGGCCCTGCGGCGACATGCCGGTCTGGTTCAGGTCGAGGTCCAGGTCACCGCTCAGCAGACGCTGGTCGAGCTGGTTGGCGTCCGAGAAGAACTTGATGCTGATCGTGTCCGGGTAGGCCTTGCGGATCGGGTCCGAGGCCTGCTTCCACGAGGTGTTGCGGACCAGCTTGAGGTCCTTGCCCGGGCTGTACGACGCGAACTTGTACGGACCCGAGGAGAACGGCTTCAGGCCGTACTTGGCCTTCGTGTCCATGTCCTGGCGGACCGGCGAGGCCGAGACCAGGGCCAGCATCTCCTCGAAGTCCGAGTTGGCCTGCGGGAGGTGGAAGACGATGGTCTTGTCGTCGGGCGTGTCGATCGCCTTCAGACCCAGCTTGTCCGCGGACGTGTCCTTGTACGGGCCCTTGTACTCGCCCTTGGGGTCCAGCACGTCCTTCAGGTACGTCGGACCGCCGGACAGCACGTCCTGCGCCCACACGCGCTCGATGCCGTACTTCACGTCCTTCGACGTGATCGCCTTGCCGTCCTCCCACGTGATGCCGTCACGCAGGGTGTACGTGTAGGTCTTGCCGTCGTCCGTGACCTTCGCGGTCTCGGTGGCGAGGTCCGGAGTGACCTCGGCGCCCGCGGCACCCGGCTCGGCCTTGTTGGTGACGAGCTGGCGGCTGTAGTAGCGGGCGAAGTTCCACATCATGCCGTAGTAGCCACGCGTGGTGTCCCACGAGTCGGCATCCTGCGCGGCACCGAACTTCAGCTCGCCGCCCTTCTTGGCGGCGGAGGCCTGGGCGACCTTGTTGTTCGCGGCGTCGAAGCCGGCGGCACCGGAGCTCGAGCCCTTGTCGCCGTCGTCTCCACCGCCGCCGCACGCCGCCGTGGTCAGCAGCGCGGCGACCGCGGCAGCAGCGGCAAATGCCTGCTTCCGCCGCCCTGAGGTGCGTTGGGTAGTCACGATCTCGGATCCTCCGGATAGATGAGAGATACCCCGTGTGAAGACCACGGGACGGTTGGGGCGCCGTGTTTCGGCGGTTCTGCGGCTCGCTGTTCTCGCTGATCCCCGACGGGGCGGATCAGCGGGAGGCCTTCGGGTCCAGCGCGTCCCGGACACCGTCACCGAAGAGGTTGAAGGCCAGCACGGTGATGAAGATCGCCACGCCCGGGACCACCATGTACATGGGGTCGGACTCGTAGTAGTCGATCGCGCTCGAGAGCATCTGCCCCCACGAGGCGGTGGGCGGCTTGACACCGACGCCCAGGAAGCTGAGCGCCGCCTCGGTGAGGATGTTGGTGGGGATCATCATCGTCGTGTACACGACGATCGGGGCGACCAGGTTGGGCAGCAGTTCCTTGAACAGGATGTACAGCCGCCCCGCGCCCAGCGATCGGGCGGCCTCGACGTACTCGCGCTCACGCAGCGAGAGCGTCTGGCCGCGCACCACGCGTCCGATGTAGGGCCAGCCGAAGAAGCCGATGACCAGGATCATCACGAAGACACGCACGCTCGAACCGGAGAGGCCGAGCAGGTCGTTCGGCATGACGGAGACCAGCGCGATGATGAAGAGCAGCTGCGGGAAGGCGAGCAGACCGTCCATCACCCGGCTGATGAGGGAGTCGACCCAGCCGCCGAAGAAGCCGGCGAGGATGCCCAGCACCGTTCCGAGGATCACCGCGACCACGGCCGACAGGAAGCCGACCAGCAGCGAGATCCGGGCCCCGTAGAGGATGCGGGCGAAGATGTCGCGGCCGTTGACCGGCTCGACACCGAGCAGGTGGTCGCCGCTGACGCCGCCCAGGGAGCCCGTGGGCGTACCGAAGAGCGGGTCGATGAGGTTCTCGTGGTACTCGTTCGGGTCCTGCCCGAGCAGCCCGGTGATGACCGGCGCGAGGAGCGCGACCACGACCAGGACGAGCACGACGACGCCGCCCGTGAGGGCGAGCTTGTCCCGCTTGAGGCGCTCCCAGGCGATCCGGCCCAGGGAACGGCCCTGAACGGCCTTGGCGCCGCTGGTGGCGACCGACGCTTCCTCGGCCGCGCTCGGGGCCGCTTCCGCGGTCGGCTCGTGCAATGGTGCCGTCATCTGGCAGGGACCCCTCTCAACCGGCGGTAGCCGGCCCGCACTTGCCGCTGTAGCGGCGTGATCAGTCCGTAATACGCAGGGGATAAGTCCCCTGACGCCGGAGTCTTCAACGGTTTGGCGATCTGTAGCCAGACTTGGCAGTGAATGGATGCGTAAACGTGATCCGGGTAGAGGGGTTCCGTTATCCGGACGGCGGGTAACGCCCCCCGGACAGTGGCTTATTGGGGCAGATCGGTCGAAAAACGGACCAATCGCCTTCATCTACGCGCGAAGAAGTCCGGTCTCCACTTTATGGCGGACCTGTGCCGGGGGTCAGTAACGTCCGGTGGGCGGATAGCCGTACCCGCCGGCGGGAGCCTGGGCCGGAGCGGGAGCGTGGGCCTCGCGGTCGTAGAAGGGCCGGGCGGTGGCACGCATCCACATCACGACGGGGTCGTACTCGTCCGTCATGGCCACCGTCGACACCGGCAGCCCGTCCGGCACCGCCCCGATCGACTGCTGCATCATCGCCCGTACGGCGTCCACGGCCGGCGGGGAGGAGTCGTACACGTCGAGCCCGATGGCCAGGTAGGGCGCGCCGAGCGCCGGCTGCACCCAGGCGCGGCGCAGCGCGCGGACCGCCGGGGTACGGTGGGCGTTCTGCGCGAGCAGGGCGTAGAACTGCGGGATCTCGATGCCCGGTTCGGACAGCCGCAGCGGCCCGGCCGGCTGGCGCTCCAGACCGGTGGCGATCCGGCGCAGATCCAGCCACGGAATGCCGACGCCACCGCCGGGGGCGTGCGGGTTCAGCCAGAGGCCGTAGTGGTCGGGGTAGAGGGTGCGGGCCACGTCCAGCCCCTCGACCACCTCGTACGACCTGTTCCAGCCACTCGCGCTGAGCTCCTGGGCGGAGGTGACGCAGGGCGCGTAGCCGTGCCCTTCGACCTCCATGTTTCCGTACTGGGCGTCCGGGGAGCCGGCCTGGCCGTGCCACAGCAGCATCCAGACCTGGCCGGAGGAGGGGGTCGCGAGCGCGCGCAGGAGCGCCTCGTAGGCGTCGTAGCGCCCGGGCGTGACCTGGCGCAGCATGTGCTCGACCGAGCCGGTCGCGGCAGTGCCAGCGCTCACTTTTTATCGCCCCTTCGAGAAGTTGCCCCGCGTCGGAGTCCAGCTTAGGCGCTCCGCCGGTCCGGCCGTTGAGAGCTCGGGACCTGCTGTGATCTTCGGGCCGCGGATCGCGCGCGGCCGGGCACACCCCGCGGCGGAGCCGCGTACGGATACGCCCCCGCGCCCCTCGGGTGGGTTCACCGGTCCCTCGTGTAGAAGGGGCGGACCCGCTCCCGCAGCCAGTCGCCCACCGGGTCCTGGGCGACGTCCAGGAGGACCAGGTTGACCGGCCAGGGGGCCGAGGTCCTGCCCAGAGCCCTGCCCAGAGCCTCCAGGGGCACGGCCCTCAGGTCGCTTTCCAGCTGGGAGAGTTCCACGCCCACGAACATCACCGGATCCGCCGTCTCGACGGCGGCCAGGCAGCGGCGGGCCGTGCGGACCACGCCCGTGGCCTCGAACTCGGCCGAGGCCGCGGCCAGGAAGTCCATCGGGTCGTCCTGCCAGTCGGGCTCGTAGAGGCGGACCCGGCCGCCGGCCGCGGTGCCGTCCAGCGGGGTGCGGCCCGCCCGGCAGAGCTCGGCCACGGCGGGCGGGGGCAGCGGGACACCGACCACGCCGTCCGGGTTCACCAGGATGCCCACCTGCGGGGGCAGCCCGCGGGCGAACTCCACCGCCGGCGCGATCGTGAACGACATGTGCGAGCCGACGACCTGCCGGAACTGCTCCTCGGAGCTGAAGACCGGCACGTACACCTGGCCCTCGATCTCCATCGTGGGCAGGTCGAGGGGGCCGCTGTGCGGGCCGCCGCCGCCGGGCAGCGGCACCCAGACGAAGCTACGCCCGAGCACCTCGACGATCCGGCCGCCGGCTCCCGGCATGCCGAGGGAGACGGAGAGCACCTCCTCCAGCTCGTTGCCGGGCCATCCGCCGTGCGGATGGGGGTGTGCCTGCGCCGGAAAGTCCGCCGAGAAGTCCGTCGGAAAGTTCGCCGGGGGGAAATCCATCTGCCTACCGCCTGCTGAGAACCGCTCACTTCGCTGTGGCTGAAAGGCTAGCGGGTACCTGGGGCCGCACCCGAGCCCTCAGCCCGTGAAACCGATGCGACGCAGCGTGTCGGCCGCCGCGCGGTCGAGCAGCACCGCCGAGCCGCAGCCCTGGGGCAGCCGGCCCTTCTCCACCGAGCGCGCCAGCCGGGCGGCGGCGTGCCGGTGGCGCAGGAACGCGTACCGGGAGACGCCCCGGCCGCGCTCGCGCTGCCCCTCCAGGGCCGTGTCCGCGGCGACGTCCAGCAGCAGCAGGTGGAGGGTGCCGCCGCGACGGCGGGCCTCGCGGGCCAGCCAGTCACGCACCCAGGCCTGGGTACCGCAGTCGTGCACGACGACGCCCTCGCCGCTGCGCAGCGCCCGGCGCAGTCCGGCGTAGTGGGCGAGCCGGACGAGGGGGCGGTAGAGGCCGTACGGCAGGAAGCGGGGGGCGCGGGCGTCCCAGCGGTCCCGGGTGTCCTGGGAGTCGACCCGGATGCCCCGCACGGTCCGCCGCATGAGCGTGGACTTGCCGCTGCCGGGCAGACCGGTGACCACGACCAGGTCACGGGGACCGAAGAGCAGGCCGTGCGGGCTGCGGCCGGCCCGCTCGCGCAGGTCGCGGACGACGGGCGCCGACTGCGGGCCGCACGCCTCCCGGGCCGGGGCGACGGGCTGCGCGGGCAGCGCGATCCCCGAGCCGGTCGCGAATGCCGTGGACCTCGCCCTGGTCGTCCTGTTCACCGTGATCGTCCTCCCCTGGGGTCAGATGGTGTCCTCATCCCCACCGAGCGTAAAGAGAAGGTAATGCGCCACGCCCGGCGATTTCGTGCGCGTACCGACACAAGCCGGTTACAGATGCGGCCTGCCGTGATCGGGGCGAGCCGTGCAATGATGGCCGCGCCAACTGCATACCGGCCGTTTGAATCCGCGCGGGAGAGTCCTCAGCAGCAGTTTCGCTGGGGCGCCGAAGGAGCAAGTCCCTCCCTTGAATCTCTCAGGCCCCGTTACCGCGCGGGCGAGGCACATCTGAAAAGCGGGCCGCTGTCTCCAGTGGCCCCACCCAAGGTGCAAGTCATGGTCGATCCCCTCGCGGGTTGTCATGGCGAACCTCTCAGGTTCCGATGACAGATGGGGAGGAACGACCTCGCCGTGCCGTCATGCCTTGGGAGACGAACGCCCGATGAGCAGTACCGACCCCGCATCCGACCAGAGCTCCGAGCAGCGCCACACCGCCCTCGACGCGGTGCATCGCGCGCTCGGCGCGACGATGACCGACTTCGCCGGCTGGGACATGCCCCTGCGCTACGGCTCCGAGCGCGACGAGCACCACGCCGTCCGCACCCGGGCCGGGCTCTTCGACCTGTCGCACATGGGTGAGATCACCGTCACCGGCCCGCAGGCCGCCGCCCTTCTCGACTTCGCGCTGGTGGGCAACATCGGGGCGGTCAGGAACGGCCGCGCCCGCTACACGATGATCTGCCGGCCGGACGGCGGCATCCTGGACGACCTGATCGTCTACCGGCTGGCCGACACCGAGTTCATGGTGGTGGCCAACGCCTCCAACGCTCAGGTCGTGCTGGACGCGCTGACCGAGCGCGCCGAGGGCTTCGACGCGGAGGTCCGCGACGACCGCGACGCCTACGCGCTGATCGCCGTGCAGGGCCCCGGGTCCCCCGGCATCCTCGCCGCCGTCACCGACGCCGACCTGGACGGCCTGAAGTACTACGCCGGTCTGCCCGGCACCGTCGCCGGCGTCCCCGCCCTCATCGCGCGCACCGGCTACACCGGCGAGGACGGCTTCGAGCTGTTCGTGCGGCCGGAGCACGCCGTCGAGCTGTGGCAGGCGCTGACCAAGGCAGGTGAGGGCGTCGGACTGGTGCCCTGCGGTCTGTCCTGCCGGGACACGCTGCGTCTGGAGGCGGGCATGCCGCTGTACGGGCACGAGCTGAGCACCTCCCTCACCCCGTTCGACGCGGGTCTCGGCCGGGTGGTGAAGTTCGACAAGGACGGCGACTTCGTCGGGCGTACGGCGCTTCAGGCAGTCGCCGAGCGCGCCGCCTCGCAGCCCCCGCGCGTCCTCGTCGGCCTGGTCGCCGAGGGCCGTCGGGTCCCGCGCGCCGGGTTCGCCGTCGTCGCCGGCGGCGAGGTGATCGGCGAGGTCACCTCCGGTGCCCCCTCCCCCACCCTCGGCAAGCCGATCGCGATGGCGTACGTCGACGCCGCCCACGCGGCGCCGGGGACCACGGGCGTCGGCGTGGACATCCGAGGCAGCCACGAGCCGTACGAGGTCGTGGCGCTGCCGTTCTACAAGCGCCAGAAGTAGACACTGGGCGCGTTGACGCCCGCCCGCGCGTGACCCTGCGCACATTCCGCTGCTCACGTGCGTTTCCAGCAGTTCCCCATTCACCAGCACCCTCCCGCGTACAGGAGAATTCAAGCCATGAGCAACCCCCAGCAGCTGCGCTACAGCAAGGAGCACGAGTGGCTGTCGGTCGCCGAGGACGGCGTCTCGACGGTCGGCATCACGGAGCACGCGGCCAACGCGCTCGGCGACGTGGTCTTCGTCCAGCTCCCGGAGGTCGGTGACACGGTGACCGCGGGCGAGACCTGCGGCGAGCTGGAGTCGACCAAGTCGGTCAGCGAGCTGTACGCGCCCGTCTCCGGCGAGATCGTCGAGGTCAACCAGGACGTCGTCGACGACCCGGCGCTGGTGAACTCCGCCCCCTTCGAGGGCGGATGGCTGTTCAAGGTACGCACGGCGGGTGAGCAGGACGACCTGCTCACCGCCGACGAATACACCGCCTTCACCGCCGGCTGAGGAGTCGTAGACGCATGTCCGTCCTGAACACGCCCCTGCACGAGCTCGACCCGGAGATCGCCGCCGCGGTCGACGCCGAGCTGAACCGCCAGCAGTCCACGCTCGAGATGATCGCCTCGGAGAACTTCGCTCCGCTCGCGGTGATGGAGGCGCAGGGCTCGGTCCTGACCAACAAGTACGCCGAGGGCTACCCGGGCCGCCGCTACTACGGCGGCTGCGAGCACGTCGACGTGGCGGAGCAGATCGCGATCGACCGGATCAAGGAGCTGTTCGGCGCCGAGTACGCCAACGTCCAGCCCCACTCGGGCGCCTCCGCCAACCAGGCCGCCCTGTTCGCGCTGGCCCAGCCCGGCGACACGATCCTCGGCCTGGACCTGGCGCACGGCGGTCACCTGACCCACGGCATGCGGCTGAACTTCTCCGGCAAGCAGTTCGACGTGGTCGCCTACCACGTGGACGACGCCGGCCTGGTCGACATGGCCGAGGTCGAGCGACTCGCCAAGGAGCACCGCCCGAAGGTGATCATCGCGGGCTGGTCGGCGTACCCGCGGCAGCTGGACTTCGCGGAGTTCCGCCGGATCGCGGACGAGGTCGAGGCCTTCCTGTGGGTCGACATGGCGCACTTCGCGGGTCTGGTCGCGGCCGGTCTCCACCCGAACCCGGTGGAGTACGCCGACGTCGTCACGTCCACCACCCACAAGACGCTGGGCGGCCCCCGCGGCGGCGTCATCCTCGCGAAGAAGGAGTTCGCGAAGAAGCTGAACTCGTCGGTCTTCCCGGGCTTCCAGGGCGGCCCCCTGGAGCACGTGATCGCGGCCAAGGCGGTCTCCTTCAAGGTCGCCGCGAGCGAGGACTTCAAGGAGCGTCAGGCCCGCACGGTCGAGGGCGCGCGGATCCTCGCCGAGCGCCTGACCGCGCCGGACGCCCGCGCGGCCGGCGTGAACGTCCTGTCCGGCGGCACCGACGTGCACCTGATCCTGGTCGACCTGCGCGAGTCCGAGCTGGACGGTCAGCAGGCCGAGGACCGGCTCCACGAGGTCGGCATCACGGTCAACCGCAACGCGGTCCCGAACGACCCGCGCCCCCCGATGGTCACCTCCGGACTGCGGATCGGCACACCCGCCCTCGCCACCCGCGGCTTCACCGCCGAGGACTTCGCCGAGGTCGCGGACGTGATCGCCGAGACGCTGAAGGCGCCGTCCCCGTTCGCTGCGGCCGACGCGGCGGCGCTCAAGGCCCGGGTCACGGCCCTGGCCGACAAGCACCCGCTGTATCCCGGTCTGAGCAAGTAGTTCCTTTTCCCGGGTGCCGCGCACACTGAGAGGTGTGGGCGGCACCCCGCACCACCCTGCATTGAGGAGTTCCCCCGTGGCCATCTCGGTCTTCGACCTGTTCTCGATCGGCATCGGCCCGTCCAGCTCCCACACGGTCGGCCCGATGCGCGCGGCCCGTATGTTCGCCCGGCGGCTGCGGAGCGAGGGTCTGCTGGACTCCGTCGCGTCGGTGCGCTGCGAGCTGTACGGCTCGCTCGGCGCGACCGGCCACGGCCACGGCACGCCGAAGGCGGTGCTGCTCGGCCTGGAGGGCTCCTCACCGCGCACGGTCGACGTCGAGGGCGCGGACGACCGGGTGGAGCAGATCAAGGAGTCGGGCCGGCTGCGGCTGCTGGGCTCGCACGAGATCCCGTTCTCCTTCGACGAGGACCTGGTCCTGCACCGCCGCAAGGCTCTCCCGTACCACGCCAACGGCATGACGATATGGGCCCACGACGCCGAGGGCGCCGAGCTGCTGGCGAAGACGTACTACTCGGTCGGCGGCGGCTTCGTCGTGGACGAGGACGCGGTCGGCGCGGACCGCATCAAACTCGACGACACGGTCCTGAAGTACCCCTTCCGCACGGGCGACGAGCTGCTGCGGCTGGCGAAGGAGACCGGCCTGTCGATCTCCTCGCTGATGCTGGAGAACGAGCGCGCCTGGCGCACCGAGGACGAGATCCGCGACGGGCTGCTGGAGATCTGGCGGGCGATGCAGGCGTGCGTCTCCCGGGGCATGTCCCGTGAGGGCATCCTGCCGGGCGGTCTGCGGGTCCGTCGGCGGGCCGCCATGACGGCACGTCAACTCCGGGCGGAGGGCGACCCATTGGCGCTCTCCATGGAGTGGATCACGCTGTACGCGATGGCGGTGAACGAGGAGAACGCGGCCGGCGGCAGGGTGGTGACGGCCCCCACGAACGGCGCGGCCGGCATCATCCCGGCGGTCCTGCACTACTACGTGAACTTCGCGGCCGGTGGCGCCTCCGAGGGAGAGAAGGAGGACGGAGTGGTCCGCTTCCTGCTCGCGGCCGGCGCTATCGGCATGCTCTTCAAGGAGAACGCCTCCATCTCCGGCGCCGAGGTCGGCTGCCAGGGCGAGGTCGGCTCGGCCTGCTCGATGGCGGCGGGCGCGCTGGCCGAGGTCCTCGGCGGCTCCCCCGAGCAGGTCGAGAACGCGGCCGAGATCGGCATGGAACACAACCTCGGCCTCACCTGCGACCCCGTGGGCGGCCTGGTCCAGATCCCGTGCATCGAGCGCAACGGCATGGCCTCGGTGAAGGCGGTCACCGCGGCCAGGATGGCGATGCGCGGCGACGGTTCGCACAAGGTGTCCCTGGACAAGGTCATCAAGACGATGAAGGAAACGGGCGCGGACATGAGCGTCAAGTACAAGGAGACGGCCCGGGGCGGGCTGGCGGTGAACATCATCGAGTGCTAGGGAAATAGACCTTCCCTGATCACTGGGCGGAATGCCCCCGAGACCGGCTCGGCGCAGGGGCCTCCCATGACGCGGTACGCGTTCACGGCGGTGACGATCCGGCCGTCCCGGACGCGAGCTGCGACTGCCACGGTGTGGCCGTAGAGCCTGCCCTTGCTCAGGTCCAAGGCGGCGAACAGGTGCCTCGGCGATCTTCTTGACTCCGGCAGCCTTCGCCACCGGCTCGCCCTGCACGGACAAGAGCACCGTCCGGGCCCGCCGCGGACGGTCCGCCACAGGCGCTGCCTCTCGTCGTCATCGATCTCGCGGACGCGTACTCGTTCCGCCACCCCAGCCTGACGACACCGCGCCGCCCGGGCGGCACAGCGCCAGGCGCCCCCGCGTTCCGAGGGTGGCGCCGAATCGACGGACCACGCCGCCCGATAGGGCGGGGCTTTACGACCGATCCGGTGAAATGCGACGACATGCCGCAAGATCAGCACTCTCCGTGTCTACATAAGCACTATCAGTGACATCATCGGCCGATCTGACTGTCTTGCAGCGGATTGGCACCCGGAGGCTGAAGTGGGAACGCTGAACAAGCTGGAACAGCGCTTCGAGGCTCTAGTCAACGACACCTTCGCCAAGATCTTCAGATCCGCCGTGCAACCCCTGGAGTTCGCCGGCGCGCTCCGGCGCGAGTGCGACGTCAACGCCAGGATCTGGATCCAGGGCTGCACCATCGCACCCAACGGTTTCATCGTCGAACTCAGTCCGGGCGACCACGAGGCTTACGGCGCATGCCTGGTCATGCTCGGCGAAGAGCTGGTCGAGAAGGTGCGCACGCATGCCGAGGAACAGCAGTACTCGTTCGTAGGTCCGTTGAAGGTTCAGCTACAGCGGACGGAGAACTTGAAGGTCGGGCAGTATCGCGTGCGCAGCCGCCTAGAGGTGCCGCCCGAGGTCCAGCACGCCCTGGAAGTCGACCAGTGGTACCGCGCCACGCACGCGACGGCGGTCGGACTGGGCGGCGGTGGCGCCCGGACCTGGCAACCGCCGACGCATGTCCTGCGAGGCGACAAGCGGGTACTGACCCCTGATCAGCTCATATCGATGGGGCTTTCGTTCAGCGAAAACGGCAGCTTGGTCCGCGCCGCCCCGCCGGGTGCTCTCGCCGCGCCACCGCGGCCACTCCGCCTCGTCGAGCCCGTTACGGACCGCCCGGGCGTCGCTGTCCTGTCTCGGCCCGGTCACGCGGTGCGTGCCCCCGCTGCCGGGCAGGGCGGGCGTCCGGCGCTCGAGCCCGCAGGGGTGGTACCGGGCCTGAAGCCTGCCCGCCGCCACGCCGTCGACTCTGTGCCCGAGGGGCCCACCATCTCGTCGAAAGGACACAGCATGACGAACGATCGCGACCTGTACGCCGGCGATCCTGCACCTGGCAGGGGCAGGGAGCTCTCCGACGGGTTCGTTCCCACGCCACCGGACCCGCACGTCGCCGACGGGCCCCAGGCCTCCGTGCCGACGGAGCCGTTGACCAGCCCGCGGGCGGCCCACGAGACCGTGACGCAGGGCGGGCCGGCAGAGAATCACTCCCCGGCGCCTGCGGGGAACCGCTTCGGCGCGGTACCCCTTGCGGCTCCCTATGACAGGGGCGCGCCGCCGACCCGGGTCGCCGGCGGGACACAGCCCTACGCTCGCCCGCCGGCGCACCACACTCAGGCCCAATGGCTGGAGCCGGACTGGAACGGCCGCGGGGTACTGGGGCACAGTGCGACTGTCGAGCTCTCCTCCGACCGCCTGCTGCGCGGCCAGCCCAACGGCCGGAAGATCCTCAGCCGGTTGCGCATCGGCGGCAGGACCGCCGAACGAGAGCGCCAGCAGAAGTTGGCCATCCTCCGCACGCCGGTGATGCAGTGCCACAAGATCGCCGTCATCAGCCTCAAGGGCGGAGTCGGCAAGACGACCACCACGACCGCCCTGGGCGCGACTCTCGCCACCGAGCGGCAGGACCGGGTCGTCGCGATCGACGCCAACCCGGACGCAGGCACCCTCAGCCGCCGTGTCCGTCGCGAAACCGGCGCGACCATCCGCGACCTCGTAGCCGAAATCCCGAACCTCACCAACTACATGTCCGTACGGCGCTTCACCTCCCAGTCCGCGAGCGGCCTCGAGGTCCTGGCCAATGAGGTGGACCCCGCTCTCTCGACGGCGTTCAACGACGAGGACTACCGACAGGTCGTCAGCTGCCTCGGACAGCACTACCCGATCATCCTCACCGACTCCGGCACCGGCCTGCTGCACAGCGCGATGCGGGGCGTCCTGGATTTCGCGGATCAACTGATCGTGGTCGCCACGCCCAGCGTGGACGGCGCGACCAGCGCCAGTACCACCCTGGACTGGCTCATTGCGCACCAGTACGAGGACCTCGTCAGCCGGAGTATCACCGTGGTGTCCGAGGCGCGCCGGAAGAGCAAGGCCGTGAAGGTGAACGAGGTCGTGGACCATTTCCGTGCCCGTTGCCGGGGTGTGGTGATGATCCCGTTCGACGAGCACCTCGCGACGGGCGCGGAGGTCGATCTGGAGCAGATGAAGGCACGGACCCGCGAGGCCTACTTCGACCTGGCGACGCTGGTGGCCGCGGACTTCCCCCGCACCCAGCCCGAGGCCGTGAGCTGGGCGGCCTCCTACCCTCACTCGGGATACAACGCGCCCAGCTACTTCGCCGCTCCCGCACGGGCGTGATCTGTCACCGGAGTCGATCTGCCGGCTGATTTCGAGGCCTCGGCCCTGAAGGACCCTGCGGTGGGAGGAGACGCCGACGCGGTTGCGGAACCGCCCTGCCGTACGAGCCCGACACGAGAGGCCCTCGGATCCGTCCGGGGGCCTCTCGCCAGGTGGCACCCCGCCTCTGGGACGTACGGCGCTGGTTCGTCAGAATGCAGCCATGCGCGCAGGCAGCGTCCGGCCCTCGACGGTCGGTGCAGTCCCCGAGGTGACTCGAGGCGAGCCCGCCCGTGCCGGATCCACAGGTCGAACATCGAGTGCCGAGGGAGCTTCCCCCGATATGAGCAGGTCCGTCGTCAGCGCTGTCAGCAGCAGCGCCACATACTCCTTCACCAAGCCGAACCGGGAGAGTGTCACGCTGGTCGCCGGGGTCGGGGTGGTGGGGGACGTGCATGCCGGGGCCACGGTGAAGCACCGGTTCCGGATGGAGAAGGATCCCTCGCAGCCGAATCTGCGGCAGGTGCACCTCATACACGAGGAGCTGTTCGAAGAGGTGCGTACGGCCGGGTTCGAGGTGGCCGCCGGACAGCTCGGGGAGAACGTGACCACGCGCGGGATCGACCTGCTCGGGCTGCCCACCGGGACGCGGCTGCGGCTCGGCGGACAGGCCGTGGTCGAGGTGACCGGGCTGCGGAATCCCTGCAAGCAGATCGACGGTTTCCGCAAGGGCCTGATGAAGCAGGTCGTCGGTCGGGGCCCGGACGGCCGGCCGGCCTTCAAGTCCGGGATCATGGGTGTGGTCCTCAGCGGGGGTGAGGTGCGGCCCGGGGACTCGATCACGGTCGAGCTGCCGGACGGGCCGCACCACCCCCTGCGGATCGTCTAGGAACCGCCCTGGAAACCGTCCTGCGGCTCACGCCGGACGGGGCCCGCCACGCCGGACACGTTCTGAGTCGGCCACGTCCCAGGTCGGACACGTTCTAGCTGGTCGGACACGTCCTAGCCGCGGAAGGCCGCCGGGCGTTCCGGGCTCGCCTCGGCCAGGGCCTTCGCGACCGCCTCGGCGCCGGCCCGCAGCCCGTACACGGGGGTGTCGGGCTGCTGCCGCCAGGAGTCGTCGATGCCGCCCGTGTCGACGGTGTCGAAGCCGAGCTCGTCGATCAGGGCGCGGACCTTCGCCTTCGCCGCCTCGTCGTCGCCGGCCACCGGGAGCGCCATGCGGTCGGGGTCGCCCGCGGCGAGCGGGCGGTCCAGGATGTCCTGGGCGTAGGTACCGTTGAAGGCCTTGATCACGGGGTGGCCGATGTGGCGTTCGGTCCAGCGGCTCTCGGTGAGGCCCTCGTCCTCGATCTCCGCGATCCGGCCGTCGCGCTGCTGCGGGTAGTAGTTGTTGGTGTCGATGACGGCCACGCCGTCGGCCGCGCCGTCCAGGATGCCGGACGGCAGGCCCGGGACGGCCTTGGTCGGGATCGTGACCACCACGACCTCGGCACCGCGCGCCGCCTCCTCGGCGGTGACGGGGGTCGCTCCCGTCTCCTCGGCGAGATCCTTGAGCGTCTGCGGGCCGCGGGAGTTCGCGACGGAGACGTCGTGGCCCAGCGCGCTGAGGCGCCGGGTGAGGTTGCCGCCGATGTTGCCCGCGCCGATGATGCCGATCTTCATGAGAGGCCTTGCCTTCCGTGACCGAGTCGAGTCAATTCGATGCGCATGCATGCACCTGATGGGGCCAACCTCGGCCGGCGGCGAGCTATTCCGGCGCCACGACGGTTCCTTCGGAATGCTCCGCGGCCCGGCACCGGCCGCCGAACGGATCCTCCAGTTCCGCCGCGAGGACGGCCGCCGCGGTTTCCGGGTCCCCGTCCGCGACGGCGCGTACCAGCGCCTCGTGGACCTCGTCGGCGGTGTCGGGCTCCTGGACGCGCAGTCCGGTCAGAGTCAGGAGATCGCCCAGGCCCTTGCGCAGGTCGATCTGCCGCTGGCGCTGGAACGGCACGGCGGCCGGTGGACCGTGCGCATCGAGCGCCGGTCATGAGGAGGGGGCGCCCCGCATCGCGAGGCGCCCCCTTTCCGCTCGTCTCACTTGTTCAGGTGCGCCCAGAACTCGTCGAACGAGAGGAGCTTGTCACCGTCGAGGTCGCGGCTCTTGATGATGACCTCGGCGACCGACTCGGTGACGTTCCAGTCACCCCCCTGGGCCAGGGCGGTCTTGAACTCGGCCGCGGTGATGAAGCCGTCACCGTCCGTGTCGATCCGCTGGAACTCCTTGCGCGCTTCTTCGATGTCGGCCACCGATCCGCCCCTCTTCGTCATGCCTTGCGGTCATACTCGCTGTTCTACTGACGCAGGTCAGGTTAACGGCCCTGGTGAGCGCGGAGTGCGGCGACCACCCAGGAGAACTCCTCGTCGTACGACGGCTGGCATCCGACGCCGTTCACGATCGCCGACAAGTGACGGTACCGGGCCACCCGTACGTGCGAGGCGGCGGTCAGCCGGTCCAGGACGGCGGCCCGGTCGGCGTCGCCCAGCAGGTCCCGCAGGAGTTCCTCGGCCGCCGGGTCGCCGGGGGCGACGCCCTGCCGCAGCGCCTCGCCGCCGAGGTGCACGAGACGGCTCATGAACCACAGGGACGTGCCCGCCGGGACGTCCGGCCCGCGGTCCGCCGCGTTGAACTCGACCATCGTCCGCATCAGCGTCCGGAATTCCGGGTCCTGGATCAGCTCGGCCAGCTCCACCCAGGCGTCCACCTGCTCGGGAGCGGGATCGTCCGGCAGGTCCGCGGTGGCGAACCGCAGCCGGGTGCGGATGTCGGGGTCGGCGGTGTCGAGGCCGTCGAAGATCTCCGCCGTGAAGTCGTCGAGGAGCCGTTTGCGTTCGGCCGCCGACAGCCGGGCCAGTCTGTTCATCAGGGTCATCTCCTCCGCGGTCGAGCCGCGTCGCGCCACGGACGACAGCACGGCCCGGGTCACCTTCAGCGATCCGATCTGCGCGTCCAGCGCCGTCACGTGCGCCGCCGCGACCTCCGCGACCGTCCGCTCCCCGGCCAGCACCCGGCGCACGTCGGCCAGCCCGAGGCCCAGCTCGCGCAGGGTGCGGATCAGTTCGAGACGGGCGGCGGACTCGGCGTCGTAGAGGCGGTAGCCGCCGGCCGATCGGGCCACCGGCGCCAGGACGCCCTCGTCGGACCAGAAGCGGATGGTGCGCACGGTCAGTCCGGTGGAGCGGGCCAGCTCTCCGATGGTGAGAAGTCCGGTGCCGTCGTCGATCATGTGGGTGAGTGTGGGCCTTCCAGTGGGTGGAGACTCAAGGCGCGCGAAGGGAATCGGTGCGGTGGGGGACTTGCGGAACATTCTCGACGCGGCCGGGCGCGGTGTCTTCCCTCCCCCCGACGGCCGCACGACCGTCCTCCCCCAGCCGTCCCCGCGCGACGCGGGCGTCCTCTCCTTCACCGCGCACTCGGTGGTCTTCGTCGACGAGGACCCCGCCTGGGTGTACGACACACTCGCCGCCGCCGACTGCGACGCCCTCGCCGCGTCGATGAGCCCCCGGTTCCTGACGGCTCTGCTGGACCGCACGGGCCGGGTCGCGGAGACGGTCGACGCGCTGGTGGTCGGCTCCCCGCTGCCGGGCCCGCCGCCCCTCGCGCTGACGGAGATCGAGGACCCGGAGCATCCCCGGGTGGTCAGCTCGCGCAGACGGCGCGACGAGGTGCGGGTGTGGGCCGCGGAGGGCGGCGTGGTCGTCCTCGGGCGCGGGGTCGCGGGCCGGCTGGAGGTCGCCGTGGAGGTCGAGGAGGGCGTGCGGCACCGGGGGCTGGGCCGGGCCCTGGTCACCGCGGCACGGCACCTGGGCGGGGGCGAGCCGGTGTGGGCGCAGATCTCGCCGGGGAACGCCCGCAGCACACGGGCGTTCCGGGCGGCGGGCTATCTGCCGGTCGGGGCGGAGGCGCTGCTCACCGTCCGGCGGGAGCCGGACGTCGGGGCGGTCAGTGCCACGGTACGTAGTTCAGGTTGCTCACACAGCCGCTGAGCACCTCGGTCTTCGTGGCCTTGTCGACGGGACACGCGCCGAGGACGTACTGCCGTGCGATGCCGCCCGGGAAGGCCACCTCGACCTGGTCGGCGTACTTGTGGGTGTCGCCGATGGTGCGGTTGACGTCGATGCCGCCCGGGGCGTCGATGTAGTAGTTGTAGCTCGACTTCCAGCGCTTGTAGAGGTCGTGGTCGTAGGTCGTGGAGACGTACGGGGAGGGCTGGTTCTGCAGGACGTACTTCTCGATGTCGTACTGGCCGGTGACGACGTCCTTGGGGTAGAAGCCCTCGTCGAAGATGACCTCGGGAGCGCGGTTGTCGCTGCGCCACAGCGTGCCGCAGCTCTTGCGCCAGACCGGTGCCGGAGTGATGCGCGGGACGTCCACCTGCCGGTCGGCGGCGGCCTTGACGGGGTCGTCGAACTGGGGACAGGCGGGTGCGGCGGCCTTGGTCCTCGCCTTAGCGGGAGCCTCGGCCGGTGCGGCGGCGGGCACGGCCGCCGTGGTCGCGAGGACGGCACCCAGGGAGAGGACGGCGGCGGCTACCCGCCGCCGGACACGAGTGATGATCATGCGCAGCACGATGTCGGTTCCCCGACGGCGAGCCGTGGATCATCACCCGATCGGCGGCGTGTCCCCGACCGGGGTTGCCTAGCGGAAGATGCCGGTGTGGCCGAGCGAGTAGCGGCCCGGCTGCGGGTAGACGGCCAGACCGTGCGGGCCCCGGCCGACCTTGATCCGGGCGAGCTGCTCCCCGGTGCCGGTGTCGATGGCGTACACCTCGGAGTTGTAGCGCCCGGACAGCCACAGCACCTTGCCGTCCGCCGAGACGCCGCCCATGTCGGGGCTGCCGCCGTCCGGGAGGCGCCACTTCTTGGTCAGCGCGTTCTCGTGGAAGTCGAAGACGGAGACGGTGCCCTCGCCCCGGTTGGAGACGTACATCTCGCGGGAGTCGCGGCCGATGTACAGCCCGTGGCAGCCCTTGCCGGTGTGCAGGAACTCCGGCTTGCCGAAGGTGTCGCCGTCGACGATCCACATCCCGTCGGCCATCATGTCCGCGATGTAGAACCGCTTCCCGTCGGGCGAGACCTTCACGTCCTGCGGCATGGCGCCCTTGAACGGCAGTCTCTGCTGTCCGACGACCTCCATCTTCTCTGTGTCGACCTTCAGCAGTTCACCGCTGAACTCGCAGGACACGATGAAGTACCTCCCGTCGAGGGAGAAGTCGGCGTGGTTGACGCCGTAGCAGGTGACCGGTTCCGTCTTGATCCGCTTCATGGTGTGCGGGTCGCGGAAGACGAGTTCACGGTCGAGGGAGGCCATGACGACGGCGTATTTGCCGTTGGGCGTGAAGTAGAGGTTGTACGGGTCGTGCACCTCGACCGACTTGCCCGCCTTGCCGGTCTTCGGGTCGATGGGGGTGAGGGTGTGCCCCCGGTTGTTGTTGACCCACAGCGTCTTCATGTCCCAGGAGGGGACGACGTGCTGCGGCTGGCGCCCCACCCGGAGGGTCTCGATCACCTCGTACGTCTTCGGGTCGATGACGGAGACGGTGTCGGACTCGGTGTTGGGGACGTAGACCCTGGACGGGAAGTCCTTGACCACCGGGGAGAGCTTGCCGGGGCGGTCGGCGGCGTAGACGTCCTTCGGGTCGAGCACGGGCGGCATGCCGGGCAGACCGTCGACGACGGACTTGTGGACCTTCTTCGCCGGTGCGGGAGCGGCCGCCTTGCTGGCGCCGCTCCGTCCCTCCCCGGCCGCCCCGCCCCCGCCGTCGGTGCCACAGGCGGCGAGGACGGTGAGCGCGGCGCCGGTGAGCAGGGCGCTTTTCACGAGGGTGCGGTGCATCAGCCGATCAGCTCCGTGGTGGTGACCGCGCGCAGTCCGCGGCGGTCGAGTTCGTCGAGTACGGCGGGGAGGGCGGCGACCGTGTCCGCGTACCCGAAGTGCAGGCTCACGACGGACCCGTCCCGGATCCCGCCGAGGATGTTGCGGGCGACGGCGGCGGCACCGGGCGAGGTGAAGTCGAGGGAGTCGACGTCGTAGGAGAGGACGTGCGGGTAACCGGCGCGGCGGGCCAGCGTCGCCACGAGCGGGGAGGCGCGGGTGGCGCGGGAGGGCCGGAACCAGGTGCCGATGGACCCGGTGAGCCGGCGCAGCCGCTCGGCGCACCCGGCGATCTCGGCCGCGGCCTCGGCCTCCGGCATGGCGTTGATGTCCAGATGGCGCTGGGTGTGGTTGCCGAGGTCGTGGCCACCGTCGAGAATCCGGCGGGCGAGGTCGGGGTGCTCGTCGAGCCAGGACCCGACGGCCAGCACGGTGACCCGCGCGCCGTGCCGCTCGGCCTCCCCGAGCAGGGCCCGGGCGACGGCGGGCTCGCCCTGACCGTGAAAGGTGAGAGCGACCCGGGACCGACCGCTCGGACCGTGACTGATCTGAGCGGGCTGCCGGGGGAAGGCACGGGGCGCGGGGGCGGCGAGCGGACGGGCGGAGGCCTTGGGGGCGCGGGTGGGGGACGCGGAGCCCGGGGAGGCGGAGGCGGGGGCATGCGGAGCGACGGCGCCGGAAGGGGACTTGAAGGGCGAGCACGCGGCCGCGAACGCACCCCCGGCGACGAGCCCGGCGCCCGCCCGCAGCACGGAACGACGGTCGGATGTGGTCACCCGCACCATTTAAGGCCGCATATGCGGCATTTCCGCCCATTGACGCAACCCGGCTCGCCGACCGGGGCCGCCACACCCAGCCCCTCCGGCACTTGAGCACGAGACCCGACCAGAACGGAAGCGGGGGTCCGAGGGAACAGCCCTCGACTCACGAACCAGGGCCGCCACACCCAGCCCCTCCGGCACTTGAGCACGAGACCCGACCAGAACGGAAGCGGGGGTCCGAGGGCGCAGGCGACCAGGGCCGCCACACCCAGCCCGTCCGGCGTTTGAGGACGAGGCCCGTTCAGGGCCGAAGCGGGGGTCCGGGGGCGGCAGCCTCTGGAAGTCGGCCTCGGAAGTCGGCCTCGGAGGCGGTCGTGGAGACACCCGCGCATACCCGGCCCACCGCCGGAGGCATCAGCGGTCGGCGACCCGCATCTCGAACCACGTCGTCTTGCCAAGGGGCAGCAGATCCACGCCCCAGCGGTCGGAGAGTTTGTCGACGAGGAACAACCCCCGCCCGCTGATGTCCAGCTCCTGGACCGGCATCAGGCAGGGCAGCCCCCGGGAGGGATCGCGGACCTCGACCCGGATCCAGCCGCGTCGGCGCCGCATCCGGAGGCCGAAGACCCGGGCACCGGTGTGCCGTACGGCGTTGCCGACGAGTTCGGAGACGAGAAGGACCGCGTCCTCGGTCATCTTGGGGGTCAGTCCCCACTGGCGCAGGACGACGACCTGGGCCAGCCGGCGGGCCGTGGCGGCGGACTCGGGGCGGGACGGCAGCGGAACCTCTCCGTCCGTCGGGTTGCCGAACAACTCCAGCGCTTTCAACGCCCGTTCGTCCTCGACCGCAGGCGACCAGCGCGCCGCGGTCGCACGGCCCGGTCCCCGCGGCTGTTCGATGCCCTCCAGCCCCGCCATGCCCCCATCATGGCCGCCCGGAGCCCCCTTGGGGGCCGTTCCTACGGAATACGCCCCCCGGAATCCACTGTTCCGGATGAATCGATCGGCATATGCCAGGGGCAGTTCAAAGCCCGACAAACCGGGACTGACCTGCGGCGACAACTCCCCGGAAGACGCTCGACGGGGCCGCTCGACAAGGCAGGCTTAAGGTCTCCTTAAGGTTCCCATAAACCGCCCCATCGAGGGACCCCGGATGAGACGCCCCGTCAATTGCAAGTGATTCCGGGGAGTTCGAAGGAGACCTCCCTCACAGGAACTTGGCCTTGCCCGGGCCTTCCTCGACGAAGCTGCGCATGCCGATCTCGCGGTCGGCGGTCGCGAACAGACCCGCGAACCAGTTCCGTTCGACGGCCAGACCCGTCTCGATGTCGGTCTCCAGACCGGTGTCGATCGATTCCTTCGCGGCCCGCAGCGCGATCGCAGGGCCCTGCGCCAGCTTCGCGGCCCAGCGGTGCGCCTCCGTGTACACGTCGGCGGCCGGGACGACCCGGTCCACCAGGCCCAGGGTCAGCGCCTCGTCGGCCTTCACCATCCGGCCCGTGAAGATCAGATCCTTCGCCTTGGAGGGGCCGACCAGCCGGGAGAGGCGCTGGGTGCCGCCGGCGCCCGGGATCAGCCCGAGCAGGATCTCCGGCTGGCCCAGCTTGGCGTTGTCCCCGGCGATCCTGAAGTCCGCGCAGAGCGCGAGCTCGCAGCCGCCGCCCAGCGCGTAGCCGGTCACCGCCGCGACGACCGGCTTGGGGATGCGGGCCACCGCCGTGAAGGAGTCCTGGAGGGCGCGGGCGCGCAGGACCATCGCGGTGTGGTCCATCTCCTGCATCTCCTTGATGTCCGCGCCCGCCGCGAACACCTTCTCGCCGCCGTACACGACGACCGCGCGTACGTCGTCACGACGGGTCGCCTCCTCGGCGAGCTCCTTGAGCCGGTCCTGGGTGGCCACGTCCAGCGCGTTCATGGGCGGGCGGTCGAGACGCAGCGTGCCGACGCCGTCGGCGACTTCGAGATTCACGGTCATGGCAGCAGGTTAACGCTGACTAACGGCGGCGGGCCCGGTGCGGTCGGTCACATCGGGCCGGGGGTCCGGGGGTTGCCCCCGGGCAGACACAGCACGCTGACTAACGGCGGCGGCCTCGGTGCGGTCGGTCACATCGAGGCGGGGGGCCGGGGAACCGGGGGTTGCCCCCGGGCAGACACAGCACGCTGACTAACGGCGGCGGACTCGGCGCGGTCGGTCACATCGGGCCGGGGGGCCGGAGGCATCGGGGCGGGGCCGGAGGCATCGGGGCGGGGGCATCGGGGTGGGGTGGAGACGACGAAGGGCCCGGTGCCGTGGGTCGCGGCGCCGGGCCCTTCCGGGAGTCATCGAGCGGGTGCTACTTCGTCCACTCCGCCCACGGGATGTTCCAGCCGTTGAGGCCGTTGGCCGGGTTGACCGTCGGGTCGGTGGAGTTCTTCACGACCACCACGTCGCCGACCATCGAGTGGTTGAAGAACCACGCGGCCGGCACGCCGCTGTCGTAGCCGCCGCGCACGTCCCGCAGGCCGATGCAGCCGTGGCTGGCGTTGTAGTTGCCGAAGGCGTCGCCGCCCCAGTAGTTGCCGTGCACGAAGGTGCCGGAGTCGGTCAGGCGGATGGCGTGCGGGACGTCCTTGATGTCGTACTCGCCGTCGTAACCGACCGTGTCACCGTTCATGCGGGTCACGGTGAACTTCTCGCTCATGACCATCTGGCCGTTCCAGGTGGCGTAGCCGGGCTTGCCGGTGGTGACCGGAATGGTCTTGACGACCTTGCCCTCCTGCGTGACCTTCATCGTGTGCTTCTTGGCGTCCACGACGGTCACCTGGTCGCGGCCGATGGTGAAGGAGACCGTCTTGGCCTGCTTGCCGTAGACGCCCTTGCGGCCCTCGACGCCGTCGAGGTTCAGCTTCACGGTGACCTTGGTGCCGGCCTTCCAGTACTTCTCGGGACGGAAGTCGAGGCGGTCGTTGCCGAACCAGTGGCCCTGGACGTCGACGGCCGGCACGGTCGTGATGGAGATGGCCTTCTCCACGTCGTCCGGGTGGGTGATGCCCCGGGTGAAGCGCACCGAGAACGGCATGCCGACGCCGACCGTGGAGCCGTCCTCGGGCGTGAAGTTGCCGGTGAAGGTGTTCTGCGGGCTCAGCGTGGTGAAGGACGAGTCCTCGGCGGCCGTACGGCCCTCGGAGTCCTTCGCGACCGCGTGCACCTGGTACTTGGTGGACCCGGCGAGATGCGTGGCCGGCGTCCAGCCCACGCCGTCCGCGGAGATCGCGCCGGTGACCGCCGTCCCCTTGTCGTCCTTGACGACGACCTCGGTCAGTTTGCCCTTGGCGGCCGTCACCTTCAGGGCGCCGCTGGTGTCGACGTCCTTGGCACCGGTCTTCGGGGCGATGGTCACGACCGCCTCGGACTGCTTGCTCTCGGCGGTGGCCGAAGCGCCCTTGCCGTCGGAGCCCGCGTCCTTCGCGGACCCGGAGTCCGAGTCCCCGCCCCCGCCGCAGGCCGTGACGGCCAGCAGCAGCCCGCCGACGATCAGCGCCAACCGCTTGTCGCGGCCGCGCGAGCGCCCCCCAACCGACGCCCCCGATATCGGTCGCACGTTCAAAGTCGTTCTCCCCACTCCCCCGGGCCCTCCCCGGGCCCGCACCGCGACGCGTCCCCCGCGTTCGCCGCATATTAACCACAAGGTCAACGGCCTGGACGGGCCAAGATTGTCACCGTTCAGTCCCAACTAGGACCGTGCGAACGCGGGGAAGGTTGCATCGGGGGGCGAGCTCATTTCAGGGCGCCGCCGGCGATCCACTCCTTCCAGGTCATGTTCCAGCCGCCGAGCCCGTTGTCCGGGGCGACCTGCTTGTCCTTGCTGTGCACGACCTCGATGACGTCACCGACGAGCGAGCGGTCGAAGAACCAGCCCGCGGGCGTGTCCGCCGCGCCGCCCTTGACGTCCCTGAGGCCCACGCAGCCATGGCTCACGTTGACCCGGCCGAAGACGTCCTCCGCCCAGTAGTTGCCGTGCAGGAAGGTGCCGGAGCTGGTCAGCCGCATGGCGTGCGGCACGTCCGGAATGTCGTACTCGCCCTTGCCGTCGGCCTTCTTGAAGCCGACCGTGGCGCCGTTCATCCGGGTCAGCTCCAGCATCTCGGTCACCACCATCTTCCCGTTGTAGGTGGTGTTCTTCGGCGCCCCGGCCGTGATCGGCACGGTGGCCAGCAGTTCGTCGTCGCGCCGCACCTGCATGGTGTGCTTCGCCGCGTCCACCAGGGACACCTGGCTGCGGCCGACGGTGAAGGAGAACGACTTGTGCTGGAGCCCGTAGACACCGGGCGCCCCCTCGACGTCGCGCAGCCCGAGTGTGACGGTGACCCGGGTGCCGGGCTGCCAGTACTCCTCGGGCCGGAAGTCGAGCCGGGTGTCCCCGAACCAGTGCGGCCGGATGTCCACCGCGGGTTCGGCCGTGACCCGGACGGCACGCTGAACCGCGGCCCGGTTGTCGATCTCCCGGTTGAACTCCAGCGAGACGATCATCCCGGTGCCCACGGTGGAGCGGTTCTCCGGGGTGACGTAGCCGATGAAGCGCTCTTCGGGGACGTAGGTGGTGAAGGTGGTGTGCCGGGCCGAGCGGTTCCCGTCGCCGTCCAGGGCGACGGCGTCGACGGTGTAGCGGGCGGCGAGCCCGAGCCGGTCGTCGTCCGGCCGCCAGCTCGCTCCGTCCGCGGTGATCCTGCCCGGGACCGGGGTCTCCTGGGCGTCCTGCGACCTGACGACCTTCACGGACTCCAGCCGCCCGCCCGGAACCCGCACCAACAGCCGCTCTTCGGGCCGTACCCCTTTCGTTCCGTCCGCCGGGGTGACGCGGATGACGTCCTCGGGGGCCGGGGGCTTGCCGAGCACCCGGTCGAGTCCGCTCCGGCTGTCCTCGCCGGTGCAACCGGCGGCCCCGGCCAGTAGTCCTGCCCATGTCAGTACGGCGGCCAGTGCGACCCCCGCGCGCCGTGCGCGCCCTTGTACGTGCCTCACATGGTGCCCAACGACCGGGCACGCTCCGGGGAAACGTGAGTGCGAGGGCCGCTCTGGGCAGAAATGGGGGGAGGACGACGCGACGGGGAGCCGCGGCCGGGACACCGCGCGCTCTTTTCCCACGTCGTTCCATGAGCCGCGGGAGGCTGAACGGTGTCCAGCGCAGCCGAGCAGGAGGCGGTGGCGGAACGCGCCACGCCGGACACCGTCATGAACGGTGCGTCGCGCAAGGTGCCGGGTCCACCCGTGTGGCCGGGCGCGTCCACACCACTGGGCGCCCGGTTCCGGGTCGGCCCGGACGGGGTCGCGGGCACCAACTTCGCGCTGTGGGCGGGTGGGGCGGAGTCGGTCGAACTGTGTCTGTTCGACGAGGCCGGCCGGGAGACCCGTGCCCGGCTCACCGAGCTCACGCACGAGATCTGGCACGGCTTCGTGCCGGGGATCATGCCGGGCCAGCGTTACGGCTACCGGGTGCACGGCCGCTGGGATCCGTGGACCGGCGGCCGCTGGAACCCGGCGAAGCTGCTCCTGGACCCGTACGCCAGGGCGGTGGACGGCGAGTTCAGCCTGCCGCCGGAGGTCTACGGGCATGTCCGGGACTGGCCCCAGCAGCAGGTCGCCGACACGGTGCGCGACGAACGGGACTCGGCACCGCACGTGCCCAAGGGCGTCGTCGTGCACGATGACGACGACTGGGCCGACGACCGCCGTCCGAAGACGCCCTGGGCGGACTCGGTGATCTACGAGCTGCATGTGCGCGGCTTCACCCGGCTGCACCCGGGGATCCCGGAGGAACTGCGCGGCACGTACGCCGGGCTGGCGCACCCGGCGGCCGTGGAGCACCTGGTGAAGCTGGGCGTCACGGCGGTGGAGCTGCTGCCCGTCCACCAGTTCGCGCACGAGGACCATCTGCTGCGCCGGGGGCTGAAGAACTACTGGGGTTACAACTCCATCGGCTACTTCGCCCCGCACGCCGCGTACGCCTCCGCCGGGACGACGGGCGGGCAGGTCGGCGAGTTCAAGCGGATGGTGCGCGCCCTGCACGCGGCGGGCATAGAGGTGATCCTCGACGTCGTCTACAACCACACGGCGGAGGCCGGCGAGCTGGGGCCGACGCTGTCGCTGAAGGGCATCGACAACCGGGGGTACTACCGGGTGCAGTCGGACGCGCGCCGGTACGCCGACTACACGGGCTGCGGGAACACCCTGCACGTGGTCCAGCCCCATGTGCTGAGGCTGATCACCGACTCGCTGCGCTACTGGGTGACGGAGATGGGCGTCGACGGCTTCCGTTTCGACCTGGCGGCGGCGCTGGCGCGTTCCATGCACGACGTCGACATGCTGTCCCCGTTCCTGGCGGTGATCGCGCAGGACCCGGTGCTGCGCCGGGTGAAGCTGATCGCCGAACCCTGGGACGTGGGCTCGGGCGGCTATCAGGTGGGCGCCTTCCCGCCCCTGTGGACGGAGTGGAACGACCGCTACCGCGACGCCGTACGGGACTTCTGGCGGCAGTCGCTGCCGGACGTCCGGGAGATGGGCTACCGGCTGTCGGGGTCGAGCGACCTGTACGCGTGGGGCGGACGCCGGCCCTACGCGTCGGTCAACTTCGTGACCGCGCACGACGGCTTCACCCTGCGCGACCTGGTGTCGTACGACCGCAAGCACAACGAGGCCAACGGCGAGGGCAACCGGGACGGCACGAACGACAACCGCTCCTGGAACGGCGGCACCGAGGGCGAGACGGCCGACGAGCGGGTCCTGGCGCTGCGGCGGAGGCAGCTGCGGAACCTGCTCACGACCCTGCTGCTGTCGACGGGCGTGCCGATGCTGGTCGCGGGCGACGAGCTGGGGCGCACCCAGCGGGGCAACAACAACGCCTACTGCCAGGACAACGAGATCAGCTGGCTGGACTGGGGGCTGCTCGATGAGCCGGCATGGCGCGCCCTGTTCGACCTGACCGCCCGGCTGATCGCGCTGCGCCACCGGCACCCGGTGCTCCGCCGCCGCGCCTTCTTCTCCGGGCGGGCGCACTCGGCGGACGGACTGCGGGACCTCGCCTGGTTCACCGAGCGGGGCACCGAGATGACCGAAGGGGACTGGTACGCGCCCGCGGCGACCCTCGGGATGTACCTGTCCGGACGGGACATTCCCGGCCGGGACGAGCGGGGCGTGCCGATCACCGACGACAGCTTCCTCGCCGTCCTGCACGCCGGGGACCGGCCGGTGAGCTTCGTCCTGCCCGGGGCGCCGTGGGCGGAGCGGTACGAGGTGGTCGTCGACACGTCGAACGAGGAGCAGGGGGAGGCACCGGGGGTGACGCACCGGGCGGGGATGCCGGTCACGGTGCCGGGGCGGGCGGTGCTGCTGCTGCGGGTGGTGGGGTGAGGCAACGTCGAAGACAGCGTCGCGGGCAACGTTTCAGGCCCATGAACTCCCCGGCGGATTCCTGGCCCCGAGGCCGGCCGGCTGATCACATGGACGCAGCGCCCCGGCCACCCCCACTCTCCGCCTCCGCCGCCCCGAGGATCCCCCATGCCCGAAATATCCCGCCGTGCCTTCAGTGGTCTCGTCGGTGGTGGTGCCGTGACCGCCGTCGCCGGTACGGTCACCGCCGCCGAGGCGGCCCCCGCCCAGGCGGCACCCGCCGAGCAGCCGTTCAAGGCTCGTCCCGGCGCCGCAAAGGGCCGCCGCCCCAACCTCCTGGTCATCCTCGGTGACGACCTGGGCTGGGCCGACCTGTCGTCCTACGGCGCCCCGCACATCAGGACGCCGAACCTGGACCGGCTGGCCCGGCAGGGAGTGCGCTTCACCGACGCCTACTCGGGGTCGGCGACCTGCTCCCCCACCCGGTTCAGCCTGTACACCGGGCGATACCCCGGGCGCACGAAGGGCGGGCTGGCCGAGCCGATCGCCAACAAGGCGCAGGGCCTGGACCCGAACCACCCCACCCTGGCCTCCCTGCTGAAGAAGGCGGGCTATTCGACCGCGCTGATCGGCAAGTGGCACTGCGGCTGGCTGCCGGACTACAGCCCCACCAGGTCCGGCTGGGACGAGTTCTTCGGCAACCACGGAGGCGTGCTGGAGTACTTCTCCAAGCTGGGCCAGCTCGGTGACTACGACCTCTACGAGGGGGACGCCGAGTACAAGGACCTGCGTTACTACACCGGCGTCCTCACCGAGCGGGCGGTCGAGTACGTCGGCCGGGACCACGACAGGCCGTGGTTGCTGAACCTCAACTTCACCACCCCGCACTGGCCCTGGCTCGCGGAGGACGACGCCGAGACGGGCGCCGAGATCGCGGCGAAGATCCGGGCCGCGAAGACCCAGGCCGAGGTCGGCCGGGCGCTCAACCACTACGACGGCGGCTCGGTCGAGAAGTACGCGCAGATGGTGGAGAGCCTGGACGCGGCGGTCGGCGAGGTCCTCACCGCGCTGCGCCGCTCCGGCCAGGAGGAGAACACGCTGGTGCTTTTCGCCAGCGACAACGGCGGTGAGCGCTACTCCTACAACTGGCCGCTCAGCGGACAGAAGTTCGTCCTGCTGGAGGGCGGGATCCGGGTCCCGACGATCGTCCGCTGGCCCGCCCGTATCGACGGCCACCAGGTCAGCCACGAACCGAACGTCTCCCCCGACTGGACGGCGACCCTGCTGGAGCTGGCGGGCGCCCGCCCCGATCCGGCGTACCCGCTGGACGGCACGAGCCTCGCCGGATACCTGCTGCGCGGTGAACGGGTTCCGGAGCACGACCTGTTCTGGCGGGTCCGGGCCAACCGGGCGCTGCGCCGCGGGGACTGGAAGTACTACCAGGACGCCACGAAGACCGACCACCTCTACAACCTGGCCGCCGACTCGCGTGAACAGGCCGACCTCGCCCCGGACCGGCCCGAGCTGCTCGCCGAGCTGAAGGCGGCCTGGGAGCGGACCGCGGCCGGGCTGCTGCCGTACACCGACTGAGCGGCGCCCCGGAGAGGCCGGTTCCCGGGGAGCGCGGGGACCGGCCGTTCCCGGGCGGCGCGGGGATCGGCCGGCTCACTCGAACGGGCCTCAGCCGATCGGCTGACGTGCCGGTACGACTCCTCGAACACGCAGGTCGTAGGACCTGCGGCCGAGCCCGGTCCGGCCAAAACTCGGTGGGCGTTGTCAGTGCCGGTCCGTAGGCTCGCGGTGATGCCCAGGACACCTGCAACCGCTTCCCAGGACCGCTCCGCCGTACGTTCCCTGCTGCGTCTGTGGCCGTACGTCCGTCCCGTGCGGATACGGCTGTTCGCGGCCGCCTTCGTCGCCGTGCTGGCCTCCTGTACGGGGCTGGTCATCCCGCTGGTCCTGAAGTGGATGGTGGACGGCCCCGTGGCCGACCGGGACACGGCCGGGGTCTGGCTGGGCGCGCTCTGCCTGCTGCTGCTCGGGTTCGCGGAGGCGCTGCTGTTCGGGTTGCGCCGCTGGCTGGTGGCGCGTCCGCTGTCGCATGTCGAGGCGGAGATGCGGGCGGATCTCTACGGGCGGCTCCAGCGGCTGCCGGTGGCGTTCCACGACCGGTGGCCCTCGGGGCAGTTGCTGTCCCGGGCCACCTCCGACCTGGGGCTGCTGCGCATGTTCCTCGCCTTCCCGCTGACGTTCCTGCTGGTCAACTCGGTGACGATCCTCCTCGGGGTGGTCATCATGCTGCTCCAGGACTGGACGCTCGGGCTGGTCATCCTCGGGCCGGCCGTCCCCGTCGTCGTGATGTGCGTGTACTTCGAGAACCGGTACGCGGTCGTGGCGCGGCGCGCCCAGGACCAGGCCGGGGACCTGACGACGGTGGTCGAGGAGAGCGTCCTCGGGATCAGGATCATCAAGGGCTTCGGGCGGCACCGCAGCCAGGCGCTGGCCTTCCGGGAGCTGTCGTCGACCCTGCGCGGCACGGAGCTGCGCAAGGCGCGCCTGCTGGCCACCATCTGGGCCGTCATCGTGACGCTCCCGGAGGTGGCGATCGGGGCGGCGCTGGTGCTCGGCGCGGTGCAGGTGGCGGACGGCGAGCTGTCCGCGGGCACCCTGGTCGCCTTCCTGTCCACGGCGCTCGCACTGCGCTGGCCGGTGGACTCGATCGGGTTCCTGCTGGCGATGAGCCAGGAGGCGGCGACGGCGACGGAGCGCTACTTCGAGGTGATGGACGAGGCGCCCGAGGACCCCGACGGCCGGGGCGGGCCGGCCGCCACGTCCGACGGCGGCCTGCGGTTCGACGGTGTCACCTTCCGCTATCCCGACGCCTCCCCCGACTCCCCGCCCACCCTCGACGGCGTCGATCTGCACATCCGGCCCGGTGAGTCGATGGCGCTGGTCGGCGCGACCGGCAGCGGGAAGACCACGCTCACGGCCCTGGTCCCCCGGCTGCACGAGGTCACCGCCGGCCGCATCACGCTCGACGGTGAGGACATCACCGCGATGTCCCGCGAGGAGCTGCGCTCGCGGGTCGCCGTCGCCTTCGAGGAGCCGACCCTGTTCTCCGCGAGCGTCGGGGAGAACGTCCTCATGGGAGCGGCGGACGAGGCGGGCGCCGTCGAGCTGGAGCGGGCGCTGGGCGTGGCCCAGGCGGACTTCGCGCACGCGTTGCCGCAGGGCGTCGGGACCCAGGTCGGCGAGCAGGGGCTCAGTCTCTCCGGCGGGCAGCGGCAGCGCCTCGCGCTGGCCAGAGCCGTCGTCGGGCAGCCCCGGTTCCTGGTCCTGGACGACCCGCTGTCCGCGCTGGACGTGCACACCGAGGCGGCCGTGGAGGCCGCTCTGCGGCAGGTCCTCGCCGACACCACCGCGCTGATCGTGGCGCACCGTCCGTCCACCGTGCTCCTCGCCGACCGGGTCGCCCTGCTGTCCGAAGGGCGCGTCACCGCCGTGGGCACCCATCACGAACTGCTGCGCAGCAACACCGAGTACGCCCACCTCATGTCCGGAGAGCCGTCCGGATCGCTGTCCGGATCACCGTCCGCAGAGCCGTCCGGAACACCGTCCGGAACCCACTTCGGGGAACAGGAGGCCGACCGCCGATGACCGCCCCCACCACCGCTCCCCCCGTCACCGACGACGACCCCGAAGTCCCTGCGCGGACCGGCGCCGCCGACCCCTTCGACAAGGACGTCCTGCCCACCCCGCCCGGTGCCACGGGCGCGCTGCTGCGTTCCCTGCTCGAGCCCATGAGGGCGCGGGTCGCCTTCACCTCGCTCCTGCTGCTGCTCCAGCAGGCGGCCGTGCAGGCCGGCCCGCTGCTGGTGGCGTACGCCATCGACCGCGCCGTACCGGCCTTCCGGGCCGACGATCACGGGCCGCTGATCGCGGTCGGCGTCGGCTATCTGCTGTGCGCGCTGGTCTCCGGCGGACTGCAGTACGCGTTCCTGATCGCCTCCGCCCGCGTGAACCAGGACGCACTGCTCGATCTGCGCGGCCGGATCTTCCGGCACGCGCAGGCGCTGAGCCTCGACTTCCACGAGCGTTACACCTCGGGCCGGCTCATCTCCCGTTCCACCACGGACGTGGAGTCGCTGCGCGAGCTGCTCAGCGAGGGCCTCCAGGAACTCGTGACGGTGGTCCTCTCCTTCCTCTACATCTCGGCCATGCTGCTCTGGCTGGACCTGGGCCTCGGGGCCGTCGCGGTGGCCTCCTTCGTGCCGCTGTACCTCCTCGTCAGGATCTACCAGCGGCGTGCCGGGCAGGTGTTCCGGACCCGCTCCACCGCGATCGCGGCCGTGATCGTGAAGTTCGTCGAGACGATGAACGGGATCCGGCCGGTGCGCGCGTTCCGCCGCGAGCCCGTCAACGACGCCGACTTCCGCGTCCTGAACCAGCGGCACGAACGGATCAACGGCGACGCGCTCCTGGAGATGGCCCGGTACGTCACCGGATCGCGGCTGGTCGCCAACACGGCGGTCGCGGTGATCGTGCTGTGGGGCGCCACCCGGGTGGCCGACGGCTCGCTGGAGCTGGGGGTGCTGGCGGCGGCCGTGCTGTATCTGCGGCGGCTGTACGACCCGATAGACCGGCTCGCCATGTTCCTCAACTCCTACCAGTCGGCGGCCGCCTCGCTGGAGAAGATCGCGGGGCTGCTCGCGCAGACGCCGTCCGTGCCCGACCCGTCCACGCCGCGGGAACTCCCGGCGCCGGAGAGCGAACTGCCCGGCCGGGAGGTCGTCTTCGACGGGGTCTCCTTCGGCTACCGCACGGGGGGCGAGATCCTCCCCCGCTTCGACCTGACCCTGCCCGCAGGGCAGACCGTCGCCGTGGTCGGCTCGACCGGCGCGGGCAAGTCCACACTGGCCAAGCTGCTCGCCCGCTTCTACGACCCGTCCGAGGGGCGGGTACTGCTGGACGGGGTCGACCTGCGCGAGCTGGCCGTGCCCGAACTGCGGCGCGGGGTGGTCATGGTGACGCAGGAGGCGTTCCTGTTCTCCGGCACGGTCGCCGAGAACATCGCCATCGGCCGGCCGGACGCGAGCCGGGAGGAGATCGAGCGGGCGGCGAAGGCGATCGGCGCGCACGAGTTCATCAGCGCCCTGCCCGACGGCTACGACACCGACGTCCGCAAGCGCGGTGGTCGTATCTCCGCCGGGCAGCGACAACTCGTCGCGTTCGCACGGGCGTTGCTCGCCGACCCGGCGGTGCTGATCCTCGACGAGGCGACCAGCTCGCTCGACATCCCGGGCGAGCGGGCCGTGCAGGCGGCGATGGCGACGGTGCTGAAGGGCCGTACGGCGGTGGTGATCGCGCACCGGCTGTCGACCGTGGAGATCGCCGACCGGGTCCTGGTCATGGAGCACGGACGGATCGTCGAGGACGGCACCCCGGCCGCGCTGATCGCGGGCACCGGCCGGTTCGCGGACCTGCACCGGGCCTGGCGGGACAGTCTGGCGTGAGCGTCCAGGGATCCAGGGGGACCACGGGGGCCGGAAGGACGAGTGGATGATCGACGCGTACGAGGATCCCGGCACGCCCGACAGTCGCGGCGGCTGGGCGTACCTGGCGTGGCTGGTGCGCTGCCAGCCGTGGCGGGCGCTGGCCGGGGCGGTGCTGGCCAGCGTCTGGATGGTGCTGATGGCGGTGGCGCCCTACCTGCTGTCGAAGGCGGTGGACGACGGTCTCGAACCCGGTGACACGGCGGCGCTGGCCGGCTGGACGGCGGCCCTGTGCGCGGTGGGCGCGTTCAACGCCTGGGTGAGCATCATGCGGCACCGCACGATGACCCGGGTGCGTATGGACGCGTACTTCCGCACCACCAAGGTCGTCATCGGGCACACGCTGCGGCTCGGTGCCGCGCTGCCGCGCCAGGCGGGGGCCGCGGAGGTCGTCACCATCGGGGTGAGCGACGTGCACACGATCGCGGGCGCGCTGACGGTGATCGGGCCGGGCGTCGGCTCGGTCGTCGTCTACGTCTTCGTCGCCGGGCTGCTGCTGTCGGTGTCACCGCTGCTGGCGGCGGTCGTGCTGCTGGGGATGCCGGTGGTCGCGGTGCTGGTCGGGCCGCTGATGTCGCGGTTGCAGGGCACGGAGACCGAGTACCGCGAGCGGCAGGGAGTGCTCACCGCGCGGATCGGTGATCTCGCGGGCGGGCTGCGGGTGCTCAACGGGCTCGGTGGCAAGGAGCTGTTCGCGGCCTCCTTCGACCGCGACTCGCAGCGGCTGCGGGCGCAGGGCTACCGGGTCGGCGCGGTCACCAGCTGGATGCAGGCGCTCGGGGTGGGCCTGCCGACGCTGTTCCTCGCCGTGGTGACCTGGCTGGCGGCCCGGCTCGCCGCCCAGGGGGACATGACCGTCGGCGAGTTGGTGTCGGTGTACGGCTATGTCGCGGTCCTGATCGGCCCGGTGGCGTTCCTCGTCGACATGGGCTATCAGCTCAGCCGGGGCGTGGTGGCCGCCAGACGCGTCGTACGACTGCTGCGACTGGAGCCCGCCCCCGACACCGACCCCACCGGCACCCGCGTCGCCGACGCGCCCGTCGAGCCGTCGGTGCTGCACGACCCCGTCTCGGGTGTGCGGGTGGCGCCGGGCCGGCTGACCGCGCTGGTCGGCGCCCGGCACGCGGAGGTGACCGCCGTCGTGGACCGGCTCGGCCGGTACGGTCCCACGGACGCCACCTGGGGCGGGGTACGGCTGGACGCCGTCCCGCTGGACCAGGTCAGGGAACGGATCCTGGTCGCCGACAACGAGGCCGACCTGTTCGCCGGGAGTCTGCGCGAGGTGGTGGGCGGACGGCGTGAACCCTCCCCTGCGGACGTCGGGCCGGCGGTGCGGGCGGCGGCGGCCGACGACATCGTGCAGGGCCTGCCGGAGGGGCTCGAGTCACCCGTGACCGCGCAGGGCCGCAGCCTCTCCGGAGGCCAGCGGCAACGGGTCAGGCTGGTGCGGGCGTTGCTCGCCGACCCCGGGACACTGCTGGCCGTCGAGCCGACATCGGCGCTCGACGCGCACACGGAGGCGGCGGTCGCCCAGCGGCTGCGCGCGGCACGGACCGGCCGGACCACGGTGGTGACCACCACCTCCCCGCTGCTCCTCGCCCAGGCGGACACCGTCCACTACCTGGTCGACGGAAAGGTGACGGCGACCGGCCACCACCACGACCTGCTGGAACGGGAACCGGGATACCGGTCCTTGGTGGCACGAGACACCGACGACACCGACGACACCGATCCGGGTGGGGACAAGGGCACGGATTCGGACACGGACACGGACACGAACACGGGTGCCGGTGCCGGTACCGGTGCCGAGGAGGTCGTGCGGTGACGGTGGTCGAGGAGGGCTCGGGCCGGCTGCCGGTCGCGGAGCCCGGTGACGTGCGCCGGGCGGCGGTCCGGCTGGTGCGGGCCGACCGGCGGGCCTTCGCCGGCGCCCTCGCCCTGAACGTGCTCGCCGCCGGGGCCGGCCTGGCCGGCCCGTGGCTGCTGGGGCGGATCATCGACGAGGTGCGGGCCGGACACGGCACCGGGGCCGTGGACCGGCTGGCGGCGGCCATCCTGGCCTGCGCGCTCGCGCAGTTGCTGCTGGCCCGCTGGGCCCGGTACGCGGGCCACCGCTTCGGTGAGCGGACGCTGGCGCGGGTGCGGGAGGAGTTCGTCGGGCGGGCGCTCGCGCTGCCCGCGTCGGTCGTGGAGCGGGCCGGCACCGGCGATCTGACCACGCGCGGTACCGCCGATGTGGCGGCCGTGGGCACCACCCTGCGGGACGCCGGGCCCGAGCTGCTGGTCTGTACGGTCCAGGCGCTGTTCACGCTCGGCGCGGTGTTCGTGATCGACCCGCTGCTCGGGGCGATCGGAGTGCTGGGGCTGACCCCGATCTGGTTCGCGCTGCGCTGGTATCTGCGGCGGGCGCGCGCGGCCTATCTCGCCGAGGGCGCGGCCACCTCCGAGGTCGCCGAGATCGTCGCCGCCACCGCGTCCGGGGCGCGCACGGTCGAGGCGTTCCGGCTCCAGGAGCGGCGGACGGCGGCGAGCCGGGACGCGCTGGAGATCTCGCGCCGCACCCGCTTCCGTACCCTTCACCTGCGTTCGGTGTTCTTCCCGGTGATCGAGGTGTCGTACGCGCTGCCGGTGGCGGGCGTGCTGCTGCTGGGCGGCGCGCTGCACGCGCGGGGCGCGATGAGCCTGGGCGCGGTGGTGGCGGCCGCGCTGTATCTGCGGCAGTTCACCGAGCCGCTCGACCAGATCCTGCTGCGCGTCGAGCAACTCCAGAGCAGTGGCGCCTCGTTCGCCCGGGTGGAGGGCCTGGCCGGGGCGCCGCGCGCCGAGCCGGACGGCGGGGCGCCCACTCCGGCGGACGACCGGATCGACGTCACGGGCGTGCGGTACGCCTACGAGCGCGGTGGCGAGGTGCTGCGCGGGGTCGACCTGACGGTGCGGCCCGGGGAGCGGCTCGCGGTGGTCGGCCCGTCGGGCGCGGGCAAGACCACGCTGAGCAGGCTGCTCGCGGGCGTGGACGCGCCGAGCGCGGGCACGGTGACGGTGGGCGGGGTGCCGGTCGCGGAGCTGGCGCCCGAGACACTGCGCCGACAGGTCGTGCTGGTCACCCAGGAGCACCACGTCTTCCTCGGTACGGTCCGCGACAATCTCCTGATCGCCGAACCGGCCGCGAGCGACGGGCAGTTGTGGGCGGCGCTGGCCGCGGTCGGTGCCGCCGACTGGGTCCGGGAGCTGCCCGGCGGCCTCGATGCCCTGCTCGGCGGAGGCGCTATCCGTACGGACGGCTCGCAGGCCCAGCAACTCGCCCTGGCCCGGGTGGTGCTGGCCGATCCGCACACGCTGATCCTGGACGAGGCGACGGCGCTGCTGGATCCGGCGACCGCCCGGCACACCGAGCGGGCACTGGCCGCCGTGCTGCGGGGCCGGACCGTCATCGCCATCGCCCACCGCCTGCACACCGCGCACGACGCGGACCGGGTCGCGGTGATGGAGGACGGCCGTCTCACCGAACTCGGCACGCACGAGGCGCTGGTGACGGCGGGCGGGGCGTACGCGGCACTCTGGCGGACCTGGCACGGGGAGCGGACCGACCCCTGATCCACCGTTCGCTCCGGCCAGGAAAATGGGCAGGGCAGCCGTGCCGGCCTGCCCGACCGGACCACCACCGGCCCGCACCGAAGGAGAGGCTCGGGGGCGCAGGACATCCGGGGACGCTGCCGGCGGGCCGCGCCTGCCCGAAGCTCGCCCGGCGAGGGGGGCACGAGCCGCGGCTCGCCCGACCACACGTCCTGCGGACCACTCGACACGCCCGTCCGCCCGCTCGCCGGGTCCTGCGACACGTCCGTCCGCCGCTCGTCACGTTCGTCCGCCCGCTCGACATGGCCTGTCGGCCAATCGACCGCATATCGAACATGAACTACCGGACAACGAACTGTTTCCGGCCAACTTCCTGACGCGCTCCTGACAGATAGCGCAATCCACTGCCACTCTTCCCACTGCTGGTTCACAGCAACCCCACAGCTAAGCCCGCTCCACGTACCGCCTTTGTTCTGCGTACCGCCTTTGTCGTGCCCGCACGGCTCACCAGCCGTCGGGTCTCCCCTGGCCGCGTGACCCGTGGCCGCGCAGAAGGAGTCAGTGTTGAGCAGCAGCCCCTCTCGCAGACGCACCCCCCACAGCACCTCCCGCCGTGCCGCGGCCGTCGCCCTCGTCGGCGTCTCCGCGCTCATCGCCGCCGCCGTGCAGTCCGGCGCCGCGACCGCTGCCCCGGTGAAGGCACCGCAGGCCGCGGGCCAGGCCGACCCGGGCGCCGAGTCGGTGCGCCTCACCCCCGCCCAGCGCGCCGCACTGATACGTGACGCGGACGCCGACAAGGTGTCCACCGCAAAGGAGTTGGGCCTCGGCGCCAAGGAGGCGCTCGTCGTCCGTGACGTCGTCAAGGACGCCGACGGCACCCTGCACACCCGCTACGAGCGCACCTACGGCGGCCTGCCGGTCCTCGGCGGCGACCTGGTCGTCGAGACCGCGAAGTCCGGCGCCACCGAGGCCGTCACCAAGGCCACCCGGACAGCCATCAAGGTCGCCTCGCTCTCGCCCGCCGTCAGCGCGGCCAAGGCGCAGAAGCAGGCGCTGAGCCTCGCCGCGGCCGCGGGCGCCGAGCGGGCGGACACCAACCGCGCCCCGCGCAAGGTGATCTGGGCGGCGAACGGCACCCCGGTCCTGGCGTACGAGACGGTCGTCGGCGGCCTCCAGGAGGACGGCACCCCGAACGAGCTGCACGTCGTCACCGACGCCACCACCGGCGCGAAGCTCTACGAGTACCAGGGCATCGAGACCGGCACCGGCAACACGATGTACAGCGGCCAGGTGACCCTCGGCACCACGCAGTCGGGGTCGACGTACAACCTGACCGACGGCGCGCGCGGCGGCCACAAGACGTACAACCTCAACCGGGGCACCTCCGGCACCGGCACGCTCTTCTCGGGCCCGGACGACGTCTGGGGCACCGGCGCCGCGTCCAACCTGGAGACCGCGGGCGCGGACGCCCACTACGGAGCGGCCCTGACCTGGGACTACTACAAGAACGTGCACGGCCGCAGCGGCATCAAGGGCAACGGCGTCGCCGCGTACTCGCGCGTCCACTACGGCAACGCGTACGTCAACGCGTTCTGGGACGACAGCTGCTTCTGCATGACGTACGGCGACGGCTCCGGCAACACCCACCCGCTGACGTCCATCGACGTGGCCGGGCACGAGATGACGCACGGCGTCACCTCCAACACGGCGGGCCTCAACTACTCGGGCGAGTCCGGCGGCCTCAACGAGGCCACCTCGGACATCTTCGGCACCGCCGTGGAGTTCTACGCGGCGAACGCCTCCGACGTCGGTGACTACCTCATCGGCGAGGAGATCGACATCAACGGCGACGGCTCGCCGCTGCGGTACATGGACAAGCCGAGCAAGGACGGCGCGTCGAAGGACAGCTGGTACTCGGGGATCGGATCGGTCGACGTCCACTACTCGTCCGGCCCGGCGAACCACTTCTTCTACCTCCTGTCGGAGGGCAGCGGCACCAAGACCATCAACGGTGTCACCTACAACTCGGCCACCGCGGACGGCCTTCCGGTCACCGGCATCGGCCGGGACAAGGCGGAGAAGATCTGGTTCCGCGCGCTGACCACGAAGTTCACCACGACCACCAACTACGCGGCGGCCCGCACCGGCACGCTGGCGGCGACCGGTGAGCTGTACGGCACGACCTCCACCGAGTACAAGGCCGTGCAGGACGCGTGGGCCGGCGTCGCGGTCGGCGCCCGTTCCGACGGCGGGGGCGGCGGTGGCGGCACCTCCTTCGAGAACACCGCCGACGTATCGATTCCGGACAACGGGGCTGCGGTCACCTCCTCGGTCACCGTCTCCGGCCGGACCGGCAACGCGCCCTCGAACCTCGCGGTGGCGGTCAACATCGTCCACACCTACATCGGTGACCTCCAGGTGCAGTTGCTCGCCCCCGACGGCACGGCCTACACGCTGAAGGCCTACGGCACCGGCGGCAGCACGGACAACCTCAACACCACGTACACCGTGAACGCGTCCTCCGAGGTCGCCAACGGGGTCTGGAAGTTGCGGGTCCAGGACAACGCGGCCCAGGACACCGGCTACATCAACAGCTGGAAAGTGACCTTCCCGTAGGTCACAGGCCTCACAGGGTCCGCGCACAGCAGACCGACGGGCCTCGCACAGGACGCCGTCCCGGAGTCTCGACTCCTCCGGGGCGGCGTCCTCTTTTTGCCGGTGCCTTACCTGCTCCCTGTTGGCCTTTGACCCAGGTCAAGTCCGTTTACATTCCGGCAATGTTCATCCGGCAGTTGATTTTCGGCCAACATCACTTCGAGGTCCTGACATGTACGCGCCTTGATGCCAGTCTTCCTGTCACCCGCCGCACAACTTCACAGCAGTCACGGACGGCCACCCCACGCCGTTCGGGCACCCCCACATCCAAGGAGCTTGTGTGACCTCCCTCTACGCGCGTCACAAGCACACCACCCTGGCCATCGCCACCGCCGTCGCGGCCGGAGCCCTGGTCACCACCGGCCTCACCGCCGGCAGCGCCGCCGCCCAGACCCCGGCGGACGCCACCAGCGCGACCCCCCTCGCCGCGCCCACCGCGCTGGCCCCGGCCGCCCGCACCGCCCTGATCCAGGACAAGCAGGCCGACGCGACCGCGACCGCGCAGGAGATAGGCCTGGGCACCAAGGAGGCGCTCGTCGTCCGTGACGTCGTCAAGGACGCGGACGGCACGGTCCACACGCGCTACGAGCGGACCTACGCGGGTCTGCCGGTCCTCGGCGGCGACCTGGTCGTCCACGAGTCGGCCGCGGGCGCGAACAAGGGTGTCACCAAGGCGACCAGCACCACCATCAAGGTCGCCTCGCTCACCCCCGTCGTCACCGCCGCCAAGGCCGAGAAGCAGGCCCTGACCCTCGCCAAGGACGCCGGCTCCGCCAGCACCGAGGCCAGCGACGCGCCCCGCAAGGTGATCTGGGCCGGCAACGGCAGCAAGCCGGTCCTCGCCTACGAGACGGTCGTCGGCGGTCTCCAGGAGGACGGCACCCCGAACGAGCTGCACGTCATCACCGACGCGGCCACCGGCAAGAAGCTGTACGAGTACCAGGGCATCGAGACCGGCACCGGCAAGAGCCTCTACTCGGGCACGGTGACCCTCGGCACGACCCTCTCGGGCTCGACGTACCAGCTGACCGACGGCACGCGCGGCGGCCACAAGACGTACAACAAGGCGCACGCCACCAGCTCCTCGGCGGGCACCCTGTTCACCGACGCGGACGACACCTGGGGCACCGGCGCCGCCTCCAGCTCGACCACGGACCAGACGGCCGCGGTCGACGCCGCGTACGGCGCGCAGGCGACGTGGGACTTCTACAAGTCGACGTTCGGCCGCAGCGGCATCAAGAACAACGGCGTCGCCGCGTACTCCCGCGTCCACTACGGCAACGCCTACGTGAACGCCTTCTGGGACGACAGCTGCTTCTGCATGACGTACGGCGACGGGTCGAGCAACACCCACCCGCTGACCTCGCTGGACGTGGCCGGCCACGAGATGACCCACGGTGTCACCTCCAACACGGCGGGCCTGAACTACTCGGGCGAGTCCGGCGGCCTCAACGAGGCGACCTCCGACATCTTCGGCACCGCCGTCGAGTTCTACGCGGCGAACTCCTCCGACGTCGGCGACTACCTCATCGGCGAGAAGATCAACATCAACGGCGACGGCACCCCACTGCGCTACATGGACCAGCCCAGCAAGGACGGCGGCTCGGCCAACTACTGGTCGTCCTCGCTGAAGAACCTGGACGTGCACTACTCGTCCGGCCCGGCGAACCACTTCTTCTTCCTGCTGAGCGAGGGCAGCGGCAGCCGGACCATCAACGGGGTCAGCTACAACTCCCCGACGTACAACAGCTCCACCCTCACCGGTATCGGACGCGCCAAGGCCGTCCAGATCTGGTACAAGGCGCTGACGACCTACATGACCTCGACGACCACCTACTCGGGCGCCCGCACGGCGACCCTGAGCGCGGCGTCGGCGCTGTACGGCTCGACCAGCACCGAGTACAAGGCGGTGGCGGCGGCCTGGACGGCCGTCAACGTCGCCTGATCGTTGAAGAGTTGACCTGAGGCGGTACCCGGGAGGAAGGCATCCCCGGGTACCGCCTTACTCTTGGCTCCCATGTCTTCGAAGGACTTCACGTACGACGATGTCGGCGCGACCCGCGACCGCCCCGGCCACTGCCCTCCGGGCTTCCACTCCCTGCACGTCCGCACCCGCCTCGGCGAGGGCCACGAGGTCTTCCGCCGAGCCGCCGAAGCGGTCCTGACCTGGGAGATGCACCGCGCTCTGGGCGTGGGCATGGACACCACCGCGGACCGGGCGGCCCCCGACGTCGACGTCACGGTCACCCTGGCCGGCCTCATAAAAGCCCCCTGCCGAGTGGTCTGGACGGTGGACGAACACCGGCGGGCCGGCTGGGCGTACGGCACCCTCCCCGGCCACCCCGAATGCGGCGAGGAGTCCTTCGTCGTCGACCGCACGGGAGACGGCACGGTCTGGCTGACGGTCTCCGCCTTCAGCCGGGGCGCGAAGTGGTACGCGAGAGCCGGCGGCCCGGCGGCCCGCGGTCTGCAGCAGGCGTACGCCCGCCGGTGCGGGGTGGTGCTGCGGGGGTTGTGCGGGGGCGACAAGTCCTAGCCGGGGACGAGTCACGGCCGGGAACACGTCGTGGCCGGAAACAAGTCACAGCCGGGCGGGCCGCCCCCGCGCACCGACAGGTCAGGTGCGGGACACCACGCCGCAGCCCTCGGCGTGCCCGGCGATCTCCTGGCTACGGTCGTAGGGGTCGGTCGTCGGGCCGGTCGCCGGGGCGCCCGACGGCTCGACCGTCGCGAACTGGGGGTGCAGATAACCGTCGTAGACGTCGCAGGCGGAATTGCCGATCTCCTGGTCGTACCTGGTGACGGTGATCTTCCCCGGCGTGACGACCCACTTGTCGGGATCGAAGAGCTCGATGTCGAGGACCCGGCGCACGATGGTGCGCTCCACCTCGGTCGCGGCGTCCTTGTCGACCCGCATCAGCGGATACACGAAGGTGTAGTCGGCGTGGACGACGACAGAGGCACTCTCGCCCGCCTTGAACGTCATCCGTCCCCGCGTCTTGACCACGTCACCGGCCAGGCGCAGTTCGGCGGGGTCGAAGCGGCTGAACATCAGCACCGGGTCGTGCTCCTCGTCCGGCTTGCTCAGCGAGGTGTCCAGCAGGTCCAGCAACTCCTTCTGCCGTGGCTCGATCACGGAGAGCGCCGTCTCGGGACGTCCGCCGCGCAAGGTGGCCGGATCGAGGTTCGCGTCGATCAGCAGCTTCCTGGTCTGCTGAAGCGCCTGCTCCACCTGGGCCTTGGACAGCGAGCCGACGCGGGTCGCCTTCGGCGGGACGACACCGGCCGCGCCGTCGGCCCACCGCAACGCCGGGGAGCCCGCGAACGGCCGCTCGAGCGTGGGAATCGCGACGCCGGCCGCGCCGGGCGCGCCGGTCGGGGCGGCGGTCTCCATGGGCAACGGCGAAGCGGCGACGGCGGATTCGGGCTCGCCGACGCGGAAGGGGTTTCCCGGCAGCAGCGACGGCCGCATCGCCACGACGACCAGAGCGATCACGACAGGCACACCGAGGAAGGTCCACAGCCGCCGCCTCCTTCGAGACGCCCGCTCCTGCATCCCTTGCAGATCCGCGACGGTTCGCCACCCCGTGGGCGTCGCCCCGCGCGCCTCCTGCTGCCGCAGCCGCTCCGTGACCTCGCGGGCCCGCGCGGACGGCTCCTTCGGCGCGGAGTCGGGTATCCCGCGTTCGCTGTCCTGGACGAACCTCGCCCATTCCTCATCGGATATGGAGCGGCTCTCCCCCTCCCCCTCCCCCTTCTGCGAACCGGATCTGTGCTCTTCGGACGGTCTGTCAGACACGCGCCGTCGGCCTCTCTCTGCGTCGATCAACGGGCGGCACAGCCTATGTCAGCCCTGCTCAGGCGTGGCGAGAGACCTGGTCTCGACCGGATCACCGGGCTGCCACTCCTCGGAGCTCCACTCCGGCGTGGGAGCCGGACGGGGCGGCGCGGGCAAAGGATCGGACCCCCGGTTGGGATTCTGCACGACAGAACCCGACCCCCCTGACCCACCGTCGCTCGTACCGGAGCCGCTCGACCTGCCGGAGCCGCCGCCCACCTGTGCCGACGAGTCCTTCGTCGTCCGCGGGGCCGAGGTCCTCGACGGTGACGGCGAGGCCGACGCGGTCGCCGAACGACTCGGAGCAGGGGTCGGTGTAGCGACACCGCTCGACGAACCCACCGACGCGGACACCGAGGCCGAGGGTGAACTCTCGCTGTCCACCGACCCGTCGGTACCGGTACCCCCGGCGCCCGAACACCCCACCAGGCACAGACCGGCCACCACCAGGACAGCCCGCACGACACCCGCCCCACGACGACGGACTCCGGGCATCTCGGGTCTCTCTACGCTCACTTGCTTCATTCCACTCATCCGCCGCTCCGACGTGCCGAACGCGCGGAACCCCCCGCCCAAACGATCACGAATGGGCAAGTTCTAAAGGATCTCTCAGCGGGAGCACAAGATGTTCACACGGTCGCCGTGGTCGAAGTGAACGTGGTCACACGACATTCACCACAGAACACCCTCACCCGGTCACCCGATCTCCACCACCCGGGCCCAGGCGGGCGGCTCGTCCGGTACGTAGTCGGGGTCGTCCTCGTCGTACGACGCCGAGCCGCGGGGGAACAGGCCCACCACCGTGCGGCACGGCGGGCGGGTGCTCGGCCAGGGGGTCTGGCCGTCGGTCAGCGCGACGATGACGTCGGGGCGCGGCCGCGCGCGGAGGGCCTTGGTGAAGCCCGCGCGCAGATCCGTACCGCCGCCGCCCAGCAGCGGAATGCCCTCGCCGCGGCAGAGCGGGTGCACGATGCGGGCCGCCGCGTCGCACGGCACCACGGTGACCAGGTCGCGTCGGCCGCCCACGGCCCGGGAGATCGCGGCGACCTCCAGGATCGCGCTGCCCAGTTCGGCGTCGCTGACCGAGCCCGACGTGTCGATGACCACGCTCACCCGGGGCGGTCTGCGGCGCAGGCTCGGCAGGACCGTGCCCGGGACGCCCGCCGAGCGGCGGGACGGTCGGCCGTAGGAGTAGTCCTCTCCCGCGCCCGGGGCCGAGGCCGCCGAGCGCACCGCCGCGCCCAGCAGATCCCGCCACGGCTGCGGCGGATGGAAGGCCTCCTCCGCCCACCGCCGCCACCCCGCCGGGGCGGTCCCCCGGCGGCCGGCGATGCCCTGCGCCACGCGGAAGCGGACGGCGTCCCGTTCCTGTTCGCTCAGGCCGTGCGCGCCGTCCGGGCCGAGGTCCCACTCCCGTTCCCGTCCGTCGGCGCCGCTGCCGCAGTCCAGCCAGACCAGGTTCTGGGTGTGCGGCCCGAGCCGGAACTGGCGCAGGTAGTCCTCCATCAGCTCGCCCGGCCGCAGCCCGAGGGACTCCGGCGTGACGGCCCCCTCGGGCTCGACCAGGCCGTCCCCGAACGCGTCGTCGTTGATCTCGCAGTCGGCGGCGATGTTCATCCGCAACCGCTCCCCCACACCCGTCAACTCCCGCTCCCGGGCGACCCGTTCACTGCGCCCGTGGTGGTCGCGCAGCAGGTGTGACACCTCGTGCACCCACACCCCGGCCAGCTCCTCCACCGGCATACGGTCCACGAACGCCGGTGAGACATAGCAGCGCCAGTGCCGGTCCACGGCCATCGTCGGCACCCAGCGCGACTCCACCGGGTGCAGAGCGAACAGGGCCGTCGCCAGGTACGGCCGGGCCCGGGCGGCCTGCAGCCGGGCGGCGAGAAGCTTGTCGAGGTCCAGGGGCCTCGGCTCCACCGCGCCCCGCGGCCTGCCGGTGACGGCCTGCGCCTGGTCGGCGCCCAGCCGCTCGTCCGGGCTCATCGGCCCGCCTTCGCGGTGGCCGTGGTGCGCGCCGTCGCGCGTTCCGCCGCCCGGTCCGCCCGCCGGGACAGGGTCACCACTCCGGCCAGCTTCTCGATCGACGCCGGTACGTCCCAGTCCTCCCGCCGCAGCGAGGCGAGCGTGGTCGCGGGGACGACCACCAGATCCGGGGCGCCGGTCTCCAACGCCCGTACGAGGAGCGCCCACGCCGCGTCCCAGCGGGGCCTGTCGGGGCGGATACGGACCGCCGCCACGACACCGTCCAGCACGGCCTGGCGCAGATCGCCCCGCTCGGGCAGCTCGGCGCCCGCCGGGTCGGCGAGCAGCGTCTCGGGGTCCGGGAGGTCCATCCGGTCCAGGCTCGCCAGCAGTTCCAGTCCCGGACCGTCCCCGACCGTGCCCCTGACCAGCAGCGAGAGTACGTCGCGGGAGGAGCCGGCCGCGGTCGCGAAGGCGATCAGGCTCAGGGTCATGTCCCAGCTGCGCGGCGACGGCCAGGCGCCGCCCCGCCGCGCTTCGGTGCTGGGCAGCTGGTGCACGAGCTTGGGACGCGCGGCGAGCAGTCCGCACACCGCGCGCCGGGCGAAGTCCACGGCCTCCGGCAGCTTCGCCGGGTCGAGCCGGGGCAGGGTCGCCCGGGGCCAGGTCCCGCCGAGTCCGCGGACGACGACCTCGTGGTCGTGGGTCCACTGGAGATGGACGAACCGGTTGGCCAGCGGCGGGCTCAGTTCCCAGCCGTCGGCGGCCGAACCCCTCGGGTTGGCGGCGGCCACGATCCGCACCCCGGGCGGCAGGGTCAGCGCGCCGATCCGACGCTCCAGTACGAGGCGGAGCAGGGCGGCCTGCACGGCCGGCGGCGCCGTGGACAGCTCGTCGAGGAACAGCAGCCCCCGGCCGGCCCGCACCAGGCGCACCGCCCAGTCCGGCGGGGCCATCGGCACGCCCTGTTCCGCCGGATCGTCCCCGACGATGGGCAGCCCGGAGAAGTCGGACGGCTCGTGCACGCTGGCGATCACCGTGGTCAGCGGCAGGTCCAGCGCCTCCGCGAGCTGGGTCAGCGCGGCGGTCTTGCCGATCCCCGGCTCGCCCCACAGCAGCACGGGGAGGTCGGCGGCCACGGCCAGGGTGAGTGCCTCCAACTGACTGTCGGGACGCGGCTCGGTGGTGGAGTCGCGCAACAGGGTCAACAGCTCGCCCGCCACATCGAGTTGGGAGACCGGGGCCGGGGCGGAGGAGGTCGGAGCAGCGAGGTGGGCACGTGTGGGCATGGGTGTGGGCATGGGTGATCACCTTTGGGGTTCGTAGAAGTTCGCGGGGAGTTCGCGGGGGTCGCAGGGGTTCTCTGGACTTCGCAGGACGGAAAGTGGGGCCGAAAAGAGGGCTCAGCGAGGAACGCCGTGGCGTGGGTGCGCGCGCATATGGCCGGGACGGCGGCGATCCTGGCCGGGTCCGGGGCCGATCAGACCGGCCCTGAACAGTCCGTAGGTGATCCGCCGTCGCGCGGCCGCCTCCAGCTCGTCCCGCAGAGCACCGTCGCGCAGGACCGCCTCGGGGCCCAGCAACCCCTCCACGACGGCCAGCGCACCGGCGACATCACCGTGGACGAGGCGTTCACGCACGCCGACGAGGCAGTCCGGACGCCGGTGTGCCCGGTCGATCGCCTGGAGGCAGGGCAGCGGAGTGCCGGTCAGCGCGGCCAGCAGTTCCTCGCGCCGGATCTCGGCCGGGTCGTGGTCCAGCGGAGCCAGCACCCCGTCGACCAGGCCGATCCGGTGCGTCGCTCCCCGGCACTCCACGAGTCGGGCCCGTCCGGCCCGGTCGGTAAGCCGGCCCGGTCCGGTCGCCGCGTACTCCGTTCCGACGTGCTCCGTTCCGGCGTGCTCCGGTACGAGCGCCGAGGCGACCAACGGATGCAGCCGCCCGGCCTCGATGGCTCCCGTACGGATCAACTCCAGGTCGGGCAGCACCCAGGTCGCAGCGTCGGGCAGCACCGGCAGCGCGGAGACACAGCCCGCCGCACCGCGCAGGACCGGCCGGCCGTCCCGGCCGCCGACCGGATCCAGGACCAGCCGCCGCCCGGACCCGAGGCGTACGAGAACGGGCCCGGTGGTCCGCCCCTCGGCCCGCAGCAGGATCCCCGCCTCGGCCACCCACCGGTCCACGGCACAGCCGAGTACCGGCAGTTCCGCGCCCCGCGCGGGCGGATCCAGGGCGGGCGGATCCAGGGCGGGCGGGTCGTCTCCGGGCGGTCGATCGGCTCCGCACCGGACCCGCAGCTCACCCGTTCTGCGCGCGTCCCACAGGTGGCGGTGCAGGTCGAGACGGAACCGCCGGTCGGGACGCGGATGCGGATGACGGCGGTCCCTCGCCACCGGGCCGGACGCGTCCCACAGCGTGAGGCTGATCCGCTGCCCGGCATCCGCCCAGGCGGGCGGTGTCCGCACCACGAGGTGCACGGGCCACCGGGTGTCGTCCCGCCCGGCGCCGCCGACGGCCTCGTACCGAGCGAGGGAGACCGTCACCCCCGGCCGCAGCAGCCCGTCCGGAGCGACCCTCGGCAGATGCCAACGCAGCAGGTCTGGAGCCAGGTGACGGAGATCGGCCCGGAGTCGGGAAACGAACGCACGACCGTACGTCCGCGCCACGGTACGAAGGTCGAGATCGACGTCGACACCCGCGGCGGCACACGCCCCCGCCCAGTCCCCGGCACGGCGGCGGGCGGTCGCAGTCTCGATCATGGAGGCCGGCACGGCGAACTCGCGCACGCGCAGCCAGAAGGAAAGTCGGGAATCCTCGTTCGCGATCCGAGTGAGCATCAGCACTCACCTTGCGCGGACGGGGCCCCCGATCTGTCTACAGAAGAAGTAGTCATCGCGGGGGAGCATAGCCCCCGCCCTGCGATCCGCCCACCGAATATTCCCGCAGCCCCGGGGCGGACGGGTCGCCGAAAACCCATTCGAACTCCCGTTCGCCATACCGTAACTTGACTCCGCTCGGGGCCTTTCGGCCCCCTCGGGAAAGGCTGCGACTTCGTGTACTTGCCCTCCTCCCACAGACCGCGCCGCAGACCCGCCCTCACCGCGGCAGCGGCACTCGGCCTGTTGATCGCGACCGCGGGAATCGCCCGGCCGACCGCGGCCTCGGCCGCGACGCAGGACAACCCTCCCGCCGTTCCGACCACCTTGCGCACCTCGCCGGTGACCTCCTGCGACGGCGCCACCATCGTCGGCGACACCGACCTCTATCTGTACGCGAACGTCTCGGACCCCGACGGCGGCACCCTGGGCGCCGACTTCCTCCTGACGCGGCACGACGGCGAATCCGGCGACGCGATCGCGGAAGCGCAGGTGTCCGCCGCGTCCGGCACACGTGCCGTCTACCTCGTCCGGAAGGACAAGCTGGAGGCCGCGGCGGGCGGTTCCCTCACCGAGTTCGACTGGAAAGTCCGGGCCACCGACTCCGACCGCACGAGCGACTGGTCGACCGTCTGCCACTTCTCCTTCGACCCGACGCATCCGGGTACGCCCGTGATCACCGAACCCGGGGCGTCCACCGTCGGACATCCGTTGAGCATCGCCGTCAGCGCGCCCGGCGGCGGGACCGTACCGACCGGCTACCGGTATCAGCTCAACGGGGGCGCACCGGTCAACGTGAGCGCCGACGCGTCCGGCAACGCCACCCTCACGGTCACCCCGACCAGCTCGACCAACGTCCTGTCGGTCACCAGCTTGTCCGCAGGCGGCAACTACGGCGAGACGGCGACCATTTACATCATCTCGGCTCCGCCCTCGACGAACCAGGCCGACGGCGACCTGACCGGCGACGACATCCCCGACCTGCTCACCGTCGGCGCCCGGAACGGACTCCCGTCGGGTCTGTGGCTGGCACCCGGTACCGGTGACGGACACGTCAGCACGTCGCCGACCGACATCGGCGTCAACGGCGGCGGCCGTAACAGCCACGGCTCGCCGTCGGACTTCGACGGCTCGACGGTCATCACCGGCCGCTTCACCGGCGGCGCGGAACAGGACGTGCTGGTCTACTTCCCGTCCGGCACCTATGCGGGTAGCGGCGTGGTCGTCAAGGGCAACGGGGACGGCTCGCCGCTCAACCCGGTCAGCGGAAACACCATCAACATTTACGGCGGTTCGCTCCAGGACGTCTACGGCAACAACCCTCTCCAGCTCGCCAACGCCGGAACCACCTCCGGTCGCGACACCGGATTCCCCGACCTCATCGGCATCTCCGGTGACAGTGCCAATGGTTACGCCCTGAACCTCTACGCGAGCGGCTTCAACGCCGGCCTCTTCTTCCCCGTCACACTCAACGCCACCACACCCGACGGCACCGCGAACTGGAACGACTGGACCGTCGCCACCACCCAACTGCCCACCCCGGGCGGCGGCGGCAGTACCGCGATGTTCCTGTGGAACAAGTCCACCGGCGAGCTCGACCTGTGGGAGGACCTGGCCGCCGACCCGGAGACCGGTGACCTCACGTACACCGCCTATCCGGTCGCTACCGGGTGGCACACCGGAGCCGCTGTGACCCTCCAGGCCGCCGATGCCGACGGCGACGGCGTACCCGACCTGCGGGCCGTCTCCGAAGCCGGGACGGTCACCACCGACCTCTTCACCGACCTGTCCGGCAGCGCCCCGGCGACCGTCACCCGCATCACCGGGACCCTCACCGCTTCTTGAGTCTTCCGGTGGCCACCGAGGCGCCGACGTCACCCGTCGGCGCCTCGGACCGGGCGGCGAGCGGTTACCGCAACAGCACCCCCGCCCCCTCCACCGCCTCCTCCGACGGCACCTCCAGCAGGCCCAGCTCCGCGCCGGAGGCCAGGAGTCGGTGGGCCGGGAGGATGCGGACCGTGTAGCCGTAGGGTCCCGTGCGGTCCAGGGACAGGGGGCCCTCGTAGAGCCAGCGGCCGTCCAGGTCCGGGCCGCCGGACGGTTTCAGGGGGACCGTCGTCGCGTCCGTGATGCGGTCCTCCTCGTCGACCCGGCCCGAGACGGCCTGCACCTCGACGTCGTCGGGGGTGAGGTCGCCGAGGCCGACGCGGACCCTCAGCGCGAGGGTCGTGCCGAGTTCGGCGGTGGTGGTGGCCACCGACGTCTCGACGTGGTCCACCTGCACCGCGTGCCAGGCCGAGCGCACCCGCTGTTTCCACAGGGCGAGTTCGCGTGCGGTGTCGGGGGTCATCGTCCGGTGCGCGTGGGCGGCCGGCGTGTACAGCCGTTCGACGTACTCGCGGACCATGCGTCCCGCCAGCACCTTCGGGCCCAGCAGGGTGAGGGTCTGGCGGACCATCTCGATCCAGCGGTCGGGCAGACCCGCCTGGCCGCGTTCGTAGAAGCGGGGGGTGATCCGCTGTTCGAGGAGGTCGTAGAGAGCCGCCGCCTCGATGTCGTCGCGGTGGTCGGGGTCGGTGCCGGCGCCGTCGGCGGTGGGGATCGCCCAGCCGAAGTCCGGCTGGAACCACTCGTCCCACCAGCCGTCCAGGACGGAGAGGTTGAGGCAGCCGTTGAGCGCCGCCTTCATACCGGACGTGCCGCAGGCCTCCAGGGGGCGGAGCGGGTTGTTCAGCCAGATGTCGCAGCCGGGGTAGAGCTTCTGCGCCATCGCCATGCCGTAGTCCGGGAGGAAGACGAGTCGGTGCCGGACGCGCGGGTCGTCGGCGAACCGGACCAGTTCCTGGACCAGCCGTTTGCCGCCGTCGTCCGCGGGGTGCGCCTTGCCCGCGACGACGATCTGGATCGGCCGCTCCGCGTGCAGAAGGAGATCCATCAGCCGGTCGCGGTCCCTCAGCATCAGCGTCAGACGTTTGTACGAGGGGACGCGGCGCGCGAAGCCGATGGTGAGGACGTCCGGGTCCAGGACGCCGTCGATCCAGCCCAACTCGGCCGTGCCGGCGCCGCGTTGGCGCCAGGAGGCGCGCAGCCGCTCCCGCACCTCCACCACCAGCTGCTCGCGCAGATCACGGCGCAGCTCCCAGATGTCCTGGTCGGGGATGTCGGCGACGGCGTCCCAGCGGTCGGAGCCGCCGACGCTCAGGGCGTCCTCGGCCCGACCGGACCCGAACTGGCGGGCGCCGAGCCGCAGGACCTCCGGGGCCACCCAGGTCGGGGCGTGCACGCCGTTGGTGACGGAGGTGATCGGCACCTCCTCCGGGTCGAAGCCGGGCCACAGGCCGGAGAACATCTCCCTGCTCACCTGGCCGTGCAGCAGGGACACGCCGTTCGCGCGCTGCGCCAGCCGCAGGCCCATCACGGCCATGTTGAAGAGGTTCGGCTCGCCGCCCGGGTAGGTCTCCATGCCCAGCCGCAGGATGCGGTCGACGTCCATGCGCGGGAGCTCGGCCTGGGGGCCGAAGTGGCGGGCGACCAGCTCACGGTCGAAGCGGTCGATGCCGGCCGGGACGGGGGTGTGGGTGGTGAAGACCGTGCCGGCCCGGACGGCTTCGAGGGCGGAGTCGAAGTCCGAACCGGTGTCGGCGAGTTCGGCGATCCGTTCCAGGCCGAGGAAGCCCGCGTGGCCCTCGTTGGTGTGGAAGACCTCGGGCGGGGCGTGGCCGGTCAGCCGGCAGTACGTGCGTACCGCCCGGACACCTCCTATGCCCAGCAGCATCTCCTGGAGCAGCCGGTGCTCGCTGCCACCTCCGTAGAGCCGGTCGGTCACCCCGCGTTCGCCGAGGTCGTTCTCCTCGACGTCCGAATCGAGCATGAGGAGCGGGACCCGGCCGACCTGGGCCAGCCAGACCCGGGCGTGCAGCTGTTTGCCGGCGGGGAGGGCGAGCGAGACCCGCGCGGGGGTGCCGTCGTCCTCCTTCAGAAGGGTCACCGGCAGTTCGTTGGGGTCGAGGACCGGATAGTGCTCCTGCTGCCAGCCGTCCCGGGAGAGCGACTGACGGAAGTAGCCGTGCCGGTAGAGCAGCCCCACCCCGATCAGCGGGACGCCCAGGTCGCTGGCCGCCTTCAGATGGTCGCCGGCCAGGATGCCGAGACCCCCGGAGTACTGGGGCAGCGCGGCCGTGACGCCGAACTCGGGTGAGAAGTAGGCGACGGCGGCGGGCAGCCCGGCGGTACGGGGCTGGGCCTGGTACCAGCGGTCGCCGGTCACATAGTCGTGCAGGTCGTCGGCGGCGGCACTCAGCCTGCGCAGGAAACGGCGGTCCCCGGCGAGCTCGGCGAGGCGTGCCGGGCGTACGCCTCCCAGGAGTCTCACCGGATCGCCGTCCGAGACGGCCCAGCGCTCGGGGTCGACGGACTGGAAGAGGTCGCGGGTCTCCGCGTGCCAGGACCAGCGCAGGTTGCGGGCCAGATCGCTGAGTGGCTGCAGGGGTTCGGGGAGGAGGGGTCGGACGGTGAATCGACGGATCGCCTTCACATTCCACCTCGGCGTGCGTGAGGAAGAGACGCACGGCGGTGTGCGTCCACGTCGTCTACGAAGGTACCGGCGCCGACGCGGGCCTCGCTGAGGGCTGGCCGCCCGCGGACCCTCGCTTTTCGGCCCGACCCGCGACAACGGGCCGAAACCCTGTTTCGTCCCGGTAGGCCACCTTGTGGCCTTTCGCCCCGCACGAGAGGCTGCCCAGTGGCGTACCCGGCGAAGTCGGATAAGTCGGCGGAGCCGTCGTGCGCCGAGTCGAGGAGGGGAACTCGAACCATGGCACGGACGCGAACCCGGCGTCTGCGCCGGGTGGGGGGCCTGACCGCGGTCGTCACGACCGTGGTCCTTTCGGCCGTCACCCCGCCCGCGCACGCCGCACCGGAGGGGAAGATACTCGGCGCCGGCCTGCCCGGTTCCGTCGGCGGAAGTTATCTGGTCACGCTGAAGGAGGACACCGACGCGGCGTCGAAGGCCGGGCGCGGCCTCGTCGGTTCGTACGGGGCGACCGTCAGCCGGACCTACGACACGGTCCTCAACGGGTTCGCCGTCGAGGCCGACGAGAGACAGGCCCGGCGTCTCGCGGCCGATCCGCGGGTGGCCTCGGTGGTCCAGGACACCCGGGTGACCCTGGACGCAGCCGGGGCCGGGGCCGCCAAGAATCCGCCGTCCTGGGGGCTGGACCGCGTCGACCAGCCGGGCCGGGCGCTGGACAACAGCTACAACTGGCCGAAGTCGGCGGGCGCCGGGGTCACGGTGTACGTGATCGACACCGGCATCCGGATCAGCCACGCCGACTTCGGCGGCCGGGCGAGCCACGGCTGGGACTTCGTCGGAGGTGACCGGGTCGCCGCCGACGGCAACGGCCACGGCACGCATGTGGCCGGCACCGTCGCGGGGACGCGTCTCGGTGTCGCCAAGAAGGCCAGGGTGGTCGCGGTACGGGTGCTCGACAACGCCGGTGCGGGCACCACCGCGCAGGCCATCGCGGGCATCGACTGGGTCACCCGGCACGCGCACCGGCCCGCGGTCGCCAATCTCAGCCTGGGCGGTGGCTACAACGCGGCGCTGGACGCGGCCGTCCGCGCCTCCATCAGGTCCGGTGTCACCTACACCGTCGCCGCGGGCAACGTGGGACAGCCGGCCGCCCTGCACTCCCCGGCCGACGTGCGGGAGGCCATCACGGTCGGCGCCACCGACCGGGGGGACGCCAGGGCGGGCTTCTCCAACTACGGTTCGGCTCTCGACCTGTTCGCGCCGGGAGTGTCGATCACCTCCGCCTCGTACACGAGCGACACCGGCCGGGTGACCCACTCCGGTACGTCGATGGCGGCGCCGCACGCGGCGGGGGCGGCCGCGCTCCATCTCGCCGACCACCCGAGGGCCACGCCCGCCCAGGTGGCGCGGGCGCTGGTCGCGGGGGCGGTGAACGGCAAGGTCTCCGGCCGCGGGACCGGTTCGCCGAACAAACTCCTCCGCGTCCCACCGTTCACCTGACGGAGCTCCGAGGCCGGCTCCGTTCCCCTCGAACGGGGCCGGTCTTGTACGTAGACATATACGTAAGCAGTTAGCAACGTGCCGGATTGCTCACCCGAATAGGGTGGAAGGCTCCTCCGGTACTCCCCGCAGGACCCCCTCCCCACCACATCCATCCGCCTACCCCCCGTTGATGCGGACAGGAGCGGTCATGCCAGCAAGGCACCACCCGTCATCACCCCCGACGCCTCGCACCAAGAACAACAAGAGCAGCAGGAACGGCAAGAGCTCCGACGGCGCCGGCAACGCCGAGAAGGACACGTCCGTCCCGGTGCTCACACCCGCACCCGGTCCGCCGGCCCCGGAGCGATCCTCCTCGGGCGGCGACACCACCGCCGTCGGGCGCATACCCGTCCTGGACGTCCGCCCGTTCGTCCAGCAGGGTCGCCGGCCCGCCAAGGCGGTCACGGGCGAGACGTTCGAGGTCTCGGCGACCGTGTTCCGGGAAGGCCACGACGCCGTCGCCGCCAACGTCGTGCTGCGGGACCCGGACGGCAACCCGGGCCCCTGGACGCCCATGCGTGAACTCGCCCCGGGCACCGACCGCTGGGGCGCGGACGTCACGCCGGACGCGACGGGCCGCTGGACGTACACCGTGGAGGCCTGGAGCGACCCGGTCGCCACCTGGCGGCACCACGCCGGTATCAAGATCCCCGCGGGGATGGACACCGAGCTGGTCCTCGAGGAGGGCGCGCGGCTGTACGAACGGGCGGTCGGCGGAGTGCCGGTGGGCCCCGACCGCAGCGTGGTGCTGGCGGCGGCCCAGGCGCTGCGCGACGAGACCCGCCCGGCCGTCTCGCGGCTGGCGGCGGCGCTGACACCGCAGGTCGACGCGGTGCTCGGCCGGTATCCGCTGCGGGAGCTGGTCACCGCGTCCGAGCCGCTGCCGCTGCTGGTCGAGCGGGAACGCGCCCTGTACGGCGCCTGGTACGAGTT
>NZ_JBHVYO010000046.1:0-59613 GCF_042880655.1 Streptomyces sp. NPDC058295
TCCTCGGCCCTGGCCTCCAAGGCCACCGGCTTCCCGATCGCCAAGATCGCCGCCAAGCTCGCCGTCGGCTACACCCTCGACGAGATCCCCAACGACATCACGCTGGAGACCCCGGCCTCCTTCGAGCCGACGCTCGACTACGTGGTCGTGAAGGCCCCGCGCTTCGCCTTCGAGAAGTTCCCGAGCGCCGACTCCACGCTGACCACGACCATGAAGTCGGTCGGCGAGGCCATGGCCATCGGCCGCAACTTCACCGAGGCCTTCCAGAAGGCGCTGCGCTCGCTGGAGAAGAAGGGCAGCCAGTTCACGTTCGTCGGCGAGCCCGGCGACAAGGAAGAGCTGCTGCGCGAGGCCGTACGGCCCACCGACGGCCGGATCAACACCGTCATGCAGGCCATCCGCGCGGGCGCCACCCCCGAGGAGGTCTTCGAGTTCACGAAGATCGACCCCTGGTTCGTCGACCAGCTCTTCCTCATCAAGGAGACCGCCGACGAGCTGGCCGCCTCCGACCGCCTCGACGTCGAGCTGCTCGCCGAGGCCAAGCGGCACGGCTTCTCCGACCAGCAGATCGCCGAGATCCGCGGGCTGCGCGAGGACGTCGTCCGTGAGGTCCGGCACGCGCTGGGCATCCGCCCGGTCTACAAGACGGTCGACACCTGCGCCGCCGAGTTCGCCGCGAAGACGCCGTACTTCTACTCCTCCTACGACGAGGAGAGCGAGGTCGCGCCCCGCGAGAAGCCCGCGGTGATCATCCTGGGCTCCGGCCCGAACCGCATCGGCCAGGGCATCGAGTTCGACTACTCCTGCGTCCACGCCTCCTTCGCGCTGTCCGAGGCCGGGTACGAGACCGTGATGGTCAACTGCAACCCGGAGACCGTCTCCACCGACTACGACACCTCCGACCGCCTGTACTTCGAGCCGCTGACGCTGGAAGACGTGCTGGAGATCGTGCACGCGGAGTCGCTGGCAGGACCCATCGCCGGCGTCGTCGTCCAGCTCGGCGGCCAGACCCCGCTGGGCCTGGCGCAGGCGCTGAAGGACAACGGCGTGCCGATCGTCGGCACCTCCCCCGAGGCCATCCACGCGGCCGAGGACCGGGGCGCCTTCGGGCGCGTGCTCGCCGAGGCCGGTCTGCCGGCCCCGAAGCACGGCACGGCCACCACCTTCACCGAGGCCAAGGCCATCGCGGACGAGATCGGCTACCCGGTCCTGGTGCGTCCGTCGTACGTGCTCGGCGGCCGCGGCATGGAGATCGTCTACGACGAGACCCGGCTGTCCTCCTACATCGCCGAGTCGACCGAGATCAGCCCCACCCGGCCGGTGCTCGTCGACCGCTTCCTCGACGACGCCATCGAGATCGACGTCGACGCCCTCTACGACGGCGAGGAGCTGTACCTCGGCGGCGTCATGGAGCACATCGAGGAGGCCGGCATCCACTCCGGCGACTCGGCGTGCGCCCTGCCCCCCATCACCCTGGGCGGCTTCGACATCAAGCGCCTGCGGGCCTCAACGGAGGCGATCGCCAAGGGCGTCGGCGTGCGCGGTCTGATCAACATCCAGTTCGCGATGGCCGGCGACATCCTCTACGTCCTGGAGGCCAACCCGCGCGCGTCCCGCACGGTCCCCTTCACCTCGAAGGCGACCGCGGTGCCGCTGGCGAAGGCCGCCGCCCGGATCTCGCTCGGCGCGACCGTCGCCGAGCTGCGCGCCGAGGGACTGCTCCCGGCCACCGGCGACGGCGGTGAGCTGCCGCTGGACGCGCCGATCTCCGTCAAGGAGGCCGTGATGCCGTGGACCCGCTTCCGGGACACCTCCGGCCGCGGCGTCGACACCGTCCTCGGCCCGGAGATGCGCTCCACCGGCGAGGTCATGGGCATCGACTCCGTCTTCGGCACGGCGTACGCCAAGTCGCAGGCCGGCGCGTACGGCCCGCTGCCCACCAAGGGCCGCGCGTTCATCTCGGTGGCGAACCGCGACAAGCGCTCGATGATCTTCCCGGCCCGTGAGCTGGTCGCCCACGGCTTCGAGCTGCTCGCCACCTCCGGCACGGCCGAGGTGCTCAGGCGCAACGGCCTCACCGCGAAGGTCGTGCGCAAGCAGTCCGAGGGCACCGGCCCGAACGGCGAGAAGACGATCGTCCAGCTCATCCACGACGGCGAGGTCGACCTCATCGTCAACACCCCGTACGGCACCGGTGGCCGCCTCGACGGCTACGAGATCCGTACGGCGGCCGTGGCGCGGTCCGTGCCCTGCCTGACGACGGTCCAGGCGCTCGCCGCGGCCGTCCAGGGCATCGACGCCCTCAACCACGGGGACGTGGGCGTGCGCTCACTCCAGGAACACGCGGAACACCTGACCGCGGCCCGCGACTAGCAGCCCTCAGGGGGACACCGGAAACGGTGTCCCCCTCTTCATGACACCTCTTCGCGAGGCTCCTTGGAGGACATGATCATGTACAAGCAATTCTTCCGGCTGGTCTTCCAGCGGATGGACCCCGAGCGCGCCCACCACCTGGCCTTCCGCTGGATCCGGCTCGCCGTGCGGATCCCGGTGCTGCGCACGTTCGTCGCGGCCGCCCTGGCCCCCCGTTACGAGGAACTGCGCACCGAGGCCTTCGGGCTGCGCATGCACGGCCCCTTCGGACTCGCCGCCGGCTTCGACAAGAACGCCGTCGCGATCGACGGGATGTCGATGCTGGGCTTCGACCACGTCGAGATCGGCACGGTCACCGGCGAGCCGCAGCCCGGCAACCCCGCCCAGCGGCTGTTCCGGCTCGTGAAGGACAGGGGCCTCATCAACAGGATGGGCTTCAACAACGAGGGCTCGCTGGCCGTCGCCGCCCGCCTGGCCTCCCGTACCCCGGTCTTCAAGCCCGTGGTGGGCGTCAACATCGGCAAGACCAAGGTCGTACCGGAGGAGGAGGCCGTCGGCGACTACGTGAAGTCGACCGAGCGGCTCGCGCCGTACGCCGACTACCTGGTCGTCAACGTGTCCTCGCCGAACACCCCGGGGCTGCGCAACCTCCAGGCCACCGAGGCGCTGCGGCCGCTGCTGAGCGCCGTCCGCGAGGCCGCCGACCGCGTGGTGACCTCGCGGCGGGTCCCGCTGCTGGTCAAGATCGCCCCGGACCTGGCCGACGAGGACGTCGACGCGGTCGCCGACCTGGCCGTGGAACTCGGCCTGGACGGGATCATCGCCACCAACACCACCATCGCGCGCGAGGGCCTCGGGCTGACCTCCGACCCCTCGCTGGTGAAGGAGACCGGCGGACTGTCCGGGGCGCCCCTCAAGGCACGCTCCCTGGAGGTGCTGCGCCGCCTCTACGCGCGCGTGGGCGACCGCGTCACCCTGGTGGGCGTCGGCGGCGTGGAGGACGCCGAGGACGCCTGGCAGCGCATCCTGGCCGGTGCCACGCTGGTCCAGGGATACAGCGCCTTCGTCTACGAGGGGCCCTTCTGGGGCCGTGCGATCCACAAGGGCCTGGCCGCCCGCCTGCGGACGAGCCCCTACGCCACTCTCGCCGACGCGGTCGGCGCCGACGTGAGGAAGACGGCATGACCCTGGAGCCCTTCGGCGCGCGGCTGCGCCGGGCCATGGACGAACGTGGCCCGCTCTGCGTCGGCATCGACCCGCACGCCTCCCTGCTCGCCGAGTGGGGCCTGAACGACGATGTGGCCGGCCTGGAGCGGTTCAGCCGCACGGTCGTCGAGGCGACGGCCGACCGGGTCGCCCTGCTGAAGCCGCAGATCGCCTTCTTCGAGCGGTTCGGCTCACGCGGTATCGCCGTCCTGGAGAAGACGGTGCAGGAGGCCCGGGCGGCCGGCGCCCTGGTGGTGATGGACGCCAAGCGCGGTGACATCGGCTCCACCATGGCCGCGTACGCCGAGTCCTTCCTGCACAAGGACGCCCCGCTGTTCTCCGACGCCCTCACCGTGTCGCCGTACCTCGGGTACGGATCCCTGGCCCCGGCGGTGGCGTCGGCGCGCGAGAGCGGCGCCGGGCTGTTCGTGCTGGCGCTGACCTCGAACCCGGAGGGCGGCGAGGTCCAGCACGCGGTGCGGGCCGACGGGCGGGACGTGGGCGCGACGATGCTGGCGCACCTGGCCGCGGAGAACGCGGGGGAGGAGCCGCTGGGCTCCTTCGGGGCGGTGGTCGGCGCCACCCTGGGCGACCTCTCGACGTACGACCTCGACATCAACGGTCCGCTCCTCGCGCCGGGCGTCGGCGCTCAGGGGGCGACCCCGGCCGACCTTCCGCGGGTCTTCGGGTCCGCGGTGCGCAACGTCGTACCGAACGTGAGTCGGGGTGTGTTGCGTCACGGTCCCGACATCGTCGCTCTGCGTGACGCGGTACATCGATTCGCGCGAGAGGTCAGGTCGGCCGTGGACGCCGCCTGACGGGCGTCGGCCGCCCGACCGGGGGCTCGGTCGGGCGGCTCCGCGGCGACTTGAGTCTGGATACATCCTCAAATCCGGGGCACTATGTCTTAAATGTCCGGCCTGATGGAGGCTGACCAGGACTTTTCCTTGGTTCTCGCTGACTCTGGCGGAGTTGGCCGCTAGTCTCCGACGGAGAGTGAACGGGCAGCGCGTGTTGCTCGTAACTCACCAGGTGTGGGGCGACTAGGTTCCTCACCGGTCCGTATCCGACAGTTCGACATCCGAGGTGACGTAGGCGTGGCTCTTCCGCCCCTTACCCCCGAACAGCGCGCAGCCGCGCTCGAAAAGGCCGCCGCGGCTCGCCGGGAGCGGGCCGAGGTCAAGAATCGACTCAAGCACTCCGGCGCCTCGCTTCACGAGGTCATCAAGCAGGGTCAGGAAAACGACGTCATCGGCAAGATGAAGGTCTCCGCCCTTCTGGAGTCGCTCCCGGGCGTGGGCAAGGTCCGCGCCAAGCAGATCATGGAGCGACTCGGCATCTCCGAGAGCCGCCGCGTGCGCGGCCTCGGTTCCAACCAGATCGCGTCCCTGGAGCGTGAGTTCGGCAGCACCGGCTCCTGATTCCCGGGTGCCGCGGGGAAGGGAGTCCCGGGCACTCCGGGATTGCTGGAATAATCGCTGCATGGCAGTAAAACTCCGGGGGACGACCCCCGAAACCCCGGACGCACGTCCGCGGCTGACCGTGCTCTCCGGCCCCTCCGGGGTCGGCAAGAGCACGGTCGTCGCTCATATGCGCAAGGAACACCCCGAGGCCTGGCTCTCGGTGTCGGCGACGACCCGCAGGCCGCGGCCCGGCGAGAAGCACGGAGTCCACTACTTCTTCGTCACCGACGAGGAGATGGACAAGCTGATCGCCAACGGCGAGCTGCTGGAGTGGGCCGAGTTCGCGGGCAACCGCTACGGCACTCCGCGCACCGCGGTGCTGGAGCGCCTGGAGTCGGGTGAGCCCGTCCTCCTGGAGATCGACCTCCAGGGTGCCCGGCAGGTCCGTGAGTCCATGCCCGAGGCCCAACTGGTGTTCCTGGCCCCTCCCTCCTGGGAGGAACTGGTGCGCAGGCTCACCGGGCGGGGCACCGAACCGCCCGAGGTGATCGAGCGCCGCCTGGCGGCGGCGAAGATCGAACTCGCGGCCGAGCCGGAGTTCGACGTGACCCTGGTCAACACCTCCGTCGAGGACGTCGCGCGTGAGCTGCTAGCCTTGGTCGATGTTGTGTGATTACGAGCCTGTGATCACGACCGGTCTTTTCCCATCCATCGGAAGGTAGAGCGTGTCCTCTTCCATCTCCGCGCCCGAGGGCATCATCAACCCGCCGATCGACGAGCTCCTCGAGGCCACCGACTCGAAGTACAGCCTCGTGATCTACGCGGCCAAGCGGGCCCGCCAGATCAACGCGTACTACTCGCAGCTCGGCGAGGGCCTCCTCGAGTACGTCGGTCCGCTCGTGGACACCCACGTCCACGAGAAGCCGCTCTCGATCGCCCTCCGCGAGATCAACGCCGGTCTGCTGACGTCCGAGGCCGTCGAAGGCCCCGCTCAGTAGTATTTTCGGTTCGCAGTTGGTTTTTCCACAGGCCCGGCAGCACGACTGCCGGGCCTGTGGTGTCTCATGGACTCGTACGCCGGGAGCCGCGGCGTACGTTTTCCGAGGTCCGGGGAGAAACGGTGGACAAGCCGAAGGTCGTTCTGGGGGTCAGTGGGGGCATCGCCGCCTACAAGGCCTGCGAGCTGCTGCGCAGACTGACCGAGTCGGGCCATGACGTCCGGGTGGTCCCCACCGCCTCCGCGCTGCACTTCGTCGGCGCCGCCACCTGGTCCGCCCTCTCCGGCCACCCCGTCTCCACGGAGGTCTGGGACGACGTCCACGAGGTCCCGCACGTCCGCATCGGCCAGCACGCCGACCTGGTGGTCGTCGCCCCGGCCACCGCGGACATGCTCGCCAAGGCCGCCCACGGCCTCGCCGACGACCTCCTCACCAACACCCTCCTGACGGCCCGCTGTCCGGTCGTCTTCGCCCCCGCGATGCACACCGAGATGTGGGAGCACCCGGCCACCCAGGAGAACGTGGCGACACTGCGCCGCCGGGGCGCCCTCGTCATCGAGCCGGCCGTCGGCCGGCTCACCGGCGTCGACACCGGCAAGGGGCGGCTGCCCGACCCGGCCGAGATCTTCGAGGTCTGCCGCCGGGTCCTGGCCAGGGGGGTGCGCGAACCCGACCTCGCCGGCCGGCACGTCGTGGTCAGCGCCGGCGGCACCCGCGAGCCCCTCGACCCGGTCCGCTTCCTCGGCAACCGCTCCTCCGGCAAGCAGGGCTACGCCCTCGCCCGCACCGCCGCCGCCCGCGGCGCCCGCGTCACGCTGATCGCGGCGAACACCGGTCTGCCCGACCCGGCCGGGGTCGACGTCGTCCAGGTCGGCACGGCCGTGCAGCTGCGCGAGGCGGTCCTCAAGGCGGCCGCGGACGCCGACGCGGTCGTCATGGCGGCCGCAGTGGCCGATTTCCGGCCGGAGACATACGCGGCCGGAAAGATCAAGAAGCAGGACGGCCGGGAACCGGACCCCATCGTTCTCGTACGGAATCCGGACATCCTCGCGGAGGTCTCCGCCGACCGGGCGCGCTCCAACCAGGTGGTTGTCGGCTTCGCGGCCGAGACCGACGACGTCCTGGCCAACGGCCGGTCGAAGCTCCGGCGCAAGGGCTGCGATCTGCTGGTGGTGAACGAGGTGGGGGAGCGCAAGACCTTCGGCTCCGAGGAGAACGAAGCGGTCGTGCTGGGGGCCGACGGCAGCGAAATCCCCGTGCCGTACGGGCCCAAGGAGGCCCTGGCCGAAACCGTGTGGGACCTGGTGACGCGGCGGCTGGACTGACTGTTTGATGCGCTTCCCCGTCGTCCTCCCGCTCGGTCGATTCGGGTGCGGCGCCCCTGGCCAACGGTGCTCGGCATTCGGCAGAATGCCCGTGCCGCAGGTCACAGCGCTCCCGAGAGGCGAGACGGGTGGCCCGGTGGAGGGGCACGACCGATAAACTGTTCTCGGACGACGCCGGGCGCAGCTCCTGTCGCGTCCGCCAATGATCAGCCAGCAGCCGCTGCAACCCCAGGGAGCGTTGTGTCCCGTCGCCTGTTCACCTCGGAGTCTGTGACCGAGGGTCACCCCGACAAGATCGCTGACCAGATCAGCGACACCATTCTCGATGCCCTGCTGCGCGAGGACCCGGCCTCCCGGGTCGCCGTCGAGACCCTGATCACGACCGGTCTGGTGCATGTGGCCGGCGAGGTCACCACCAAGGCCTACGCGCCGATCCCCCAGCTCGTGCGCGACAAGATCCTCGAGATCGGCTACGACTCCTCGAAGAAGGGCTTCGACGGCGCCTCCTGCGGCGTCTCGGTCTCCATCGGCGCGCAGTCCCCGGACATCGCCCAGGGTGTCGACACGGCGTACGAGAACCGCGTCGAGGGCGACGAGGACGAGCTGGACCGCCAGGGCGCCGGCGACCAGGGCCTGATGTTCGGCTACGCGTCGGACGAGACCCCCACCCTGATGCCGCTGCCGATCTTCCTGGCGCACCGGCTGTCGAAGCGCCTGTCGGACGTCCGCAAGAACGGGACCATCCCCTACCTGCGTCCCGACGGCAAGACCCAGGTCACCATCGAGTACGACGGCGACAAGGCCCTCCGTCTCGACACGGTCGTCGTCTCCTCGCAGCACGCGAGCGACATCGACCTGGACTCCCTGCTGGCCCCGGACATCCGGGAGTTCGTGGTGGAGGTCGAGCTGAAGGCGCTCCTGGACGAGGGCATCAAGCTCGACACCGAGAACTACCGTCTGCTGGTCAACCCGACCGGGCGCTTCGAGATCGGCGGCCCGATGGGCGACGCCGGCCTCACCGGCCGCAAGATCATCATCGACACCTACGGCGGCATGGCCCGGCACGGCGGCGGCGCCTTCTCCGGCAAGGACCCGTCCAAGGTCGACCGTTCCGCGGCGTACGCGATGCGCTGGGTCGCCAAGAACGTGGTCGCCGCGGGCCTCGCCGCGCGCTGCGAGGTGCAGGTCGCCTACGCGATCGGCAAGGCCGAGCCGGTCGGTCTCTTCGTGGAGACCTTCGGCACCGCCAAGGTCGACGCCGAGAAGATCGAGAAGGCCATCGACGAGGTCTTCGACCTGCGCCCGGCCGCGATCATCCGCGACCTCGACCTGCTGCGTCCGATCTACGCCCAGACCGCCGCGTACGGCCACTTCGGCCGTGAGCTGCCCGACTTCACGTGGGAGCGCACGGACCGCGTGGACGCGCTGCGCAAGGCCGCGGGACTGTAGGTCCGCCCCGGCACGACGTGTGGGCCCGGCCTCCTCAGGGAGGCCGGGCCTCGGCGTTTGCGCGGGTCACCGCCGCGGGTAGCCGGTCTGCTCGACGACCTTCGCCAGGTCGGTCAGGGCGAGCTCGGGGTTCAGGACGGCGATCACCGCCGGGGTCAGCGGACGGGAGGCGAGCACGTGCCGGAGGGCCTCCGGATCGACCGGGACCTCGTAGTGGTCCTCAGCCCACTGCTGGAAGGCCGACGGCGAGCGGTCGGTGAGCAGCCGGAACAGGTGCGCGGCGCCGTCCGGGTCGTCCGCCGGGTGGTCGGGGAAGTCGATCGTGCCCGTGGACCAGCCGTCGTCGGCCCTCTCGCGCCACAGACAGGCGGTGGCGACGGGCATCCCGTCCTCGTCGGTGAACGCCGGCTCCTCGACGCAGGACCGGAACACCTCGGGGACGTCGTCCAGCACTCCGGGCCAGGGGCCGTCCTGCGCGTAGGGGCTCATGGGCGACTCGTGGGCGAAGCCGCGGATCCAGGCGCCGGCGGGGGAGAAGACGATGTCGTACTCGTCACCCGAACCGTCGCGCAGGGACGCCGTCTCCTCGGCCTCCGACCAGTGGGCGTCGAAGGCGTGGTGGCGGTCGGTCCCATCGGGGCTCAGGATCGCCTCCAGTACGGCCAGCGCACGGCAGTGGTCCCGCAGGAGATCGACGGCGGGCAGCTTCGGGGCAACGTCCTGAACGGTCACGTGCCCATCCAACCGCCTGCGGCCGGACGGGGAACAGATCTTCGGCGGAAGGACCGTTGTCAGTGGCGTTTGGTAAAAATGCAAGCGTGAGCAGCGAGAACGGGCAGGGGGACGGCGGTGCGGCCGGGGAGGGCGCGCCGCCCGAGCAGCTCGCGCTGATCCGGGAGAGCGTGCGGCAGGCCAAGGCGCCGCGGGCCAAGCCCCGGACCTGGCGGGGGGCCGCGCTGGCCGGGGAGCTGCCGGTCGCGCGGGTGCTCGTCGACAAGGGTGTGCTGCATCTGGACCGGTACTTCGACTACGCGGTGCCGGCCGAGCTGGACGCCGACGCCCAGCCGGGGGTGCGGGTGCGGGTGCGGTTCGGGGCCGGGCGCGGCCGGGTGCGGGAAGGGCGGCGCGAGGGCGGCGGGCTCATCGACGGGTTCCTCGTCGAGCGGCTCGCCGCGTCGGACTACTCCGGGCCGCTCGCGGCGCTCGCCCAGGTGGTGTCGCCCGAGCCGGTGCTGAGCGAGGAGCTGCTGGGACTGGCGCGGGCCGTCGCCGACCGGTACGCGGGGAGCCTGGCCGACGTCCTTCAGCTGGCTGTGCCGCCACGTAACGCGCGCGCCGAGCAGCGCCCCTCCCCGGCGCCGCTGCCGCCGCCGGGGGCGCCGGAGACCGGGTCCTGGGGGCGGTACGAGCGAGGGGGCGCGTTCCTCGAGGCGCTGGCGTCCGGGGGCGCGCCCCGGGCGGTGTGGAACGCGCTGCCCGGCCCCCGGTGGAGCGAGGAGCTGGCGCGGGCCGTCGCCGCGACGCTCGCCTCGGGGCGCGGGGCCCTGGTCGTCGTACCCGACGGGCGGGCCGCCGCACGGGTCGACGCCGCCTTGACGGCATTGCTGGGGGAGGGACGGCACGCACTGCTCACCGCGGACGCCGGGCCCGAGAAGCGGTACCGGGAGTGGCTCGCCGTACGGCGGGGTTCCGTGCGGGCGGTCGTCGGCACGCGTGCCGCGATGTTCGCGCCGGTCCGGAACCTCGGTCTGGTCGCCCTCTGGGACGACGGGGACGACAGCCACAGCGAGCAGCACGCGCCGCAGCCCCATGCGCGCGAGGTGCTGCTGCTGCGGGCCGCGCAGGACAAGTGCGGTTTCCTGATGGGGGGTTGGAGCTGCACCGTGGAGGGCGCGCAGCTCGTCGAGAGCGGGTGGGCGCGGCCGTTGATCGCCGCGCGGGAGCAGGTGCGGCACAGCGCTCCGCTGGTGCGCACCGTGGGCGACCAGGACCTCGCGCGGGACGAGGCCGCCCGGGCCGCCCGGCTGCCCACCCTCGCCTGGCAGGCGGCCCGGGAGGGGCTGCGGCACGGGCCGGTGCTCGTCCAGGTGCCCCGGCGGGGCTATGTGCCGCGGATGGCGTGTGCGCAGTGCCGGGCCGCCGCCCGGTGCCGGCACTGCTCCGGGCCGTTGGAGGCGCGGGACGGGGGTGCGGTGTGGTGCGGTTGGTGCGGGCGTGAGGAGAGTGCCTGGCACTGTCCGGAGTGCGGCTCGTTCCGCCTGCGGGCACAGATCGTGGGGGCCCGGCGGACCGCCGAGGAGCTGGGGCGGGCGTTTCCCGCAGTGCCGGTGCGGACGTCGGGGCGTGAGCAGGTGCTGGACACCGTGCCGGAGGCGCCCGCGCTCGTCGTGTCCACGCCCGGGGCCGAGCCGGTCGCCGAGGGCGGGTACGCGGCCGCGCTGCTGCTGGACGGCTGGGCCATGCTCGGGCGACCCGACCTGAGGGCCGGGGAGGACGCGCTGCGCCGCTGGATCGCGGCCGCCGCGCTCGTACGGCCGTCGGGGGAGGGGGGAACCGTGGTGGTCGTCGCCGAGCCGACCCTGCGGCCCGTCCAGGCGCTGGTGCGCTGGGATCCGGTGGGACACGCGGTGCGGGAGCTCTCCGAGCGGGCCGAGCTGGGCTTTCCGCCGGTGTCGCGGATGGCGGCGGTGTCGGGGACGGCGGAGGCCGTGACCGCGTTCCTGGACGCCGTCGAACTGCCGTCGGAGGCGGAGCTGCTGGGGCCGGTTCCGGTGCCGGCGGGCCCGGCGGGGCAGCCTCGGCGGCCGGGGGCGCCGCCCCCGGGGGAGGAGTGGGAACGGGCGCTGCTCCGGGTGCCGCCCGGGAGGGGCGCCGCGCTGGCCGCCGCGCTGAAGACGGCGCAGGCGGCTCGGATGGCGCGGGGCGGCGAGGAGGCCGTACGGGTGCGGATCGATCCCCCGGACATCGGCTGAGGGACGACGCGGAGTCGGCGCCGGTGCGGTGGGGGCGCGGTGGGGGGAGGGCCGGGCGTGCGACTGCCCTCTCGGGCGTGGGCCGAGAGGGCAGGGTGGGGAGGGGACGGGGTGGGGAGTGCTCGGTGCGGGATGCGGTGCGTCAGCCGTTGCGCGGGCCGGGGAAGGCGGTCGGCCTCGCCTCGTCGCGCAGGGCCGGGCTGCCGACCTCGCGCAAGGCAGGGCTGCCGACGTCTCGCAGGGCCGGGGCGCCGGCCTCGCGCAGGGCCGGGGTCCCCGCGTCGCGCAGGGCCGGGCTGCCGGCCGTCGGCTGGGTCGGCATCGAGCGGGCGGCCGGAACCGTGGGAACCGTCGGGATGCCCGTGTTCACGGTGACCGTGCGGGCGGCGGTGGGCTCGGCGGGTCGCTCGGCCTCGGCGGTGGCGGCCTGGGCCGCGGCCCGGCGGGCGCCGTAGCGGCGGTGTACGGCCTGCTTGGTGACCCCGAGGGCGGAGCCCACCGCGTCCCACGAGAAGCCGAGCGAACGGTCGAAGTCCACCGCCGCGGTGACCAGGGTCTCGACGCTGTCCCGCAGCTCCTGGGCGAGGCGGACCGTGGGGGCGGGGGCGCGTCCGTAGACGACGAAGCCCGTGGACGGGCCGGAGCGGCGGGGGCGGTAGACGTTGCCCAGCTGGGCGGTGAGGGTGCGCAGTGCGTCCACCTGCCGTCGGACGCGCTCGATGTCCCGCACCAGCAAGTGCAGGCTGGCCCGGGCCTGGGCGTCGTGGGTTGCATGGTCGGCCATGAACAAGCCTCTCGAACCGGCGTTGAAGAAGGTGTGGTCAACTCTTTCTTGACCAACGCGGGTTCGCGCCGCTGGTCACGGTGTGGGGGCGTATGGGCATATGCGTACGCCCCCCGGGGGTCGCGGCTCGTGGGGCCTCCCGCCCGTCGGCGGCCCGCCCGGTCGGCGTCATAAACTTGTGCGTTGCCCGTCGTCCGTCCCGCCCGAGAGGCCCCGCCCACTCATGAAGCTCGTCTTCGCCGGTACCCCCGAGGTCGCCGTTCCCGCCCTGGACGCTCTGATCGCCTCCGGGCGGCACGAGGTGGCCGCCGTCGTCACGCGGCCCGACGCGCCGGCCGGCCGGGGGCGCAGGCTGATCGCCTCTCCCGTCGCCCAGCGCGCCCAGGAGGCGGGCATCGAAGTGCTGAGGCCCGCCAAGCCGCGCGACCCGGAGTTCCTGGAGCGGCTGAGGGAGATCGCGCCCGACTGCTGTCCCGTCGTGGCCTACGGGGCGCTGCTGCCCAGGGTGGCGCTGGACATCCCGGCCCATGGCTGGGTCAACCTGCACTTCTCGCTGCTGCCGGCCTGGCGCGGGGCCGCTCCCGTGCAGCACGCCGTCATGGCGGGGGACGAGATCACCGGCGCGTCCACCTTCCTCATCGAGGAGGGACTCGACTCGGGGCCGGTCTACGGGACGGTCACCGAGGAGATCCGGCCCACCGACACCAGCGGTGACCTGCTCACGCGGCTGGCCTTCGCCGGCAGCGGGCTGCTCGCCGCGACCATGGACGGGATCGAGGACGGCACCCTGAAGGCCGTTCCCCAGCCGGGCGAGGGGATCACCCTCGCGCCGAAGATCACCGTCGAGGACGCCCAGGTCGACTGGACCACCCCGGCCCTGCGGGTCGACCGCGTCGTGCGCGGCTGCACCCCGGCCCCCGGCGCCTGGACCGTCTTCCGCGGGGAGCGGCTCAAGCTCATCCAGGTCCAGCCGGTTCCCGAGCGGACCGATCTCGCCCCGGGCGCGCTGCTCGTCGGCAAGAACAGCGTGCACGTCGGCACCGGCTCGTACGCGGTCGAGCTGCTGTGGGTGCAGGCGCAGGGCAAGAAGCCGATGCGGGCCGCCGACTGGGCCCGGGGCGCCCGGATCGGGGAAGGGGAGGCCGTCGGGGCGTAACGCTCCTGCACAAGCGCCGCCGGGTCCGTGAGCCCCGCCGGTCCGTGAGCCCCGCCCGCGGTCCGCGGCCCGGCTCCGCGGCCCCCGCGGCGGCAAGCCCGCCCGGCGTACCACCGACGTACGCTGGACGCACCTTTCCTCCTTTCCTCCTTTGGCCTTTCCCTTTTCCTTCTTCTCTTCTGCAATCCGGAGCACCTTTTCGTGAGCGACCAGCCCCACCGTTCCCGCAAGCCGGGCAAGCCCTACCGCCGGCCTCAGAAGGACCCCGTCCGCATGCTCGCCTTCGAGGCACTGCGGGCCGTGGACGAGCGGGACGCGTACGCCAACCTCGTGCTGCCGCCGCTGCTGCGCAAGGCGCGCGAGAAGGAGGGACCCGACAAGTTCGACGCACGGGACGCCGCCCTCGCCACCGAGCTGGTCTACGGGACGCTGCGCCGGCAGGGGACGTACGACGCCGTCATCTCCGCGTGTGTCGACCGGCCGCTGCGCGAGGTCGATCCGCCGGTCCTCGATGTGCTGAGTCTCGGCGTGCATCAGCTGCTCGGGACACGTATCCCGACCCATGCGGCCGTGTCCGCCTCCGTGGAGCTGGCCCGGGTCGTGCTCGGCGACGGACGCGCCAAGTTCGTCAACGCCGTGCTGCGCAAGGTCGCGGCGCACGATCTCGACGAGTGGCTCGACAAGGTCGCTCCGCCCTACGACGACGATCCCGAGGACCACCTCGCCGTCGTGCACTCGCACCCCCGCTGGGTGGTCTCCGCGCTGTGGGACTCCCTCGGCGGCGGGCGGGCCGGCATCGAGGACCTGCTGGCGGCGGACAACGAGCGGCCCGAGGTCACGCTCGTCGCCCGGCCCGGGCGGGCCACCACCGAGGAGCTGCTCCGGGAGGAGGCCTCGGTCGCCGGGCGCTGGTCGCCGTACGCCGTGCGGCTCACCGAGGGCGGTGAGCCCGGGGCCATCGACGCCGTACGGGACGGGCGGGCGGGCGTGCAGGACGAGGGCAGCCAGCTCGTGGCGCTCGCGCTGGCGAACGTGCCGCTCGACGGGCCCGACGCGTTGTGGCTGGACGGGTGTGCCGGGCCCGGTGGCAAGGCGGCGTTGCTCGCCGCCCTCGCCGCCGAACGGGGGGCCGCGCTGCTCGCCTCCGAGAAGCAGCCGCACCGCGCGAAGCTCGTCGCCAAGGCGCTGGCCGGCAACCCCGGCCCCTACCAGGTCATCGCGGCCGACGGGACCCGGCCGCCGTGGCGGCCCGGCTCCTTCGACCGGGTGCTGATGGACGTGCCGTGCACGGGCCTCGGCGCCCTGCGGCGGCGGCCCGAGGCCCGCTGGCGGCGCAGGCCGGAGGACCTCGACGGGTTCGGGCCGCTCCAGCGCGGGCTGCTGCGGACCGCGCTGGACTCCGTGCGGGTCGGGGGCGTCGTCGGGTACGCCACCTGTTCGCCGCACCTCGCCGAGACCCGGTCGGTCGTCTCCGACGTCCTCAAGCAGTACCCGGAGGCCGAGCTGATCGACGCGCGGCCGCTGCTGCCGGGCGTACCCGAGCTGGGTGACGGGCCCGACGTCCAGCTGTGGCCGCATCTGCACGGGACCGACGCCATGTACCTGGCGTTGATCAGGAAGACGGGCTGAGGCCCGCGCGGACGGACACGCGAGAAGGCCGGCCCCACGTCGACGGCGTGGGGCCGGCCTTCTGCACGGGCGGGTGCCCTCGCGGGGTCAGTCCGTGCCGAACTCCATCGCGGCGCGGTCCAGCAGCTGGTCGTCGTCGGAGACCTCGCCGCGGGAGGCGATGGCCTCGGCGCCACCCTCCGGCAGTTCCGTCATGGTGCCGATGAGACCGGTCGCGGCCGCTTGATCGGCGCCGATCGCGGGGCTGCCGGTGCCGATCAGACCGAGCGTGGCGTACTGCTCCAGCTTGGCGCGCGAGTCGGCGATGTCGAGGTTGCGCATGGTGAGCTGGCCGATCCGGTCCACCGGGCCGAACGCGGAGTCCTCGGTGCGCTCCATGGACAGCTTGTCCGGGTGGTAGCTGAAGGCCGGGCCGACGGTGTTGAGGATCGAGTAGTCCTCACCGCGCCGCAGTCGCAGCGTCACCTCGCCGGTGACGGCCGCGCCGACCCAGCGCTGGAGCGACTCGCGCACCATCAGGGCCTGCGGGTCCAGCCAGCGGCCCTCGTACATCAGCCGGCCGAGGCGCCGTCCCTCGTTGTAGTACTGGGCGAGGGTGTCCTCGTTGTGGATCGCGTTGACGAGACGCTCGTAGGCCGCGTGCAGCAGGGCCATGCCGGGCGCCTCGTAGATGCCGCGGCTCTTGGCCTCGATGATGCGGTTCTCGATCTGGTCCGACATGCCGAGGCCGTGGCGGCCGCCGATGGCGTTGGCCTCCATCACCAGATCGACGGGGGAGGCGAACTCCTTGCCGTTGATCGTCACGGGGCGGCCCTGGTCGAAGCCGATCGTCACGTCCTCGGTGGCGATCTCGACCGACGGGTCCCAGAACCGCACGCCCATGATGGGCTCGACGGTCTCGACGCCGGTGTCCAGGTGCTCCAGGGTCTTCGCCTCGTGGGTGGCGCCCCAGATGTTGGCGTCGGTGGAGTACGCCTTCTCCGTGCTGTCCCGGTAGGGCAGGTCGTGGGCGACGAGCCACTCCGACATTTCCTTGCGGCCGCCGAGCTCGGTCACGAAGTCCGCGTCCAGCCAGGGTTTGTAGATCCGCAGGTGCGGGTTGGCCAGCAGGCCGTAGCGGTAGAACCGCTCGATGTCGTTGCCCTTGAAGGTCGAGCCGTCGCCCCAGATCTGGACGTTGTCCTCGAGCATCGCCCGGACCAGGAGGGTGCCGGTGACGGCACGGCCGAGGGGCGTGGTGTTGAAGTAGGAGCGCCCGCCCGAGCGGATGTGGAACGCCCCGCAGGTGAGTGCGGCCAGGCCCTCCTCGACGAGTGCGGCGCGGCAGTCGACCAGGCGCGCGATCTCGGCGCCGTAGGTCTTCGCGCGGCCGGGCACCGAGGCGATGTCGGGCTCGTCGTACTGGCCGATGTCGGCGGTGTAGGTGCACGGGACGGCACCCTTGTCGCGCATCCACGCGACCGCGACCGAGGTGTCGAGCCCGCCGGAGAAGGCGATGCCGACGCGCTCGCCGGCGGGAAGGGAGGTGAGGACCTTGGACATAGGAAGATTATGCATGAACTCGCATGGTCATGCAAAGGGTGGAGGTTGACGGACCCGCTCGGCCTCTCAGGGCTCGGTGCTCTCGGCCGGCTGCGCGGGGCCCGTGGTGCCTGTGGGTCCCTTCGACAGGGTCGCGTGGCTCTCCCGGGCCAGCCGGTGCGGCCACCAGATCTTCGGTCCGATGTCCAGGAACAGGGAGGTGACGAGCACCGACCGCACGATGAAGGTGTCCAGGAGGACGCCCAGGGCCACCGCGAAGCCGATCTCCGCGAAGGCGACCATGGGAAGGGTGGCGAGGGCCGCGAAGGTGCCGGCCAGGACCAGGCCCGCCGAGGTGATCACCGAGCCGGTGGCCGCCAGGCCGGTCACCACGCCCTGCCGGGTGCCCTGGCGGGCGGCCTCCTCGCGGATCCGGGTGGTCAGGAAGATGTTGTAGTCGATGCCCAGGGCGACCAGGAACACGAAGACGAACAGCGGGAAGTCCGTCGACTCGCCCGCGTAGTCGAAGAGGTGACGGAACGCCAGCGCGCTGAGGCCCAGGGCCGCGGCGAAGGACAGGATCACCGTCCCGACCAGCAGCAGCGGGGCGATCAGGGAGCGCAGCAGGGCACCCAGGATGAGCAGGACCACGGCCAGGACCAGCGGGATGATCAGCAGGTTGTCGTGCGTGGTCGCCTTGTCCATGTCGAGCAGCGCCGCCGTGCCGCCGCCCACCTTGGCGTCGGCGTCCGGTATCTCGTGCACCGCGTCCCGGACCCGTTCCACGGTCTGCTTGGCGGCCTCGCTGTCGGCCGGGTCGGTCATGGTCGCCTCGAACAGCACCTGGCCGTCGTGGACGGGTTTCGTGCCCGGCGGCAGGCCGAGGGAGGTCGGCACGACGCCCTCCGTCCCCGCGACCGCGCGTTTCACCTGCCCGGCCCGGGGCTGGTCGGCGATGACGACCAGCGGGTCGCCGCTGCCCGCCGGGAAGTACTTCGCCGACACCTCCTGGCCCGTGATCGAGTCCGGTGTGCCGGTGAACGCGTCCGCGTTGCCGATGCCCTCGGCGCGCAGCTGGATCAGGCCCAGCGAGCAGACCGCCAGGACCAGCGCCGTCACGGCCCAGACCATGCGCGGGCGGCGGGCGATGCCACGGCCCGTGCGGGCCCAGACGCCGTGCTCGGTCGGGTCCGAGGAGCCGAAGTGCGGGATCGCCGGCCAGAAGATCCAGCGACCGCAGATCACCAGCAGGGCGGGGAAGAGCGTCATCATCGCCAGCAGCGCGACCGCCACGCCGATGGCCGCGACCGGACCCAGCCCGCGGGTGGAGTTCATCTCGGCGGCCAGCAGCATCAGCATGCTCAGGACGACCGTGGCGCCGGACGCCAGGACGGCCGGGCCCGCGCGGTGCAGCGCCAGGGCCATCGCCTCGTGCCGGTCCTCGTGCCGGCGCAGCTCCTCCCGGTAACGGGCCACCAGCAGCAGGGCGTAGTCGGTGCCCGCGCCGAACACGAGCACCGTGAGGATGCCCGCGCTCTGACCGTTCACCGTCAGGCCCGCGTGCTCGGCCAGGAAGTAGATCAGCGCCTGCGCGGTGAACAGGGCGGCGACCACGGCGAGCACCGGGACGACCAGGAGGGTGGGGCTGCGGTAGGTGATCAGGAGCATGATGACGACCACCCCCATCGCCGCCAGCAACAGGGTCGAGTCGATGCCCTCGAAGGCCTCGGAGAAGTCCGCCGAGGTACCGCCGGGTCCGGTGATGTGCACGGCCAGACCGGCGCCGCCCTCGCCGACGACGTCGCGGATCGAGTCGACGGCCGGGGCGATGCGCTCCCAGCCCTGCTCGTCCATGGTGATCGGCACGTAGATCTGGGCGGCGCGCGGGTCGGCCGGGCGGTCGTAGACCGGGCCGCGGGTCTCGGCGCCGCGGATGCCGTGGTCGGTGAGCTGCCTGAGCTGCGCCGCGTCCTCGGTGATCTGTGCCCGGTCCTCGGCCGTCAGGCCCCCGTCACGGGCGTAGACGACGACCGCGGGGATCTGCTCGGGCCTGAAGTCCTGCGAGATCTCCAGCACCTGGGTGGACTCCGCCGACCCCGGCAGCCAGGAGGCCGCGTCGTTGTCCTGGGCGTCGGTGAGCTTCTGGGCGAAGGGTGCCGTCAGGAACAGCAGCACCAGCCACAACGCCAGCACCAGCCACTTCGCACGCCGCCCGCAGACCAGGTGCGCGACACCGCGATTCTCGGCCATGCCTACCCTCCGAGCCGTTCTGTCACCACCGTGTGCGGCCGCCTCCCGCACGGGGCACGGGGCGCTGCGCGATCAGTCACAGCCGGTCCGCGGGCGACGAACCACGCTCCCCCCGCGGGACCGGTGCCCGCAACCCCCGGAGGGCATGGCAGGCTTGGGTCATGGCCGTGCAGATCAACCCCAGCATCCTGTCCGCCGACTTCGCCCGCCTCGCGGACGAGGCGGAGGCGGTCGCCGGAGCCGACTGGCTCCACGTCGACGTCATGGACAACCATTTCGTCCCGAACCTCACGCTCGGTGTGCCGGTCGTAGAGTCACTGGCCCGTGCGACGGACACCCCGCTGGACTGCCATCTGATGATCGAGGCCCCCGATCGCTGGGCCCCGCAGTACGTCGAGGCGGGTGCCTCGTCCGTCACCTTCCACGTCGAGGCCGCCGCCGCACCCGTGCGACTCGCCCGCGAGATCCGGGCGAAGGGCGCCCGTGCCTCCATGGCACTCAGGCCGGCTACGCCCATCGAGCCGTACGAGGACCTGCTGCCCGAACTCGACATGCTGCTGATCATGACGGTCGAGCCGGGCTTCGGGGGCCAGGCCTTCCTCGACATCATGCTCCCCAAGATCCGCCGCACCCGCGAGTTGATCAGCAAGCACGGCCTCGACCTGTGGCTCCAGATCGACGGCGGGGTCTCGGCCTCGACGATCGAGCGGTGCGCCGAGGCGGGCGCGGACGTGTTCGTGGCAGGCTCGGCCGTATACGGGGCGGACGACCCGGCGGAGGCGGTCCGTGGCCTGCGGGCTCAGGCGGAGGCGGCGACCGCCGGCGCCACCTGGGCATGTGGACACTGAACCAACCACTTACCGACAGGTATGTGAACGGCTCCCAACAGAGCTGATCAACTGCGCCGGATCTGCGAGGATGAACGGCGTATCCAGAGTGTGAACAGCAGTGAGGAGAACGCCGTGTCGGGTATGTCGGCGGGCCGGTCAGCCATGCGGATGGGACCCGCTGAGCTGGTGCAGGCGGCGGCCATGGCCCGCCGCTTCTACCTTGAGGGAAAGTCCAAGATCCAGATCGCGGAGGAGTTCGGCGTCAGCCGCTTCAAAGTGGCCCGGGTCCTGGAGACCGCCCTCGAACGGGATCTCGTACGGATCGAGATCCGCGTGCCGGCCGAGCTGGACGCGGAGCGCTCGGACGCGCTCCGTGCCCGCTACGGCCTCAGGCACGCCGTCGTGGTCGAGTCCCCGGCCGAGGCCGAGGAGACCACGGACCCCGAGAACCTGGGGGAAGTGGCAGCGGACCTGCTCGGCGAACTGGTCGACGAGGGGGACGTACTGGGGCTGGCCTGGGGCCGGTCCACCATTCACATGGCGGCGGCGCTGGACCGGCTGCCGCCGTGCACGGTCGTGCAGCTGACGGGCGTCTACGACGCCGGGACCGCGGAGCGCGGCTCGGTCGAGGCCGTCCGCCGTGCCGCCCAGGTGTCCGGCGGCGACGCGCACCCCATCTACGCGCCGATGCTGCTGCCGGACGCGGCCACCGCGGCCGCGTTGCGCCACCAGACCGGGATCGCCCGCGCCTTCGAGTACTTCGACAAGGTCACGGTCGCCTGTGTCTCCATCGGCTCCTGGGAGCCGGGCATCTCGACGGTGCACGACATGCTCAGCGATGAGGAGCGGGCGCACTACGCCTCGCTCGGGGTCGCCGCCGAGATGTCCGCGCACCTCTTCGACACCGAGGGCCGCCGGGTCGGTCGGGACCTGGGCGAGCGGTGCATCACGGTCAAGACCGACCAGCTGCGCCGGGTCCCCGAGGTCGTCGCGATCGCGGGCGGGCAGCGCAAGGCGGCCGCGATCGACGCGGTGCTCCGCTCCGGGCTCGTCACCAGCCTGGTGACGGACACCTCGGCGGCCGACTACCTGATGACGGCGGGGCCGACTCCGAAGCCCGCCCTCAACCGGACGGACCCGGACGGCATCTGATCCGCCGGGAATCAGGCCAGGTGGGGACGGCCGTGACAGCATCGAACGCATGCTGCTGCGGTTCGTCCCCCGCGTGCTCGTACGACTGCTCCTCCCGCTCGCCCTGCTCACCGGCTGTACGACGGGGGAGCCCGGCCCGCAGGACTCCACCGCGGCCGTCGCCACGGCCGCCGAGCCGTCCTGGGCCGGCGGCCTGGCCACGGTCCGGGAGTCCGAACTGCCCGCCGACGCCCGCCGGACGCTCCGGCTCATCGACGACGGCGGCCCCTTCCCGTACGCCAAGGACGGCGCCGTCTTCGGGAACTTCGAGGGGCTGCTGCCCGCGCACAAGCGGGGTTACTACCACGAATACACCGTCGAGACGCCGGGCTCGCGCGACCGCGGCGCCCGGCGCGTTGTCACCGGGCAGGGCGACGAGATCTACTACACCGATGATCACTACGACACCTTCCGGGCGGTGCTGAGATGACGCAGTTCGTGGTCACGCTGGATCTCGACGGGGTGACCGACAAGTCCGCCCTGATGGACCGCTGCGCCGACGCCCTCGGCCTGCCCGACTGGTTCGGGCGCAACTGGGACGCCCTCGCCGACAGCCTCACCGACCTCCAGGCCCCGCCCGGGGACGGCGGGCTCCAGATCGTCGTACGGAACTGGCGGCCGTACGCCGAGGCACGGCCGCAGGAGTGGGTGATCGCGCAGGACGTGTTCGCCCAGGCGGTCGACCAGGTGCCGGCGCTGTCCGTGCTGCTCGCCCTCGGAGGATCCTCCTAAGACCCCCCTGAGCTGCTTGGATGTTCTGTCCGGGCATCGCATCGCGGCCGTCGTGGGAGAATGAAGTACGTGCTTCTCCCCCTGGCTGACCTGTCCGGGGGTCACCTCTGATCGACTGGGATGTGCAGCACGTGCGTTTCCTCAACGACATCCAGCCCGCGTACGACCTCACCTACGATGACGTCTTCATGGTGCCGAGCCGCAGCGCGGTCGGGTCGCGTCAGGCTGTCGACCTGGCCGCCCCGGACGGCACGGGCACCACGATTCCGCTGGTCGTCGCCAACATGACCGCCGTGGCCGGTCGCCGGATGGCCGAGACCATGGCCCGTCGCGGCGGGCTGGTGGTGATCCCGCAGGACATTCCGATCGACGTCGTCACCGACGTCGTCACCTGGGTCAAGAGCCGCCACCTGGTGCTGGACACCCCCATCGTGCTCGCCCCGCACCAGACGGTCGCCGACGCCCTGGCCCTGCTGCCCAAGCGCGCGCACAACGCGGGTGTCGTCGTCGACGAGGAGTTCCGCCCGGTCGGTGTCGTCACCGACGCGGACCTGAGCGGGGTCGACCGCTTCACCCAGCTCGAGGTCGTCATGTCCCGGGACCTGCTGCTCCTGGACGCCGACATCGACCCGCGCGAGGCCTTCAACACCCTCGACACGGCCAACCGGCGCTACGCCCCCGCCGTCGACCGGGAGGGCAAGCTCGCCGGCATCCTCACCCGCAAGGGCGCCCTGCGCGCCACCCTGTACACGCCGGCCGTCGACGCGGCGGGCAAGCTGTGCGTCGCCGCGGCCGTCGGGATCAACGGCGATGTCGCCGGCAAGGCCAAGCAGCTGCTCGACGCGGGCGTGGACACGCTCGTCATCGACACCGCGCACGGCCACCAGGAGTCGATGATCAGCGCGATCCGGACCGTGCGCTCGCTCGACCCGCGGGTGCCGATCGTCGCCGGCAACATCGTCTCCGCCGAGGGCGTCAAGGACCTGATCGACGCGGGCGCCGACATCATCAAGGTCGGGGTCGGCCCGGGCGCCATGTGCACCACCCGCATGATGACCGGTGTGGGCCGGCCGCAGTTCTCGGCGGTCCTGGAGTGCGCGGCCGAGGCGAAGAAGTACGGCAAGCACGTGTGGGCCGACGGCGGGGTCCGGCACCCGCGCGATGTCGCCATGGCGCTGGCCGCCGGCGCGTCCAACGTGATGATCGGGTCGTGGTTCGCGGGCACCTACGAGTCCCCGGGCGACCTCCAGCAGGACGCGGGCGGCCGGCTGTACAAGGAGTCGTTCGGCATGGCGTCCGCGCGCGCCGTCGCCAACCGCACCTCCGACGAGTCGGCGTACGACCGTGCCCGCAAGGCGCTGTTCGAGGAGGGCATCTCCACCTCGCGGATGTTCCTCGACCCGGCCCGCCCGGGTGTCGAGGACCTGATCGACTCGGTCATCGCGGGTGTGCGCTCCTCCTGCACCTACGCGGGCGCGGGCTCGCTCGAGGAGTTCGCGGAGAAGGCCGTCGTCGGTATCCAGAGCGCGGCCGGTTACGCGGAGGGCAAGCCGCTGCACGCGAGCTGGTAGCTCCGCGAGGCGCTCCGCAGGGCAGCCCGGATGAACGGTGCTCGTCGCCGTGTCTCGGATGCGAGTGGGTTGTGGCCGGTCGCGCCCGCGTGGCGGAGCCGCATATCGACACGGCCCCGCGCCCCTTCAGGGCGCTTCAGCTCCCGTGCAATGAATACGCACCCTGGTGCGATGAACGCAACGATCTTGCGTGTATGCGCAAGATTGCAGCATTACGAGTGCTACGGCCCTGCTCGTAGGGTCGTGCGCTGTACGTAGCGTGGCGGGGACCCCGCTCGGTGGGTTCCTGCTCGCGCAGGTGTGCCGCCGGTTCCCGTCACGCCGAGAGGCAGCGACGAAGGAGTCAGCGCGTGCTCGATCAAGGCGCACCCCCGCAACAACGCAGTCGGACCGCCCCCGCGTCCCCGGGGCCCGTCGCGCGGCTCATGCGGCGCAAGCCCGTGGAACACCTGGTCGCCGAGGGTGGCCAGGGCGAGGGAGGCTCCCTCAGGCGCTCCCTCGGGCTGTGGCAGCTCACGATGATCAGCATCGGCGCCACCCTCGGCACCGGCATCTTCGTCGTCCTCGGGGAGGCGGTGCCCAAGGCCGGTCCCGCCGTCACGCTCTCCTTCGTGATCGCCGGACTCACCGCGCTCTTCTCGGCTCTGTCCTATGCCGAGCTGGCGGGCACCATCCCGGTCGCCGGCTCCTCGTACTCGTATGCGTACGCGACGATGGGCGAACTGATCGCCTGGATCTGCGGCTGGTGTCTGGTCCTGGAGTACGGCGTGTCGGTCGCCGCCGTGGCCGTCGGCTGGGGCGAGTACCTCAACGAGCTGCTCGACGGGACGATCGGCGTGACCATCCCGGACGCGCTGTCCGCGCCGCCGGGGGACGGTGGCATCTTCAACCTGCCGGCCCTCATCGTCGTCCTGCTCGCCATGGCCTTCCTGCTCGGCGGTGCCCGCGAGTCGGCGCGCGCCAACACCGTCATGGTGGCCGTGAAGATCGCCGCGCTGGTGCTGTTCTGCGCCATCGGCGTCCAGGGCTTCCGCTCCGGCAACTACGAGCACTTCATGCCGCTGGGCATGGCGGGCGTCAGCGCGGCCGGTGCGACGCTGTTCTTCTCGTACATCGGCTTCGACGCCGCCTCCACCGCCGGTGAGGAGGCCAAGAACGCGCAGCGCGACCTGCCCCGCGCGATCATGCTGTCGCTCGTCATCGTGACGGCGCTGTACGTCCTCGTCGCGGCCGTCGCCGTGGGCGCCAAGCCCTGGCGGCGGTTCGGCGACTCCGAGGCCGCGCTCGCGCAGATCATGCGCGAGGTGACCGGCCAGTCCTTCTGGGGCACCCTCCTCGCCTTCTGCGCGGTCATCGCCATCGCGAGCGTCGTCCTGACCGTGCTGTACGGCCAGACCCGCATCCTCTTCGCGATGTCCCGGGACGGCCTGGTGCCCAAGGTGTTCTCCCGCGTCCACCCGAAGACCGGCACGCCCCGCACGAACACGGTGATCGTGTCGCTGTTCTGCGGTGTGCTGGCCGCCGCGATCCCGCTGGGCCAGCTGGCGGACGCCACCAGCATCGGTACGCTGTTCGCGTTCGGGCTGGTCAACATCGCGGTCGTGGTGCTGCGCCGGACCCGTCCCGAGATGCCCCGGACCTTCCGGGTGCCGCTCTCGCCGGTACTGCCGGCGCTGGGGCTCGCCTTCTGCGTCTGGATGATGGGCAGCCTGTCGGCCGTCACCTGGGTGGTCTTCGGAGTCTGGATGGCGGTCGGGCTCGTGTTCTACTTCCTTTACGGCCACCGCCGCTCCCGTCTCGCAGCGCCCGCACCATCTGAGAAGTGATCAACCCACTGTGCTGAACGATCTCGACGAACGCATCGTGCACGCCCTCGCCGAGGACGCCCGCCGCTCCTTCGCGGACATCGGGCAACTGGTCGGGCTGTCCGCACCCGCCGTGAAGCGGCGGGTGGACCGGCTGCGGGCCACCGGAGCCATCACCGGCTTCACCGTACGGGTCGACCCGGCGGCCCTCGGCTGGGAGACCGAGGGGTTCGTCGAGATCTACTGCCGGCGCAACACCTCCCCGGAGACCATCCAGCGGGGCCTGGAGCGCTACCAGGAGGTGGTGGCCGCGTCCACCGTCACCGGGGAGGCGGACGCCGTCGCCCAGGTCTTCGCCGCCGACATGCGCCACTTCGAGCGGGTGCTGGAGCGCATTGCGGGAGAGCCGTTCGTGGAACGGACGAAGTCCGTGCTGGTCCTGTCACCCCTGCTGCGCCGCTTCTCCGCGGGGTCCCCGACCTGATCAGCGGCGTTCCGCGCGGCGACGGGCTGACGCCAGCATCCTCCGTACGACGAGTCCGTGCCCGCCCGTGCCGATGACGAGCCCGCGGTAGAGGCCGCCGGCTCGGCCGGGGAAGGCGGCCCGGGTCTCGGCGCACAGCCGGGTGCGCCCCGGGCCGGCCTCGTCCAGCCGGAAGACGAGGGCGAACGACGAGAAGCGGTGGCCGCCCACGAGGACGAGCTTCCGTCCGGTCACCGCTTCCGCCACCCGGAAGCCGTGCAGCGTCGAGCCCTCGGCGAGGGGGCCGGGCCCCGAGGCCGTACGGTCGGTGGCGCCGACGAGGCGCGCGTAGCGGAGCCCGGCCGGGTGAAGGACCGGTCGAGGGTCTCGCCCAGTCCCCTCCAGACGTCGGCGGCCTCGGCCGTGATGATCGTCGTGTGCTCGTCGACCCGCGGCAACGCAGTGATCTCCACCAGGACCTCCATGACGTCGGGCCCGTCCCCCACCGCGACCCTCCCACAGGCCGAGCGAAGGGACGGCGGTGGGTCGGCGATCGACCGTCGGGCGTCGGCGTCGCGGCGTTGCGTATTCGCTGGGCAGCGGAGCCGGACCTGTCTACCATCGGTCGCATGACCTGGCGACATTGATCCACGACCGGCTCCGACGTCCGTCGACTGACCGCCACGCTGTACGCGTACGCGTTCCTCGACGAGTTCGTGCTGCTCTACCCGGTGTACGCGCTGCTGTTCTCGGACAGCGGCCTGTCCGTCGGGCAGATCTCCTCCCTGTTCGTCCTGTGGTCGCTGACCGGCGTCCTGCTGGAGGTGCCCTCGGGCGCCTGGGCGGACGCCGTCTCCCGACGGCTGCTGCTGTGGATCGGCCCGCTGCTGGGCGCGGCCGGCTTCGCCCTGTGGGTGCTGTTCCCGTCGTACTGGGCCTTCGCGGCCGGCTTCGTCCTGTGGGGCGCGCGTGGCGCGCTGGGATCCGGCGCGCTGGAGGCACTGGTCTACGAGGAGCTGGACCGGGCCGGTGCCGCTGACCGGTACGCCCGGCTGACGGGCCGCGCGCACGCGGTGGGCCAGGTGGCCGTGATGGCGGCGATGGGCTTGGCCGGGCCGGTCTTCGCGGTCGGCGGGTACCCGGCCGTCGGTGCGGCCAGTGTGCTGGCGTGTCTGCTCTGCGCCGCGACGGCGACCCGCTTCGTCGAGCACCGGCGGCCGACGGCCGACGGCGACGGCGGGGCCGCGACCCTGCGCGCCGGACTGGCCGACGCCCGGCGCGACCGCTCCGTACGCGGTGCCCTGCTGCTCGTCCCGGCCGTGACGGCGGTGTGGGGCGCCCTCGACGAGTACACACCCCTGCTGGTCAGGCAGACGGGCGTACCGGAGGCGAGCGTCCCCCACCTGCTGGTGCTGATCTGGGCCGGCGTCACCGCCGGAAGCCTGCTGGCCGGACCGGCCGAGCGCCTGGGCCGCAGGGGATTCGCCGCGCTGCTCGCCCTCTCCGCGCTCGCCCTCGCCGTCGGAGGGATCAGCGGCACGCCGGCCGGCATCACCCTCGTCGCCCTCGCCTTCGGCGGCTTCCAGCTGGCGACCGTGCTGGCCGACGTCCGGCTCCAGCAGCGCATCGAGGGCACCGGCCGGGCCACCCTCACCTCGGTCGCGAGCCTCGGCACGGAGGTGGTGACCATCGCGGTGTACGGCGCGTACGGCGCCCTCGGCTCGACGTTCCCGCACGGCGTCGTCTTCGCCCTGTGCGCGGTGCCGTACCTGCTGACCGCGCTGACGATGTCGACGGTGGCCCGGGGGAGGGACTGGTGAGGGCGAGCGAGGAGGCGGTGAGCGAGGGGACGGTGTGAGCGAGGGCGGCGAGTGGGGGGCGAGTGAAGGGGCGCAACGAATCGCCGCCCGGCGGTCCGCGCACGCAACGTTCCGCTCACCGGCGCGCAACGGCTCCTTCTTGTCCCGCCCGGGCGCGCGCCCGTACCGTCTAGATGGCCCCCACAACCACCCTTTCGCCCGGTGAGGATCCCGCATGCGCACCGCCCTGCTCCAGAGCTCCGGCCGCCCCGGCTCCGTCGTCGAGAACCTGAAGGTCCTCGACGAGGCCGCGGACCGGGCCGCCGCCGCGGGCGCCGGGCTGCTCGTCGCGCCGGAGATGTTCCTCACCGGGTACGCGATCGGCGACGACATCGCCCGCCTCGCCGAGCCCGCCGACGGGGACTCCGCGGACGCCGTCGCCGAGATCGCCGGCCGGCACGGCCTCGCGATCGCGTACGGCTACCCGGAGCGCCACGGCGAGACGGTCCACAACTCCGCCCAGCTGATCTCCGCCGACGGCGGCCGGCTCGCGAACTACCGCAAGACCCACCTCTTCGGCTGCTTCGAGCGCGACCATTTCGAGCCGGGCGGGCAGCCGGTCGTCCAGGCCGAACTGAACGGCCTCACCGTCGGCCTCATGATCTGCTACGACGTCGAGTTCCCGGAGAACGTCCGCGCCCACGCCCTCGCCGGCACCGACCTCCTCGTCGTGCCGACCGCGCAGATGCACCCCTTCCAGTTCGTCGCCGAGTCGGTGATCCCGGTCCGCGCCTTCGAGAACCAGCTGTACGTGGCGTACGTCAACCGGGTCGGCCGGGAGGGCGAGTTCGAGTTCGTCGGCCTCTCCACACTGGCCGGGCCCGACGGAGTCGCCCGCGCCCGCGCCGGACGCGGCGAGGAGCTGGTGTTCGCCGACGCCGACCCGGTCGCCCTGGCCGCGTCCCGCGAGGCGAACCCGTACCTGAAGGACCGCCGCCCCGGCCTCTACGGATCCCTGGTCTGACCCCGGCCCGCACCTGTCACCCCCTGAGCCTCCCCCCGAGTCACCACGCGCAAGGAGTCCGTACCCCATGACGTCCACCGTGCCCAACGCCCTCGAGCACGCAGACGAGCAGCAGCCGCCGATCACCATGTTCGGCCCGGACTTCCCTTACGCGTACGACGACTTCCTCGCCCACCCGGCGGGTCTCGGGCAGATCCCCGCGACCGAGCACGGCACCGAGGTCGCCGTGATCGGCGGCGGACTGTCCGGCATCGTGGCCGCGTACGAGCTGATGAAGATGGGCCTCAAGCCGGTCGTCTACGAGGCCGACCGGATCGGCGGACGGCTGCGCACCGTCGGCTTCGACGGCTGCGACCCGTCCCTCACCGCCGAGATGGGCGCGATGCGCTTCCCGCCGTCCTCCACGGCGCTCCAGCACTACATCGACCTGGTGGGACTGCGGACCCAGCCGTTCCCCAACCCGCTCGCCGAGACGACCCCGTCGACGGTCGTCGACCTCAAGGGCGAGTCGCACTACGCCGAGACGGCCGAGGACCTGCCGCAGGTCTACCGCGATGTCGCCGCCGCCTGGAACAAGTGCCTCGAAGAGGGCGCCGACTTCTCCGACATGAACCAGGCCATGCGCGAGCGGGACGTGCCGCGCATCCGCGAGATCTGGGCGAAGCTCGTCGAGAAGCTCGACAACCAGACCTTCTACGGCTTCCTCTGCGACTCCGAGGCCTTCAGGTCCTTCCGGCACCGCGAGATCTTCGGCCAGGTCGGCTTCGGCACCGGTGGCTGGGACACGGACTTCCCGAACTCCATCCTGGAGATCCTGCGGGTCGTCTACACCGAGGCCGACGACCACCACCGCGGTATCGTCGGCGGCTCCCAGCAGCTGCCGCTGCGCCTCTGGGAGCGCGAGCCGGAGAAGATCGTCCACTGGGCCCACGGCACCTCGCTGGCGGGCCTGCACGAGGGCGGCGAGCCCCGCCCGGCCGTGACCCGGCTGCACCGCACCGCCGGCAACCGGATCACCGTGACGGACGCGAACGGCGACATCCGCACCTACCGGGCGGCGATCTTCACCGCGCAGTCCTGGATGCTGCTGTCGAAGATCGCCTGTGACGACTCGCTCTTCCCGATCGACCACTGGACGGCGATCGAGCGCACCCACTACATGGAGTCCAGCAAGCTGTTCGTACCGGTCGACCGGCCGTTCTGGCTGGACAAGGCCGTCGACGACAGGGGGAACCCCACGGGCCGGGACGTCATGTCGATGACGCTCACCGACCGTATGACGCGCGGCACCTACCTCCTCGACGACGGCCCGGACAAGCCCGCCGTCATCTGCCTCTCGTACACCTGGTGCGACGACAGCCTGAAGTGGCTGCCGCTGTCGGCGAACGAGCGGATGGAGGTCATGCTGAAGTCGCTCGGCGAGATCTATCCGAACGTCGACATCAGGAAGCACATCATCGGCAACCCGGTGACGGTCTCCTGGGAGAACGAGCCCTACTTCATGGGCGCGTTCAAGGCCAACCTGCCCGGCCACTACCGCTACCAGCGGCGCCTGTTCACCCACTTCATGCAGGACCGGCTGCCCGAGGACAAGCGCGGCGTCTTCCTCGCCGGCGACGACATCTCCTGGACCGCGGGCTGGGCCGAGGGGGCCGTGCAGACCGCGCTGAACGCGGTCTGGGGCGTCATGCACCACTTCGGCGGGACGACCGACGCGACCAACCCGGGCCCGGGCGACGTGTACGACGAGATCGCGCCGGTGGAACTCCCGGAGGACTGAGGCCGCACGGCACGGGGTCTCACTGGACGAGGCCCCGCAGCACGAGGTCTCACAGCGCGAGGCCCGACAGCGGGGTGAGCATCATGCGGCCCGCGAAGCCGACGGCGGTGTCGAGGCGTTCGGTGAACTCCTCGGCCACGTCGGGGAGCCGGCGCAGCGCCCACAGGGCCCGGGCCGCCGTCCAGGTGGCGTCCCGGGCGCGGTCCAGGCTCCAGGAGCCGAGCAGATGGGTGAGGGGGTCGGCGATCTGCAACAGGTCGGGGCCCGGCATCAGCTCTTCGCGGATGCGTTCCTCCAGCGAGCCGAGTAGCTCGCCCACACGGTCGAACTCGTCCTCCAGCTCGGCCGGTTCGCAGCCGAGGCTACGACAGGCGTCCACCACGGCGAGCGCGAGGTCGTGTCCGATGTGCGCGTTGATGCCCGCGAGCGCGAACTGCAGCGGGCGTACGCCGGGATGGCGGCGGAACTGGAGCATCGGGCGCCAGCAGGCCGGTGGCCGCCGGTCGGCGGGCCCGGGGCCCACCGCGTCCAGGTAGCGCTTCGCGAACCGAACGTCCAGCGTGGTGGCGGCCCGTGCGTCCGGGAAGCGGCCGGTGTCGATGCGCCGGTCGACCTCCCGGGTCACCGCGAGGTAGACGCGGTTGAAGACCGCGATGCCGTCCCCGGGAGGCAGGGCCGCGTCGAGGGCGCGCATCCGGGCGAGCACATCGTCGACACTCGCGCGGTCCGTGTCGGGGCCTGTCTCGACGGAAGCGGTGAACTGTTCCAATTGCGGCATGGGGGCAGGGTGGCAGTCCTAGGCTGGCCCGCGTGTCGGCGGGCCCGACGCTTCCCCGGAACGGGGGAACGAGCCCGTCGTACGGGAGGGGAACAGCACGGTGCGAGGCGTACGTGAGCGACGGTCCGGGCGGCGGAGTGTCATGGTCGCCGCCGCCTCGGTGGTGGTGGCCCTGGGCACCGCGGCCGGGCTGCTGACCGCGCTCGGCGACGGCGACGACGGCGACGACCCGCGCGGCACGGACCGGGCCCGTCCGAAGGTGAGCGCGACGCTCCTGTCCCCCTCGACCGCGAACCCGCCGTCGCCGTCCGGGTCGCCCTCGGCCTCCGCCCCGACCGTGCGGCCGACGCCCTCGCCCGGCCGTACCGCGCGAAAGCCGCGGGCGGCCGCCGTGACCACGAGCCTCTACCGCCACCCCGAGTCCCAGGTCCTCGACTGGGTGCGCGCCAACCCGGCGGATCCGCGCACCGCCGTCATCGAGTCCCGGATCGCGAGCCGGCCGGCCGCCGTGTGGTTCACCGAGTACGCCCCCGACACCGTCACCTCGCGGGTCCGCGCGGTCACGGCGGGCGCCGCCGGTCAGGGCCGGGTGCCCGTCCTCGTGGCGTACGCGATCCCGGACCGCGACTGCGGCGGCGCCTCCGACGGCGGGGCGCCCGGCCTCGACGCCTACGCGGGCTGGATCGACGCCTTCGCCGCCGGGCTCGGCTCCGGCGAGGTCGTGGTCGTCCTGGAGCCCGACTCGATAGCCCAGACCGACTGTCTCGACGAGGCCGGGCGGGCCGGCCGGCTCGCCGCGCTGGCCCGCGCGGGACGCGTGCTGAAGGCGGCCGACCCGAAGGCACGCGTCTACTACGACGCCGGGCACTCCGGCTGGAACGACCCGGCCGAGCAGGCCGCGCTGCTGAGACAGGCCGGTGCCGCCTCGGCCGCCTCCTCCGACGGGATCTTCAGCAACGTCTCCAACTTCCACCGCACGGCGGACGAGGTGGCCTACGACCGCCGGGTCCTGGACGCCCTGGGCGGCCCGCCCGGCCTGGGCGCCGTCATCGACACCAGCCGCAACGGCAACGGCGCGCCCACCGGCGGCGAGTGGTGCGACCCGGACGGCCGGAGCATCGGCCGGGCCCCCACCTTCCGGACCGGTGAGGCCCGGATCCACGCCTACCTGTGGGTGAAGCTGCCGGGGGAGTCGGACGGCTGCAAGGGGGCGGCCGGCGAGTTCAGCCCGTCGTACGCCTACGAACTGGCCTCGTCTTGACATGCTCCTCGCCCTGAAGGGCGAGGAGTCTGGCCTTCTTTACCGGTTGCAGTGCCGCTACGCGGCACGGTTTCCGGTAGAGAATCCGTGGCTTCCTGTTTCTTCGCGCTGTGCCAGAACAAGTTCTGGTCCTACCGGCGCTCCGCAGGCTGATACCGCCAGTCCGGCGGCCGATTTGACGTTGAGTGCGGCGTTGTGGTCCCGGTCGTGGAGGGTGCCGCAGGCGGTACAGGTCCATTCCCGGATGTTGAGGGGTTTGGGACCGTCCTTGACCCCGCAGGTGGAGCAGACCTGACTCGTCGGCTCGTACCGGCCGATCTTGATCAGGGTTCGTCCGTACCGCTGGGCTTTGTATTCGAGCATGCTCACAAACGCCGTCCAGCCTGCGTCGTGGACGGACTTGGCCAACCGGGTGCGCGCCAGTCCCGTCACCGACAGACTCTCCACGGCGATTCCTTGGTTCTCGGAGATCAGCCGGGTGGAGAGCTGGTGGTGGAACTCCTTGCGGGCGTCGGTGACCTGGGCGTGGGCGCGGGCGACCTTGAGACGGGCTTTCTCGCGGTTCTTCGATCCCTTCTGTTTGCAGGACAGTTCCCGCTGGGCCTTCTTCAGCTTCTTCTCCGCCCGGCGTAGAAACCGGGGTGAGTCGATCTTCTCGCCGGTGGACAGGACGGCGAAGTGGGTGAGGCCGAGGTCGATGCCGATGTTCTGGCCGGTGGCGGGCATACGGTTCGCGTCGGCAGCGGGGTCGGTGTCGATGACGAACGAGGCGAAGAATCTGCCCGCACTGTCCTTGATGACGGTGACAGAGGTCGGGGTGGCGGGCAGGGTCCGGGACCACTTCACCTTCACGGCCCCGACCTTGGGCAGGTCCAGCCGCCCGCTGTCGGTGATCTTCCAGCGGGCGTTGGCGGTGAACCGGATCGACTGCCGATTGTCCTTGCGGGACTTGAACCGGGGCGCACCCAGTTTTGGACCTTTGCGGGCGCCCTTCAGGGAGGCGAAGAAGTTCTTGTAGGCGGCCTCGGCGTCGCGCAGCGACTGCTGCAGGACGACCGCGGACACCTCACCCAGCCAGGACCGCGAGGCGGTCCGTTTCGCCTCGGTGATCAGACGGGTGGACAGCTCACCGGCCTTGGGGAAGGACTTGCCCGCCCTGCGGGCGTCCTCGCGGGCACGCACGCAGTCGTTGAACACGACACGCGCACACCCGAACGCCCTCGCCAACGCGACCTGTTGACCGGCGTCCGGGTACAGGCGAAACGCGTACCGGAGCTGCATGACGATCACACTAGGCGGGTCGAACAGGCACCGTCACCGGGAACATGTGAGCGAACCTTCACCGTCGCCGCAGCCCGGCTCTGTCGGAAGGGCACCGCGACACTCCGCCTCGCAGGCGTGAGATTCGCTTCACCCCCGGGGTGAACCCCGGAGTACTGCGAATGAATCCCGGCAGCTCCTGGTGCCCTCGTCCAGCAGGGGCCTCCCCGCCCTGAGGCCTCACGTTAAACGGAGGGTGAGCGACCGCTTAGCGACCCCGTACGATGAGGGTAGTTTCCCCATACATGCACCCCGTACACGCACCCCGTACCTGCACAGGAGCCCCCGCCGTGACCGCCGAAGCCCCGATCGCCCCCGCTGTGTCGTACGGCCGGCTCATGCCCGTCACCGTCCACTTCGACGATCTGGACGCACTGGGCATGCTGCACAACGCCCGCTACCCGCTGCTCGTCGAGCGGGCCTGGACCGAGTTCTGGCAGGACAACGGGGGTCCGCTTCGAGGGTGACTGGGCGAGTGCCGGGGACGCCTGCAACGTGGTCAGGGAACTGCTGATCGGCTACGAGAACCCGGTCACCCGTACCGGCACGTACGGCGTCCACCTCTGGCTGGACCGGCTCGGTACCACGGGACTGACCTACGGCTTCCGGTTCTGCTCGGCGGACGGAGTCACGACGCACGCGCGGGGCACCCGCGTCCTGGTGCGACTCGACGCGACCACGATGCGCCCCACGCCGTGGAGCGACGCCTTCAGGACCGCGGGCCGGGCACTGCTGCGGCCTGCGGACTGACCTTCGCGCCGATCCGCTCGCCGCCCCGCAGCACACCCGCGAACAGCACGAGCCCGCACGCCAGGACCGTCACCACGCCGAAGGACACCACCAGGCTGGTCGCCTGGGCCACGCCGCCGATCAGGCTCGGGGCGATCAGTCCGGAGGTGTACGTGATCGTCGCGACGCCCGCGATGGCCTGGCTCGGGTTCGGCCCGCTGTGCCCGGCCGCCGCGAAGCACAGCGGTACGACGACCGCGATGCCGAGCCCCATCAGCCCGAACCCGCCCATCGCGACCGCCGGGTGCCCCGCCACGACGATCAGCAGTCCGCCCAGCGCGGCGAGGACACCGCCCGCCCGGACGGTACGCACCGCGCCGAACCGGTTCACCACCGCGTCGCCCACGATCCGGGCCACCGCCATCGTGAACATGAAGCCGGTCGTACAGGCGGCCGCCGCCCCGGCCGACGAGCCGAGCTGGTCGCGCAGGTAGACGGCCGACCAGTCCAGGCTGGCGCCCTCCGCGAACACCGCGCAGAAGCCGACCGCGCCGATCAGCAGCGCCGAGCGGGGCGGCAGGGTGAACCGCGGGGGCGGTTCCTCGTCCGCGGCGGGCCGCAGATCCAGCACCCAGCGGCAGGCCAGCAGGCCGAGCAGGGTGAGGACGGCCGCCGCCAGCACATGGTGCACGCGCGCGTCCGCACCGAGGTGCGCGGCGAGCGTCCCGCCCGCCGAACCGATCAGGGCGCCCGCGCTCCACATGCCGTGCAGCCCCGACATGATCGACCTGTCGAGCAGTCGCTCGACCTCGACGCCCAGGGCGTTCATCGCGACGTCGGCCATGCCCGCGCTCGCGCCGTACGTGAACATCGCCAGGCAGAGCGTCAGCAGGTTCGGGGCGAGGGCGGGCAGCGTCAGCGACAGCGTCCACAGCGCGAGCAGTCCGCGCAGGGCCGCGCGGCTGCCGAAGCGATGGGTGATCGAGCCGGCCAGCGGCATCGCGCAGGCCGCGCCGAACGCCGTGAAGGCGAGCGCGAACCCGAGCTGTCCGGTGGACACGTCGGCGTGGTCCTGGATCCACGGCACGCGGGTGGCGAACGAACCGGTGACCGCGCCGTGCACGGCGAACACGGCCGCCACGGCGTACCGGGCGCGCCGCACCTCCGACGGTGCGTGGATCACTTCGTCCACTCCGCTCATTCTCCCGTCCCTTCCGGATCCGCGCCGCGCCGTCGCGATGCCGTCGTAAACTATCAGGAACCCTGCCTGATAAATAGAGGCCGACGGTCGGCGGCAGCCGATCGGGTCCCCTCGGCCATGGGAGGATTCCCGCCATGCCCGCATCTCCGAGCACCGCCCGGGCCATCAACGACCGGCTCGCCCTCCGGCTGCTCCAGCATGAAGGCCCGTTGACGGCAGGGCAGTTGAAGCAGCTCACCGGCCTGTCCCGCCCGTCGGTCGCCGACCTGGTCGAACGCCTCACCGCCGCCGGTCTGATCGAGGTGGTCGGGGAGGCGGGCGAGCAGCGCCGGGGGCCGAACGCCAGGCTCTACGGCATCGTCGCCGACCGCGCCCTGCTGACCGCGCTGGATGTGCGCACGGACGGGGTCACGGTGCTCGTCTCGGACCTGGTCGGCCGGGTGCTCGTCGAGGCGTCCGTGCCGATCGGCGGCGACACGGGCACCGGGACGGCCGTGGAACAGGCGGTCTCGCTGGTCGAGCGGGCGGTGAAGGAGGCCGAGACCGTCGCGGCACCCCCGCGCGAGGGTCTCCGGGCCGGGGGGCGGCTGCACACCCTCGGCATCGGCGCGCCCGGGCTGATCGACCCCGCCAGCGGCGAGCTGCGCGACTCCAGCGGCCTGCCCGAGTGGCACCGCCGACTGGTGGCCGCGCTGCAGGAACGCTTCCCGGCCGCTCACGCGCACGTCGAGAACGAGACGAACCTCGCCGCCCTGGCCGAACAGCGCGAGGGCGCCGCCCGGGACCGCGACACCTTCGTGCTGCTGTGGCTGGGCCACGGCACCGGCGCGGCCGTCGTCCTGGACGGCGCACTGCGCCGCGGTGCCTCCGGCGGCACCGGCGAGATCGGCTTCCTGCCGGTCCCCGGCACCGACGGCCTGCCCTCGGCGACGGACTGCGAGGGCGGCTTCCACTCGCTGGCCGGTTCGGCGGCGATCGCCGCACTGGCGGGGGAGTACGGGCTGACGGCGCACGCGCGCCCCGCCGGACCGGTGGCGGCGGCGCTGGTGCGCGCGGCGGTCGACGCGCCGGACACCGGGGCCGCCGCCGGCTTTCTCGACGCCCTGGCCGACCGGCTCGCCCTCGGCGCGGCCTCCGTCGTCGCCGTCCTCGACCCCGGCTGTGTGGTCCTCGGCGGGGAGGTCGGACAGGCAGGCGGGGAGGTGCTCGCGAGCCGGGTGGCAGGGCGGCTCCGGCGGATGGCTCCGCTGCCCACGGAGGTGCGCGCCAGTGTCCTGGGCGGCGGCGCGGTGCTGCGCGGGGCGCTGCTGACGGCCCGTGACGCCGCCCAGGAGGAGCTTTTCTCGACGGCGCACAGGACCGAGGTGCCCCAGGGCATGTCCACGGCCTGACGGGTGTCCGGCGGCCTAACGGCGGATACGCGTCGCCAGGTAGTCCTCGAAGGTGCCCTTGCCCACGGCCCGCTCCGGCGCCAGGTGGCCGCCCGCCCGAAAGCCCCGGTAGGCCGCGCCCCACAGCGGCACGTTCACCACCGCGCACCGTCGGCCGCTCGCCTTCAGGAACGCGCGGGCCAGCGACTCGAAGGTGCGGACCTCGGGCCCGGCCATGTCGTCCACCCGGCCGGCCGGCGCGCCCGCGGCCAGTTCCGCGAGCCGGCCGGCGACCTCGGTGACCTCCACCGGCTGGTCGCTCACCCCGGCCGGCAGCATCATCACCGGGACCTTGGCCAGCCCCTGGAAGAGCTGGACCAGCAGGTCGTGGAACTGGGTCGCCCGCAGCACCGTCCAGCCGAGCCCCGACTCCGCCAGCAGTTCCTCCACGGCGAGCTTGGCCTTGTAGTAGCCGAACGGCACCTGGTCGACGCCGACGATCGAGATGTAGAGCAGGTGTGCCACCCCGGCCCGCCGCGCCGCGGCGATCAGGTTCGCGGCCGCCTGCACATCGTCGCCGCGCGGAGTGGTCGCGCAGTGCACGATCGTGTCCACGCCCGTGACGGCCGCGTCGAGTCCTGGCCCGCCCTCGCGCAGGTCGACGGCGTACGGCCGGGTGTGCCGGCTGAGCACCCGCACCTCGTGCCCGTCCGAACGCAGCCGTTCGGTGACGAGCCGGCCGAGGGTTCCCGTACCGCCGGTCACCAGGATCGTGGTCATACCGTTCAGCCCCTTCGGACCCCGGGCGCTCCCGGCCGGAACGCCCTCCGTCCGGTCCAGCTTGTCGGGGCCGGCCGCGGCTCGCATGTCCCGCAGCTCACGGCGGGGATCCCGCCCGCCGGAACGCACGACCATCGGCCGGGGTGAAGGGACCCGGCGGCGGGCAAGGGCCGTCGTCACCGCCGCCGGGCCGCACTCCGTCGACCCTAGAAAGGACTAGACCAGTACGTCAATAGGTATGGACCAATCCCGGTTCGAGCCGGCCGTGCCGCGAACCCGGCCGGGCGCAAGCCGAAGTGACGACCTGTGAGCCACCCCACATCCTTCACCTGTATGGACGCCTACCCGGCGTGGCACACTGGCCCTGTAAACCAAAGCAGCGCACTCCGGGGTCGGTGAAAGTCCGAACCGGCGGTTACAGTCCGCGACCCGGTCGCTTCCAGCGACCGGTTGACCAGGTGAAATTCCTGGACCGACGGTTAAAGTCCGGATGGGAGGCAGTGCGCGGCGGGCGGGCATTCGTGCGCGCCGCCGTATACGTACTCGTCCGCGGACGAGTACGTCCGGCGTCGCCCCCGGTGTCGTTGCCCGTACCTGCTGTCGTCATCGACAGGCCCCGGAGTCCGTGCCCTACGTGGCAGGAGGACCCGGGAAGTGTTCACCGGAATCGTCGAAGAGCTGGGTGAGGTCACCGCCGTCGAGAATCTCGGCGACGCCTCCCGCTTCCGGCTGCGCGGCCCCGTCGTGACCGACGGCGCGAAGCACGGCGACTCCATCGCCGTGAACGGGGTCTGTCTCACCGTCGTCGAGCACGAGGGCGACGAGTTCACCGCCGACGTCATGGCGGAGACCCTGAACCGCTCCAGCCTCGGAGCACTCGGCGTAGGCTCCCGCGTCAACCTCGAACGCCCCACCGCCGTCGGCGACCGCCTCGGCGGGCACATCGTGCAGGGTCATGTCGACGGCACCGGCGCGGTGTTGGAGCGCAAGCCCTCCGAGAACTGGGAGATCATCAAGATCTCCCTCCCCGCCGACCTCGCCCGGTACGTCGTGGAGAAGGGCTCGATCACCGTCGACGGCATCAGCCTCACGGTGGTCGAGGCCGGCCCCGACTTCTTCACCGTCAGCCTCATCCCCACCACCCTCGCCCTGACCACGCTCGGCCTCAAGCAGGCCGGCGACCCGGTCAACCTCGAGGTGGACATCGTCGCCAAGTACGTCGAGCGCCTGCTGGCCACCACCCGGGGAGCGGCGCGGTGAACTCGCTGAACTCCGAGGCCTTCACCCTCCTCGACCAGCACATCCTCTGGTCGGACATGATCGGCAACCTCCTCGGCCTGATCACCCTCGCCCTCGGCTGGCGCCGCTCGCTGTGGACCTGGCCGGTGCAGTTCCTCTCCGGGCTCGTCCTCTTCGGCGCCTTCTTCGGCCATCTGACCGGCAGCGCCGGCAAGCAGGTCGTCGTCATGGTCGTCGCCCTGTACGGCTGGTGGCAGTGGAACCGCAGCAAGGGGCGGTCGGCGGACGGTCAGATCACGCCCCGCTTCGCGACCTGGATCGAGCGCGCGGCCATGGCCGGCGCCGCCGCCGTCGGCACGGTCGCGGTGGCCCTGCTCTTCAAGGCCCACCCGTCCCTGTCCTGGGACCCCTGGCCGGACGCCTACATCTTCGTCGGCACCATCGTCGCCATGTACGCCCAGGCACGCGGCATGGTCGAGTTCTGGATCGCCTGGCTCCTCGTCGACCTCGTCGGCGTCCCCCTGAACTTCGCCAACGGCTACGCCTTCTCCGGCTTCGTCTACGTCATCTACGGCGCGCTCGTCCTGTGGGGCATGCGCGACTGGTGGCTGCGCTCCCGCAAGGCCTCGCAACCCGCTCTGGAAGGAGCGCCGGCATGAGTACCGCACCGATCCTCTACAGCACGGACGGCATCGAGGACTTCGCGCTGGACCCCGTCGAGCGGGCCATCGCCGACATCGCCGCCGGCCGCCCCGTGGTGGTCGTCGACGACGAGGACCGCGAGAACGAGGGAGACCTCGTCATCGCCGCGGAGAAGGCCACCCCGGAGATCGTCGCCTTCATGATGAGCGAGTGCCGCGGCCTGATCTGCGCCCCCATGGAGGGGGACGAACTGGAGCGCCTGGAGCTCCCGCAGATGGTCGAGGACAACACCGAGTCGATGAAGACCGCGTTCACGGTCTCCGTCGACGCCTCCGCCGCCCACGGCGTGACCACCGGCATCTCCGCCGCCGACCGTGCCACCACGCTGCGGCTCCTGGCGAGCGGCGCCACCGAGGCGACCGACTTCGTCCGCCCGGGACACATCTTCCCGCTCCGCGCCAAGCCCGGCGGTGTGCTGACCCGCGACGGCCACACCGAGGCGGCCGTCGACCTCGCCCGTCTCGCGGGGCTGCGCCCGGCCGGCGCGATCGTCGAGATCGCCGGCGAGGACGGCCGGATGCTCCGCCTGCCCGAACTGATCCCGTTCGCCCGCAAGCACGGCCTGACGATCATCTCCATCGAGGACCTGATCGCCTACCGCCGCAGCGCCGAGCCCACCGTCCGCCGCGAGGCGCAGACCCGGCTGCCCACCGTCCACGGCACCTTCACCGCGTACGGCTACCGCTCCACCGTCGACGGGGTCGAGCACGTCGCCCTGGTCCACGGCGAGATCGGCGACGGCGAGGACGTCCTCGTCCGGGTGCACTCCGAGTGCCTCACCGGCGACATCTTCTCCTCCCAGCGCTGCGACTGCGGCCCCCAGCTCGACACCTCCCTGGAGCGCATCCAGAGCGAGGGCCGGGGCGTGGTGGTCTATCTGCGCGGACACGAGGGCCGGGGCATCGGTCTGCTCTCCAAGCTGAGGGCCTACGAGCTCCAGGAGCAGGGGCACGACACCCTCGACGCCAACCTGGAGCTGGGCCTGCCCGCCGACGCCCGTGACTACGCGGCCGGCGCGCAGATCCTGGAGGACCTCGGCGTGCGCAGCGTGCGCCTGATGACCAACAACCCCGAGAAGACCGACGCCCTCGTCCGGCACGGCATCGAGGTCACCCGGCGCGAGCCGATGCCCGTACAGGCGGGCGAGCACAACATCCGCTACCTGCGCACCAAGCGGGACCGGATGGGACACGACCTGCCCTGGCTGGACACGGCCCCCGTGTCCCCCTGCGGCAACCAGTAACGCAAGTCGGCAAGATACGAAAGGCAAGAGGAGAGACGTGAGCGGCAAGGGCGCACCGGAGCTGTCCGTACGCAATGTGGGTGACCTGCGGGTCGCCGTCATCGCGGCACAGTGGCACGAGAAGGTGATGGACGGACTGGTCGACGGCGCTCTGCGCGCCCTGCACGACCTCGGCATCGACGAGCCGACCCTGCTGAGGGTCCCCGGCAGCTGGGAGCTCCCGGTCGTCGCCAAGGTGCTGGCCGGGCGGGGCTACGACGCGATCGTCGCCCTCGGCGTCGTCATCCGCGGCGGCACCCCGCACTTCGAGTACGTGTGCCAGGGCGTCACCCAGGGACTCACCCAGGTGTCCGTCGAGACCGGCGTGCCCGTCGGCATGGGCGTCCTCACCTGTGACACCGAGGAGCAGGCCCTGGACCGGGCCGGCCTCGAGGGCTCCAACGAGGACAAGGGACACGAGGCGGTGACGGCGGCGGTGGCGACCGCGGCCACCCTCCGCTCAGTATCCGAACCCTGGCGGTAGGCAGGCCGGCACAACGGCTAGGGTGGGATCACCATGTCCAAGAAGACGTTCGAGGAGCTCTTCACCGAGCTCCAGCAGAAGGCCGCCAGCGGCGACCCCGCCACTTCCCGCACCGCAGAACTGGTCGGGAAGGGCGTCCATGCCATCGGCAAGAAGGTCGTCGAAGAGGCCGCAGAGGTCTGGATGGCGGCCGAGTACGAAGGCAAGGAGGCAGCCGCCGAGGAGATCTCGCAGCTGCTCTACCACGTCCAGGTGATGATGGTCGCCCGCGGAATCTCGCTGGACGACGTGTACGCCCACCTGTAAACATCATTTTTCAGACACCACCGCACACATCACCACCGCAGACATCCGCCCCGATCGTCACGTTCCATGCGAAGGAAGCCGACCTCATGCTGCGCATCGCCGTCCCCAACAAGGGTTCCCTGTCAGGCCCCGCGGGGGAGATGCTGCATGAGGCCGGCTACCAGCAGCGCCGCGAGTCCAAGGAGCTGCGGATCGTCGACCCGGTCAACGACGTCGAGTTCTTCTACCTCCGCCCCCGGGACATCGCGATCTACGTCTCCTCCGGGCGCCTCGACATCGGCGTCACCGGCCGCGACCTGCTGATCGACTCCGGCGCCAACGCCGAGGAGATCCTCCCGCTCGGCTTCGCCCGCTCCACCTTCCGCTTCGCCGCCAAGCCGGGCACGGCCGACGGCATCGAGGACCTCCAGGGCCGCACGGTCGCCACCTCCTACGAGGGCATCGTCGCCAAGCACCTGGCGGAGCAGGGCATCGACGCCTCGGTCGTCCACCTCGACGGCGCCGTCGAGACCGCGATCGAACTGGGTGTCGCCGAGGTCATCGCCGACGTCGTCGAGACCGGCACCTCACTGCGCAACGCGGGCCTCGAGGTCTTCGGCGAGCCCATCATGAAGTCCGAGGCCATCGTGATCCGGCGCACCGGCGCCGACGTCGAGGAGCCCAAGGTGCAGCAGTTCCTGCGCCGCCTCCAGGGCGTCCTGGTCGCCCGCACGTACGTGATGATGGACTACGACTGCCGGGTCGAGCAGCTCGAGAAGGCCGTCGCGCTGACCCCGGGTCTGGAGTCGCCGACCGTCTCCCCGCTGCACAACGAGGGCTGGGTCGCCGTCCGCGCCATGGTCCCGGCCAAGGAGGCCCAGCGGATCATGGACGACCTCTACGACATCGGCGCCCGCGCCATCCTGACCACGGCCATCCACGCCTGCCGACTCTGACCTCAGCCGGGAACATGTCCAACCTGCCGAACCTCCCCGTCACCTTCCGGCCAGGGCGCACCCGTGTGGTGCTGCTCACGGCCGGAGTGGTGATCCTCCTCGTCATCTCCGCCGTGGCGATGCTGCTGGAGCAGCTCGGCCCGGGGGAGCGGCTCAGCTTCATCCTCACCGGCGCCCTCATCTTCTGGGTGCTGGCCCAGCTCGCCCGGGTGCGGGTCGTCGCCGACGACTCCGGCGTCACCGTCGTGAACATCGCCAGCAGGCGGCGCCTGGACTGGGCCGAGATCGTCCAGGTGAACCTCCGTCCGGGCGACCCCTGGGTGTTCCTCAACCTCAGCGACGGCACCAGCCTGCCCGCCCTCGGTATCCAGCCGGGCATCGACAAGCAGCAGGCCATCGCCGACGCGCGCACCCTGCGGACCCTCGCGGAAGCCCGGTCCGTCCGGGACCCCGAGGAGTCCACAGAGCAAGATCAGGGCTGACTCGGGGCCGTCCACCCTGCCGCTGAAGCCCGTGTCTTGATTAACCTGGTGACGGAGGCGTTTTTCCGACGCCTCCGCCCCTGTGGCTCCCAGCCGGGTGCACAGGGGTTCCTGCTACCCGAGGAGTGACTCCCTCCGGCGATGGACGGTTCGTCCTGTAGTACCTGCGCCGCCCCTGTCCGACCTCTTTCGGAGGCGGCGGCATCATGACCACCCCGTTGCTGCTCCTGGCAGCCGCGTTCCTGCTCATCCTCGCCAACGGCTTCTTCGTCGCCGCCGAGTTCGGCCTCATCACGGTCGAGCGGCCGGACGCCGAGAAGGCCGCCGCCGAGGGCGACAGACGAGCCCGCACGGTCGTCGAGTCGCTGAAGGAACTGTCCTTCCAGCTCTCCGGCACCCAGCTCGGCATCACCATCACCTCCCTCGTCGTCGGCATGCTCGCCGAACCGGCGCTGGCCGAGCTGCTGCACGGCCCGTTCACCGCGATCGGCGTCCCCGAGGGTGCCGTCTCCGGTGTCGCCGTGGTCGTCGGCATGCTGCTGGCCTCCGCCGTGCAGATGGTGATCGGCGAGCTCGTGCCCAAGAACTGGGCGGTGTCCAAGCCCCTCCAGGTCGCGCGCTTCGTCGCGGGCCCGCAGGCCGGCTTCTCCCGCCTCTTCCGGCCGGTGATCGCGGCGCTCAACACCGTGGCCAACCGGCTGGTGCGCGCCCTGGGCATCGAGCCCACCGCGGAGCTGGCCTCCGCGCGCACCCCCGGCGAACTCGTCTCGCTGGCCCGTCACTCGGCCCGGGCCGGGGCGCTCGAACAGGACACGGCCGACCTCTTCGTCCGGACCCTGTCGCTTGCCGAGCTGACCGCTCAGCACGTCATGACCCCACGGGTGAAGGTGAGCGCCCTGCAGTCCTCGGCCACCGCCGAGGACGTGGTCAACCTGACCCGCGCCACCGGTCTGTCCCGGTTCCCCGTCTACCGCGAGAAGATCGACGAGATCGTCGGCATGGTCCACCTCAAGGACGCCCTGGCGATCCCCGTCCACGACCGGCTGCGTACCCCGCTCGGCCGTATCGCCCGCCCCGCGCTGCTGGTCCCGGAGACCCTGCCCGTCCAGCCCCTGCTGGCCCGGCTGCGCAGCGAGCAGCCCATCGCCGTCGTCGTCGACGAGTACGGCGGCACGGCCGGCGTGGTCACGCTCGAGGACATCGTCGAGGAGATCGTCGGCGAGGTCCGTGACGAGCACGACGGCCAGGACACGCCCGAACTCGCCGCGGCCCCGCCCGAGGAGGGCAGGCCCGCCTGGGACGTGGACGGCAGCTGCCGTGTCGACACCCTCCAGCGCATAGGCCTGGCGGTCCCCGAGGGGCCGTACGAGACGGTCGCCGGGCTGGTCGCCGACCTACTCGGCCGGATCCCGGCCGTCGGCGACCGGGCCGAACTGCCCGGCTGGCGGGTCTCCGTACGCCGCGTCGGCCACTACCGCGCCGAGCGGGTCCGCCTGGTGCGGACCAGCCAGGTCGTGGAGGTCGCCCGATGAGCGCCTTCCAGCTTCTCTTCGCCGCGCTGCTCGTGCTCGCCAACGGATTCTTCGTCGGCGCCGAGTTCGCGCTCGTCTCCGTCCGCCGCAGCCAGATCGAGCCCCTGGGCACCGCACGGGCCCGTCAGGTCCTCTACGGTCTGGAACGCCTGCCCCAGATGATGGCGGCGGCCCAGTTCGGCATCACCGTCTGCTCCCTCACCCTGGGCGCGGTCGCCGAACCGACGGTCGCGCACCTGCTGGAGCCGGTCCTCGAGGCGGTCCACCTCCCGCACGGCATGATCCACCCGCTGGGCTATGTGGTGGCCCTCGCGGCCGTGGTCTTCTTCCACCTCGTCATCGGCGAGATGGTCCCGAAGAACCTCGCCATGGCGGCCCCCGAGAAGGCCGCGCTGTGGCTCAGCCCCGGCCTGGTCGCCTTCGCCCGGGTCTGCCGGCCGATCACGGTGGCCCTAGGCGCCTGCGCCCGCGGCATCCTGCGGCTCTTCCACGTCGAACCCAAGGACGAGGTCGAGGCCGTCGTCACCAGCGAGCAGCTGAACCGCCTGCTGGAGGACTCCGGCCAGGCCGGCCTTCTCGACCCCGAGGAGCAGGAACGGCTGGAGGACGCGCTGGAGCTGGGCTCCCGCCCGGTGACGGACGTGCTGCTGAAGCGCGAGTCGCTGGTGACGGTCAGCCCGTCGGTCACCCCCGGGGAGATCGTCGGACTGACCGCCCGCACCGGCTACTCCCGCTTCCCGTTGGCCGCGGAGAACGGCGCCTTCATGGGCTACCTGCACGTGAAGGACGTCCTCGACCTGGAGGAATCCGAGCGGGCGGTGCCGCAGCAGGTGTGGCGCCCGATGACGACGCTCCGCTCCGAGCTGCCGCTGGACGACGCGCTGACGGTGATGCGCCGGGCGGCGACCCACCTGGCGCAGGTGGCCGACGCGTCCGGCAGGGTGCTCGGTCTGGTCGCCCTGGAGGACGTACTGGAGCTGCTGGTGGGCGAGGTCACCGACCCCGCGCACCGCGAGGTCTCCGGGATCCGGCTGACGGAGCCGAGGGGGAGTTCCCCCAGGGTGTCGGCTCCGGTGGAGCAGAGTGGACCCCCGTCCCCGGAGGAAGCGCTGGCGAGCTGAGCGGCGCCGCGGGATCCGTCACACCGCCGGATCCTGCGGCCCCCTCCCCGACAGCACCTCCCCGTACGCCTGCATGAGATCCGGCAGGCGCAGGGTCGCGAGGTCGTCCCGGGTCAGCCCGCCCGGACAGGTCGACAGCCGAAGATCCCGGTAGGCGCAGCTCTTCTCGTACAGGGTGCGCAGGAACCGCCCGTTGCCCAGTTCGTCGATCCACCCCTGGTCCACGACGTGCCCGGCGATGGAGCGCAGCTCGTCCAGGGCCTCCTCGTCCCATGCGTCGCCGTTCTCCGCGGCCAGCACCTCGCCGATGGAGGTGAGCTCGAGCGGCCGGTAGGACGGGAAGTCGACACGGGTCGTGAAGCGGGAGGACAGCCCGGGGTTCGCGGCCAGCAGACGGTCCATGCCCTCCGGATAGCCGGCCAGGATCACCACCAGGTGGTCCCGGTTGTCCTCGGCCCGCTTCAGCAGCACCTGGAGCGCCTCGTCGCCGTACGCGTCGCCCTTGCCGTACCCGGAGTTCGAGAGCGAGTACGCCTCGTCGACGAAGAGCACGCCACCGAGGGCGGAGTCGATCAGCTCGTTGGCCTTCACGGCCGTCTGGCCGAGGTACTCGCCGACCAGGTCGGCCCGCTGGGCCTCCACGAGATGGTCGCCGCCCAGCAGGCCGAGGGCGTAGAACACCCGGCCGAGGATGCGGGCCACCGTGGTCTTGCCGGTGCCGGACGGACCGGAGAAGACGAAATGACGCTTCGGCGGCTGGACCGGAAGGCCCTGGCCGGTCCGCAGCCGCGCCATGTTGAGCTGCGCGGACAGCGCCTTGACCTGGCGTTTCACCGGCTCCAGGCCGACCATGCCCTCCAGTTCGGCGAGCGCCTCCTCGAGTAACACGGGATCGGTGGGACCGGCCGGCAGCGAGGAGGCGATGACGCTCTTCTCCCGCACCGCCGGGTCGGTCACCGACGGCAGCGGGACGACGGGCGGCAGGTCGGAGGGCTCGGTCAGCCGCAGATCCCGGCCCTCGGTGCCGAACAGCGGGTCGAAGCCGTCGGGGCCGTCCACCATGTCCTGCCCGACCCCGGTGAGCGTGATCGCCGCGAAGTCGGCGGGATCGTCGTATCCGTCGCCCTCGGCGATCGCGGCGAGCCGGGCGGAGGTGTCCATGAAGGCGGCGTCGACGCGGTGCACCGCCCGGTACAGGGGGAGAGCCGCCGCCGAACGGCCCGTTCCCTCATGGGCCCGTGCCAGCCAGTACCGCAGCTCCTTGCGCTGCGGCTGCTCGCTGCGGCAGCGCATCAGGGCCGACGACAGCAGCGGCTCGGCCTGTCCGTACATCTCCAGGCGGACCCGGGCCATGCCGCCGAAGAGGCCGGCCTCGATGCCCAGCAGGGTGTCGTCGAGCAGCGGGTCGGTGTGCCGGACCAGCTGCTCCCAGTCCTTGACCAGATAGGCGCGGCAGGCGTGCAGGAAGCGGACCTGGTGATCGGTGTCGACCGGCGGCAGCCCGGCGAGCGCCCGGTCCAGTTCGGGCACATGGCGGCCGTCCAGCCAGTGCGAGGCGTGCGCCAGCAGCAGGTCGCGCGGACTCTCCAGCACCGGTTGCACCCACCAGCCCAGCCAGTACCAGGAGTTGAGGGTGCGGCGGTGCCGGGTCCGCTGCTCGCCGAAGCGCTCGCGATGCCGGTACATCCTGAGCAGCGCGGTCGTCGTGTCGACGCGCAGCGCGTGCAGCCCGAGCCAGCCGTCGGCCATACCGGGATCGATCCGCACCGCGGTGCGGAACTCCTCCTCCGCCTGCGGATAGGCGCCCATCGTGTAGGCGTCCACGCCTCGCAGCCAGGCGAGGTCGGCCGGGGCGTCGGGGCCCTGCGTGCCGAAGTCCATCACGTCCCCCACAAACCGTGCCCCCGTCGGTGTGCCGCCGGGCGTCGCCCTTCGGCTGCCTTGGTCGAACCGCTGTGCCGCGGACCGGAGTTGCAAGGTGCGCGAGGCAGTCGCCCAGGTCGCACCGAGGGCATCGTACCTGCGTGGGAGCCGCTCGCCGTAGGGTGCGCACAGGCCGTTCGGCGAGGTGGGAGCGCACGGGGCGCATCACGCGCGGTGACCCTGGGTGAGCGAATCGTGCCGTGACGCGTCCGGAAACGGGGCGCCGGGCGGGATGAGGACAGAACGAAGCCCCCGATCACGGGGGAACAACCGGGGGCTTCGCGTCCTGAGGGCGGCTGTGATGGCCGCACATTCAGAACGTAAGTCCTGTACGGGCCGTCGGTCAAGCACAGTTCAAGCAGTTGGCGAAGTTCGAACGCAGGGCCCTTCACACGTTCACCACATCGCGGGTGGTCCATCACGGTGGGTGACATCCTGGTGTGGTCCAAGGTCTCCCACCGGTCCCGGCAGCACCTCGTATCCCTGCCTCAACTGCCGTACCAGCAGGGCGGCATGGGGGCGCGAAGGGTCATCGGCGAAGTGACGGTTCTCGGCCGCGACCCACCCGTCCCAGAACTCCCGCTGCTCCTCCCCGTCCCGGGACCGTCCGCGCGCCCAGGCCTCCTCGGGTGGCATGTCCATCCACAGCAGACACGCCAGGAACGGCCGCAGGGCCCGGCGGCCGGCGCCGACCCCCTCGACCAGGACGACGGGGGCCGCGGGCAGCGGCCGCGACGGGCCGAAGCGACGCGCGTGCCAGTCGTAGGGGGCGTAGTGCGCGGTCTCGCCGCGGCCGAACGGCTCGATGACCTGGGTCAGCAGCCGCCCGGTCCAGTCGAACAGTTCGTCGTGGCTGGCGAGGTCGTCGAGACGCAGCACCGGCGCGCCCCCCAGCGCCTCGGCGAGTCTCCCGGCCAGGGTGGACTTCCCCGAGCCCGCGTGTCCGTCCACACCGATCAGCCGGACCGGTCCACAGGACGGCGGCAGACGGCGCAGGCGGGAGGCGAGCTGATGGATGGCGATTCCCGGGACGAAGAGCGGGGTGAAGGGGGACGTCGTACGGTGCCGAAGTCTACGGTCGGCCGGCCGGGCCGCCAGTGGCTCAGACCAATATTGGTGGCGTGGCACGGGCGGAAGTGCTGGAAGGCGGGGCCCGCTCCGTTCATAGTTGGCGCACAGTCGCGCAGACACCCTGGGGGTCTTCCGCACATGAGCAGAGCCGAACAGCCGTCCCGCAGAACGGTCCTCGTCGCCGCGGTCGCCGCCGCGGTGGCAGGGGGCTCGGCCCCGGCCGCCACGGCCGCCGACGCGACGGACACCGCGACCGCCGAGTCGGCCCCGGCCCGGACCGTCGACCACCGCTCCTGGACCACGTACGCCGACTGGCGCGCCGGTACGGCCAAGGGCACCCGTGCCGTGGCGGGCCTGCGCCCGGGTGTGGTCGTCGGCGCCCCGCTCGGCACCGTCGACTACACCGACCCGCACACCAAGACCACGGCCACCTGGGAGTACGCGACCTGGACGGCCCCGGTTCAGAAGCTCGCCGTCCCGTCGACGGAGGTGATCGCCTCCTGGAACGCGAGCACCCCGGCCGGCACCTGGCTCCAGGTCGAGCTGAAGGGCACGTACTCCGACGGCACGGACACCCCCTGGTACGTGATGGGCCGCTGGGCCTCCGGCGACCAGGACATCAAGCGCACCTCGGTCGACGACCAGACCGACGGCCGGAGCACCGTCTGGACCGACACCTTCGCGATCGACGACGCCTCGACCGGCCTGCGTCTCGCCTCCTGCCGACTCCGTCTCACGCTGTACCGCCGCCCCGGCACCAAGCTCACCCCGACCGTGTGGCGGCTGGGCGTGATGGGCTCCGACGTCCCGGACCGGTTCACCGTCCCGGCCTCCGTGCCCGGCCTCGCGCAGGAGCTGGCCGTCCCGCGCTACTCGCAGGAGATCCACCTGGGCCAGTACCCCGAGTACGACAACGGCGGCGAGGCCTGGTGCAGCCCCACCTCCTCGCAGATGATCGTCGAGTACTGGGGCGGCCGGCTCACCGCCGAGCAGCTGGCGTGGGTCGACCCGTCCTACGCCGACCCGCAGGTCTGCCACGCGGCCAGGCACACGTACGACCACCAGTACGCCGGCTGCGGCAACTGGCCGTTCAACGCCGCCTACGCGGCCACCTTCAAGGATCTCCAGGGTGTGGTCACCCGGCTCGGCTCGCTCACCGACCTGGAGACCCTGATCGCGGCGGGGATCCCGGCCATAACGTCCCAGTCCTTCCTCAAGGAGGAGCTCACGGGCGCGGGCTACGGCACCTCCGGGCACCTGATGACCGTGATCGGCTTCACGGCCGAGGGCGATGTGATCGCCAACGACCCGTTCTCGGCGGACGACACGGCGGTGCGGCGCGTGTACCGGCGGCGCGAGTTCGAGAACATCTGGCTCAGGACCAAGCGGTACAACGCGAGCGGCAAGGTCGCGTCGGGCACCGGAGGCGTCTGCTACCTCTACTTCCCGGCGCGTCCGACGGCCCGCCAGTGCAAGGCCCTCACGGCGGTGGGGGTCCCCGTGTGAGCAAGGTCTCCGCCGCAAAAGCCCCGGCGGGTGGCAAGGTGGACGGATCGGTGGGGGGAACCACCCTGTCCGTCCGACCTCAGCGAGACACCATGACCGCACAGACAGCAACCGCCACCCGCACCCGCACCGGCGGCCCCGAGACCGACGGCCCGAAGATCCTCGAGCACCTCATGGGCTGGGTCCTCGTCGCGGTCGTCGCGATGCTGGTCACCCAGCTCGGGCTGCTGTGACGGGCGTGACCTGACGCACGGTTGACCTGACATACTGCGGAGGTCCCGCCGACCGCCCGAGACCAGGGTCGAAATTGAATATCAGTGAACAGCGCGAAGTCGCCCGTCCCCGGGCACGCGGCACCGAGCGCTCACTGGCGCGCCGCGCCGAACTCATCTCCATCGGGCGGAAGTTGTTCGCCGACACGTCCTACGACGCGCTCTCGATGGACGACATCGCCCGGCAGGCGCATGTCGCCAAGGGGCTGATCTACTACTACTTCCAGTCCAAGCGCGGCTACTACCTGGCGATCATCCAGGACTCCGTCGCGGATCTGGTCACCTTCGCGGCGAGCGGCCTCGAACTGCCCCAGGTGGACCGGGTGCACCGCACCATCGACAGCTATCTGCGCTACGCCGAGCACAATACGGCCGCCTACCGCACGATCGTCAGCGGCGGCGTCGGCTTCGACACCGAGGTGCACGCCATCCGGGACGGGGTGCGCGCGGCGATCGTGGCGACCATCGCCGAGGGCGCGTACGGCAGCAGCGACATTCCGGCACTGCCCCGCATGGGCCTGCTCGCCTGGGTGTGCAGCGTCGAGGGCGCCACCCTGGAGTGGATCGCCCGTCCCGAACTCTCCCGCGAGATCATGGGCGATCTGCTGGTGAAGACCCTGGGCGGCTGCCTGCGCGCCATCGAGGAACTCGACCCCGCCTTCGCCGCGCCGAAGCCGGCCCGCCGCGAGGACTGACGCACGAGGACCGACGCACGAGGACTGACGCGCCTGGACCGGCGCGCTAGGCGGAGGCGCGGGGCGCAGGCGCGAGGCAGGCGTGCGAGGCGGACGCACCGGGGGGCGGAGGCTCGTGGTCCTCCGCCCCAAGTGCCGCATGGACCGGGCTATTTGATCGCGCGGATCAGCTCACCGTCGGCCGTGTCCCCGCTCAGCTCCCAGAAGAACGTGCCGCCCAGCCCCTGCCGGGACTTGTACTTCATCTTCGTGGCGATGGTCGCGGGGGTGTCGTAACTCCACCAGTCGTTCCCGCACTTGGCGTAGGCGGTGCCGCCGACCGTGCCGGTCGCCGGGCACTTGGCCTTGAGGACCTTGTAGTCCTCGTTGCCGTCCTCGTACGTCCCCGCCGCGGGACCGGTGGCCGTGCCGCCCGGCTTCGTCTGGGTGACGCCGGTCCAGCCGCGCCCGTAGAAGCCGATGCCGAGCAGCAGCTTGCGTGCCGGGATGCCCAGGCTTTTGAGCTTGGCGATCGTGGCGGCGGTGTCGTAGCCCTGCTGCGGGATGCCCGGGTACGAGGTCAGCGGCGAGTGCGGTGCCGTGGGGCCGGTGGCCGCCCATGCGCCGAAGTAGTCGTACGTCATCGGGTTGTACCAGTCGAGGTACCGCGCCGCGCCCCCGTAGTCCGCCGCGTCGATCTTGCCGCCGGCGGTCGCGTCCGCCGTGATCGCGGCCGTGATCAGCTCGCGCTCGCCGAACTGGGCGCGCAGCGCCTTCATGACGTCCCGGAAGGCCTCGCGGCCGCTGGTGTCGCAGGTGAGGCCGCAGGCGTTCGGGTACTCCCAGTCGATGTCGATGCCGTCGAAGACGTCCGCCCAGCGTGAGCTCTCGACCAGGTCGTGGCAGGACCTGGCGAAGGCCGCCGGGTCCTTGGCCGCCTCGCCGAACCCGCCCGACCAGCTCCAGCCGCCGAATGACCAGATGACCTTGAGCTTCGGGTGCAGCTTCTTGAGCTTGCGCAGCTGGTTGAAGTTGCCGCTGAGCGGCTGGTCCGCCGGGTCGGCGACACCGTCCACGGACTCCTCGGCGGTGAACGGCCGGTCGGTGTCCGCCCAGGAGTCGCCCAGGGCGCACTTGCCGTCGGTGACGTTGCCGAACGCGTAGTTGATGTGGGTGAGCCGGTCCGCGGAGCCGGACGTCTCGATGTTCTTGACGTAGTACTGGCGGTCGTAGATGCCCCAGTCGGTGAAGTAGCCCACGACCTTGGAGCCGTTCGCGCGGGCTTCGGCGGGGCGGGGTTCGCCGGCGGTGGCGGTGCCCGCGCCGGCGAGGAGGGCGGCGCCGAGCGCGGCGCAACAGACGGCGGACAGCAGCGTCCGGAACCGGGCGCGGGGGCGGAGCGGGGTGTGCATCGGGTGTCTCCTCGCAGGGACAGAGAGGGGATCGCACGCCGATTGGCATGAACGCGGGGAAGCGTTGGGGCGAAACGGTAGGAGGACTAGACCACTTCGGTCAATGGTTCGGACCAATCGTCCGACGGTGCGTCCTGCCGTCCCTCCGGCGTTCCGCCCGTGCGGCGGCGGTGTCCCGCGGGCATACTCACAGCGCGAAGCCGCTGGTCAGTCCGGGAGGAGGAGCTCGCATGCCCGACCGCGCGCCGTCTGCGGTGGACCGTTCCCTGCCCACGGCCGAAGCCCGGGAACTCATGGCGCTGGTGCGTGACATCGCCCGGCGCGAGATCGCGCCGGCCGCCGCAGAGGAGGAGGACGCCGGGCGCTTCCCGCGCGAGCTGTTCACCCTGCTGTCCGTATCGGGGCTGCTCGGTCTGCCGTACGACTCCGCGTACGGCGGCGGCGACCAGCCCTACGAGGTGTACCTCCAGGTCGTCGAGGAGCTCGCCGCGGCCCGCCTCACCGTGGGGCTGGGCGTCAGCGTCCACACGCTGGCCTCCTACCCGCTGGCCGCCCACGGCACGGACGCGCAGCGGGCCGCGCACCTGCCCGCCATGCTCGGCGGCGGGCAGCTCGGCGCGTACTGCCTCTCCGAGCCGTCCTCCGGGTCGGACGCGGCCTCGCTGCGGACCAGGGCCGTGCGGGAGGGCGGCGGGGACTGGGTGATCACCGGTACCAAGGCCTGGATCACCCACGCCGGACTCGCCGACTTCTACACCGTCCTGGCCAGGACCGGCGGCGCGGGCGCGTCGGGCATCACCGCGTTCCTGGTGCCCGGTGACGCCGCGGGACTGAGCGTCGCGGCCCCCGAGCGCAAGATGGGGCTGAAGGGGTCGCCCACCGCCCAGGTGCACCTCGACGGGGTACGGATCCCCGACACCCGGCGCATCGGCGACGAGGGCCAGGGCTTCGCGATCGCCCTGGCCGCGCTGGACTCGGGGCGGCTCGGCATCGCGGCCTGCGCGGTCGGCCTCGCCCAGGCGGCCCTCGACGAGGCCGTCGGCTGGGCGAGGCAGCGACGGCAGTTCGGGCACCCGATCGCCGACTTCCAGGGCCTGCGCTTCCTGATCGCCGACATGGCGACCCGGATCGAGGCGGGCCGGGCGCTGTACCTCGCGGCCGCACGGCAGAGAGACGCCGGACGGCCGTTCGGCCGGCAGGCGGCGATGGCCAAACTCCACTGCACCGACGCGGCCATGCAGGTCACCACCGACGCCGTCCAGGTCCTCGGCGGATACGGCTACACCGCCGACTTCCCCGTCGAGCGCTACCTGCGCGAGGCCAAGGTCCTGCAGATCGTCGAGGGCACGAACCAGATCCAGCGGATGGTCATCGCCCGTCACCTACTGGGTCCGGAAACCCGCTGAACTGCCCCGGCCGCACCTGCGGGGCCGCCAGCCGTACCCACTCCGGGTCGTGGCGTCCCGGAAGGGTGCGGCCCCGGTCGGCCCAGGTGCGCAGAAGGTCGCGGTAGATGGGCGGGTCCTGCGGGGGCGGCGGGGCCAGCGGAACCGATTCTGCCCGGACAGGTTCCGGACGCTCGGGGACGAAGAGCTGGCGGTGACGCCCGGGCGCAACTGACTGGGTGGGGGCCATACCAGGGCAACGCGAAGCCACCGGACAGGTCACCGGCAGGAACGGTCGAGCGTGAGTTCGGGGGGTGCCCCCGATTCCGGCGCGACACGTGTCCGGTCGGTCCGATGCAACCTGGCGACCCGTCAAATTCCTTACGGATCAGCAAGGTTGCCGCGCCCGCCCGCCGCGCGCATCGCCCACCGACAGGCGCATTTCGCCCCCGCCGGCCTCCCGAATGTTCCGGACGCTCCGGACGTACTGATCCTGCACCACGGCGACCTGCCGGCCATGGTGCAGGGCAGCTACGGGCGTCGAGCCGGTGAGACGGGCGCGGAAGCGGTGCTCAGGCGGCCAGGCGACGCATCGTCGGAACGCGCATCGGGCGCGAGCCCGGGCCGCCGACGTGCGAGAAGGGCTGTGTGCGCCAGTCCAGCCCCTGAGGGAGCGTCAACAGGAGTGCGGTGTCCTGCTCCTGGGGCTCCACGGACTCGTCCGCGGGCCGGGCCTCGGAGGCCCCCCGTCCCGTCCCGGCACAGACCGTCAGCCCGAAGGGGTTCCACGGCGAGGCGCACAGCGCGTGCTCCGGCAGGACCTCCTCGTCCGCCAGCAGCGCGATGGGCTGCGCACAGTCCGGGCAGATCACCCGGTACATCTCGAACGTGTCGTACGCGTCGAAGTGATCGGCGTCGTCGACGTCGAAGCTGTCGGAGTAGTCCGCGTCGGGTTCGACGCCCTCCGGCTCGGGTTCGACGACGGACTGGAGCCGCTTGGGCGCGGTGCGACCAGGGCGCTTAAGACTCTGCATGGGATTCTCCCCCTCGGGCTGGGCCGTGAAGGCACTGCGGCCTCGACCACAGCAAGCACTTCCCGCCCCGTCTCGGCGGTAATCACGAGGACATCACGAAGAGTTGGCGAGTGCTGTGGCATTCGTCACATGCCGCTTGCAGGTGCCTCGTGCGTCGGTCGAGCCCCGAACGACCCGCACCCGGCCGCCGTCGATTCCCGGCCACATCACAAACCGGCTATGACCTGGGCTGCATAGGTATACGCGGAGATCGCGCGCACGGTAAGTTCTTTCGTCATGGAGGAGCTGGACCGACAAATCGTGCAGCTGCTCGTCAAGGACGGGCGGATGAGTTACACCGACCTGGGCAAGGCCACGGGCCTGTCCACCTCGGCCGTGCACCAACGGGTGCGCCGGCTGGAACAGCGCGGCGTCATCCGCGGATACGCGGCCGTCGTCGACTCCGAGGCCATCGGGCTGCCCCTGACCGCCTTCATCTCGGTGAAACCGTTCGATCCCAGCGCCCCCGACGACATCGCCGAGCGGCTGGCCGGCGTACCGGAGATCGAGGCCTGCCACAGCGTGGCCGGTGACGAGAACTACATCCTCAAGGTGCGCGTGGCCACCCCGCACGAGCTGGAGGAGCTGCTCGGGCGGCTCCGGGCGCTCGCCGGCGTGTCGACGCGCACGACGGTCGTGCTGTCCACCCCGTACGAGGCCCGGCCGCCCCGCATCTGAGCGGATCCGAGGAGATCCGGAAGGATCCGGGGGGTCCCCGTGCCGAGCGGCCGGGGCGAGGCGCGAGACTGTTCCCCATGAGTGAGCGCACCGCCGAGCCGAAGACCGTCCTGCTCCGCCGAGGAGAGGTACACAGCCCCGCCGATCCGTTCGCGACCGCGATGGTCGTCGAACGCGGCCAGGTCGCCTGGGTCGGCTCCGAAGGCGCCGCCGACGCCTTCGCGGACGGCGTCGACGAGGTGGTCGACCTGGACGGCGCGCTGGTCACCCCGGCCTTCACGGACGCCCATGTGCACACCACGTCCACCGGCCTCGCGCTCACCGGTCTCGATCTCTCCACCGCCCCCTCCCTGGCGGCCGCCCTCGCCCTCGTACGGGCCTTCGCGGTGGCCCGTCCACAGGACAAGGTGCTGCTCGGGCACGGTTGGGACGCTTCCCGCTGGCCGGAGGGCCGCCCGCCCCGACGGGAGGAGCTGGACGAGGCGACCGGCGGCCGTCCGCTCTACCTCAGCCGGATCGACGTCCACTCCGCCGTGGCCACCACCGCGCTGCTGGATCTGGCGCCCGGGGCCCGCACCGAGCCGGGGTTCGCGGACGGCGCGCCGCTCACCCGGAACGCCCACCACGCCGTCCGCGCCGCCGCGTTCGCAGCCGTGACGCCGGCTCAGCGCGCGGAGGCCCAGCGGGCCGCCCTCGCGCACGCCGCCTCCCTCGGTATCGGCTCGGTCCACGAGTGCGCGGGACCCGAGATCTCCTCCGAGGACGACTTCACGGACCTGCTGCGGCTCGCCGCCGAGGAGCCCGGCCCCCGGGTCGTCGGCTACTGGGCCGAGCGGGACGTCGAGAAGGCCCGGCGGCTGGGCGCGCTCGGCGCCGCCGGAGACCTGTTCGTCGACGGCGCCCTCGGCTCCCACACCGCCTGTCTGCACGCCGCCTACACGGACGCCGACCACACCGGCACCGGCTACCTGGACGCCGCCGAGATCGCCGCGCACGTCACGGACTGCACCGAGGCCGGCCTCCAGGCGGGCTTCCACGCCATCGGCGACGCCGCCGTGACCGCCGTCGTCGAGGGAGTGCGCGCCGCCGCGGAGAAGGTCGGCCTCGCCCGGATCCGCGCCGCCCGCCACCGCGTCGAGCACGCCGAGATGCTCACGCCCGAGACGATCGCCGCCTTCGCCGAACTCGGCCTCACCGCCTCCGTCCAGCCCGCCTTCGACGCCCTGTGGGGCGGCGAGGAGGGCATGTACGCCCGGCGGCTCGGCGTCGAGCGGGCGCGCACCCTGAACCCCTTCGCGGCCCTGCTGCGCGCGGGTGTCCCGCTCGCCTTCGGCTCGGACAGCCCGGTCACCCCGCTCGGCCCCTGGGGCACGGTCCGCGCCGCAGCCTTCCACCGCACCCCCGAGCACCGGGTGTCCGCCCGCGCGGCCTTCACGGCCCACACGCGCGGCGGCTGGCGGGCGATCGGCCGGGACGACGCCGGCGTCCTGGTCCCGGGCGCACCCGCCGACTACGCGGTCTGGCGCACCGAGGAACTGGTCGTCCAGACCCCCGACGACCGGGTCGCCCGCTGGTCCACCGACCCCCGCTCCGGCACCCCCGGCCTGCCGGACCTGACCCCCGGCGCCGATCTCCCGGTGTGCCTGCGTACGGTGGTGGGCGGCCGGACCGTGTTCCTGCGGCCGAGCGAGTGATCTCCCGGGTCGGCCCGGGGAAGATCACCCGTCCGCCTGTCGACATACGCCCGGTCTCTTCTCCGCGCTGACCTGGGCATTGACGGAAGATCCGCAGGTCATGCCGCTGTTGACAGCCGATGGCGGGGGGCCGGTAGGTTCGGCGGAGTCCACCACCGGACGCCCCACCCGGGGAACGCCCGCGCACTCGCCGCGGCGCCGCTGGGTCAGGGACGGTGAGCCGTACCGGCGCACCGCCACTGGCAGCCAGGCTCAGCGCCCGCGCCGCAGCGAGGGAACGTTCCGGCCGGTCGGGGAGGTGTGACCCGGATGGGGCCCGGGCGCTCAGTAGACAACGGCTTTCGGTCGACCCGCAGCCAGCGGTTCCCGGGCCGGCCCGAAGAGCGCCGGGCCCCCATCCGCAGCAGGCCCCTCGCTCACCCCGCTTGCGCTCACCCCCACGGGGCAGGTGCGCACATACAAGCCCAAAGGTACGTTCTTACCCCGCACTCGCGGGTTCGACACCACCGTACGTACGTCCTGTCACGTCACCGCAGGCGGCGGCCACTATGGTGGTCCTCTGCGTACGGACTTGAAGGGGCAGTAGTGAACGACGACGGGACCCTCGCGGCACAGGACCGGGGAAGGCAGTTCGGTCCGCTCGGCACGGCCTTGGTGATCATCCCGACCTACAACGAGGCGGAGAACATCAAGGCCATCGTCGGCCGGGTGCGCGAGGCCGTCCCCGAGGCTCACGTCCTCGTGGCCGACGACAACAGCCCCGACGGCACCGGGAAGCTCGCCGACGAGCTGGCTGTCGGTGACGACCAGGTCCAGGTCCTGCACCGCAAGGGTAAGGAGGGCCTCGGCGCCGCCTACCTCGCGGGCTTCCGCTGGGGCCTGGAGAACGGCTACGGCGTACTGATCGAGATGGACGCCGACGGCTCCCACCAGCCCGAGGAGCTGCCCCGCCTGCTCACCGCGCTCAAGGGCGCCGATCTGGTCCTGGGCTCCCGCTGGGTGCCGGGCGGCCGGGTGGTCAACTGGCCCAAGTCCCGTGAGGTCATCTCCCGCGGCGGCAGCCTCTACTCCCGCCTCGCCCTCGACCTCCCGCTGCGTGACATCACCGGTGGTTACCGCGCCTTCCGCCGCGAGACGCTGGAGGGCCTCGGCCTGGAGGAGGTCGCCTCCCAGGGGTACTGCTTCCAGGTCGACCTCGCCCGCCGTGCCGTCAAGGCGGGCTTCCATGTCATCGAGGTCCCCATCACCTTCGTCGAGCGGGAGCACGGCGACTCCAAGATGAGCCGGGACATCCTCGTCGAGGCCCTGTGGCGGGTCACGGCCTGGGGTGTGGGGGAGCGGGTCGGCAAGATCACGGGCCGGAGCGCCGACCGTCCGTAGCGTCCGCAGGCGCCCGCCCCGTCGAACAGCGACGGCTGAGACTCTCAGCGACGGCTGGGACTCACAGCGACGGCTGATCCTCCCCTTATGCCGCTCTGAGCCTGTTCCGGGCACACTGGGAGCATGACGACTGGCTCTCCGACCCCCGCCTACCAGACACCCGCCCGGCCCCCGGCCCAACCCCGCCGTTCCCGCCTGCGGACGTTCCTGCCGCTGGCGCTGGCCGCATGGCTGGTGCTGGAGATCTGGCTGCTGACCGTGGTCGCGGGCGCGACGAGCGGGCTGGTGGTCCTCCTGCTCCTGGCCGCCGGGTTCGTCCTGGGCGCCGTGGTCATCAAGCGGGCCGGTCGCCGGGCCTTCCAGAACCTGAACGAGGCACTCCAGCGCGGTACGGCCTCCTCCGACCGGAGCGGCGGCAACGGCCTCATGATGCTCGGCGGCCTGTTCCTGATGATCCCGGGCCTGGCCTCCGACGTGATCGGCCTGCTCCTGCTGCTCCCGCCGGTCCAGAAGGCGGTCAGCGGCTACGGGGAGCGCAAGCTGAGGGCGGCCGCGGCCACGCCCGGCACCTTGGGGGACGCGTTCCAGCAGGCCCGCATCCACCGCCCGGACGGCAAGGTGGTGCAGGGCGAGGTCATCAGGGACGAGCAGTGAGCCAGTGGGCCTGATCGGCTCCCCGGCCGCCCCTGGGGGCCGGGGAGCCGAGCGCCCTCACCCGCACGCAGCGGGCCGTGGGCCGCAGGACATCGCCGAGGGCAGCAG
>NZ_JBHVYO010000047.1:0-58939 GCF_042880655.1 Streptomyces sp. NPDC058295
GTGTCCGCGTCGTCGGCCGCCGACATCACCGCGGACTTCGGGGTCGCGCCCGGGCAGGTGCGCACGGTGCCGCTCGGGGTCGACACGGCACTGACCGCCACCGCCCCCGCGGCCGCCGCCGCACAGGCGTGGACGCCCAAGCCGTCGCCGATGACCACCCCGTGGACGAACCAGGTCCCCACCGACACCCCCCTCCCCGAATATCCCCGCCCCCAGCTGACCCGCCCGGACTGGGCCAACCTCAACGGCATCTGGGACTTCGCCGTCACCTCGGCGGACGCCGGACAGCCCGCCTCGTTCACCGAACAGATCAGGGTCCCGTTCGTCGCCGAGTCCGCGCTCTCCGGCATCCAGCGCAAGATCACCCAGAACGACAAGCTCTGGTACAAGCGCACCTTCACCGTCCCGACGAACTGGAACGGCCGACGCGTCCAGCTCAACTTCGGCGCCGGTGACTGGCGCACCACCGTCTGGGTCAACGGCCGCCAGGCCGGCGCCGCCCACAGCGGCGGCTACGACGCCTTCTCCTACGACATCACCGACCTGCTGAACGGCGGCACCAACACCCTCGTCGTCTCCGTCTGGGACCCCACCCAGACCGGCTCCCAGGCGGTCGGCAAGCAGCGCATCAACGACGTCACCCCGCACGCCGGGGGCGGCATCTTCTACACCGCCGCGTCCGGTCTCTGGCAGACGGTGTGGCTGGAGCCGACCGCGCCCGCGTACATCGGCCGCCTCGACCTGGTCCCGGACCCGGCGAACAGCCGCCTCAGGGTGACCGTCCGGGGCACCGGGACCAGCGGCCACCAGGCCCGCGTCACGGTCTCCACCGGCGGCACGACCGTGGGCACGGCCACCGGCGCCGTCGGCACCGAGTTCACCGTGCCCGTCCCGAACCCGCACCTGTGGAGTCCTGACGACCCGTTCCTCTACGACGTCAGGGCCGACCTGATCTCCGGCACCACGACCGTCGACTCCGTCGGCAGCTACACCGGCGTGCGCACCATCGGCCTGGCCAGCGTGGGGGGCATGCAACGCCCGGTCCTGAACGGGAAGTTCGTTTTCCAGACCGGCACCCTCGACCAGGGCTACTGGCCGGACGGCATCTACACCGCGCCCACCGACGCGGCCCTGAGGTACGACCTCCAGAAGCACAAGGACCTGGGGTTCAACATGGTCCGCAAACACATCAAGGTCGAACCGCAGCGCTGGTTCTACTGGGCCGACCGGCTCGGCCTGCTCGTCTGGCAGGACATGCCGGCCCTGGACCTGCGCACCCCGGACTCCGCGGCGCGCGTCCAGTGGGAGGCCGAGTACGACCGCGTCATCGACCAGCACCGCAGCTCGCCGTCCCTGGTGATGTGGGTCGACCAGAACGAGGGCTGGGGCCAGTACGACCAGGCCCGCATCGCCGACAAGGTCAAGGCCTACGACCCGACGCGCCTGGTGAACAACATGAGCGGCGTCAACTGCTGCGGCTCGGTCGACGGCGGCAACGGCGACGTCGTGGACCACCACGTCTACGTGGGCCCCGGCACCACCGTGCCCAGCGCCACCCGTGCCGCCGTGCTCGGCGAGTTCGGCGGGCTCGGGTTCAAGGTCGCCGGACACGAGTGGTACCCCGGCGGCGGCTTCAGCTACGAGGACCAGCCCGGCCTCGCGCACCTGAACAACCGGTTCGTCGGCCTGCTGGACGCGATCCGCGAAGTACGCATGCCGCGCGGCCTGTCGGCGTCGGTCTACACCGAGATCACCGATGTCGAGAACGAGGCCAACGGCCTGCTCACCTACGACCGTCAGGTCGTCAAGGTCGACGAGGCCCGGGTCAGGGCCGCCAACCGCGCCCTCATCGACGCCTCCCAGGCCTCGACCACCCCGGTCACCCTGCCCGTCGACCAGTACAGGTCCCTGCGGGTGACGACACCCGGCTACACCGACCGGTACCTGCGCCACCGGGACGGCGCGGGCTTCACGGAGGTCGTCACCGCCGGCAGCGACGCGTTGCTGAAGAACGACGCCACCTGGAAGATCGTCCCCGGCCTGGCCGCCGGCGGCTGCTACAGCTTCGAGTCGCGCAACTACCCCGGCCAGTACCTGCGTCACCGCGACTACCGCGTCTACAAGGAGTCCGGCAGCACCGACCTGTTCCGCGCCGACGCCACCTTCTGCCCCGTCCGCGGCGCGAACGGCGCCGTGCGGCTGTCCGCGTACAACTTCCCGGAACAGTATCTGCGGCACTACAGCGCCGAGTTGTGGCTGGCCACGCCGGGCGGTACGCACACCTGGGACAACCCCGCCCTGTTCACCGAGGACACGACGTGGTCCGTGGAGGCGCCCTGGACGCCGTGACGCACGCGTAGCCGCCGACGGGGGCGGTCCCGGTGACCGGGGGCGACCGGTGGATTCGAGGGATCGCTGTTCAGAACGCGGTGAGTTGATCAAGCATGAGCGGTGCGGCAACAGCTCGGCGGGAAGTTCCCGCCGAGCTGTTCCCGCACCCTCGGCGGCGGCGTGGCGGTGGTGCGCCTTGGCCGCGGCCGGCCGAGCGATCACCGGAAGTCATCACTCATCGTCCGCCCCTGGGAGAGCGAGGACCCCACATGGGCGCGCGGGGCAAGCGCGGGCGGTACGTGTGAGCGCCGCGGCGCCCGTCCGGGGGCCGCGGCCGAGCACGAGGGCGGCCTCGCCCCGCGAGGGACAAGGCCGCCACCGTCTGCCGAACGCGGTGCCTCAGGGCTTCACCTCCGCGTAGAGACCGCTCACCTCCTCGGTGGTCAGTGCCCGGTCGACGGCGTGGACCTCGTCCACCACGCCGTTCCAGAAGTCGACGTTCGCGCCGTCCCAGTGGGCGCGCCCCAGGGTCAGCGGACCGGTACTCGGAAGTGCGGGGCCGCCGGTGGCCGTCGCCGCGAGCGTTCCGTCGACGTACAGCCGGATCTGGTTGCTCGCGGCGTCCCGCACGCCGACCAGGTGGTACCAGCGGCCCGTCTCCGCGGGGACGGCTGCCTGGGCGCGGTGCTCGCCGGGCGTGCTGAAGGTGAACGTGCCGTGGCCGTACTGGAGGTAGAAGGAGTTGGCCGTGGCGCGGGAGTCCTGACTGACCGCGGTGGCGTAGTTGCCGGGGATCGCGTCGAGCCGGACCCAGGCGGACACCGAGTAGCTGCCGGCGGTGTCGAGCACCGGTCCCGCGGTCTCGGCGTATTGCTTCTGACCGTCGAACTTCAGGGCGCTGCCGCTGACGCCGGGGGTCCAGGAGGCACCTTCCCGGAGGGTGAGAGGCCTGGCGTTCGGGCCCTCGTCCTTCGCGGTGGTGCCGGTGCCCTCGTCGAGGCTCCAGTGCCCGCCGCCCTTCGGCGGACCCGCGCGGCCCGCGGCGGCGCCGGCGGCGATCACCTTGCGGTTGATCTTCCGCACCTGGTCGGGATCGACCTTGATGTCGCGGCGGTCGTAGGTGTACAGGCCGTTCAGCTCGTTCTCCAGGTCGGTGATCTGCGTGTATACCGAACCCGACAGTTCGGCGCCGGCCTGCTCGACGTAGAACTGCTCGGTGTTCTCCACGTACTTGCGGGTCAGCTCCTCCTTGGTGTCGACACCGCTGTAGATCACCGTCGGGGCGCCCGGCCACATGTGGCCCGGGGTGCGCAGGACGAAGCCGCCGTGCTCACCGTCCATGGCCGCCCGGCCGTCGTCGGGGAAGGCGGGATCGGTGTTGTTGTAGTCGTGGTGGTCGATGATGTCGCCCTTGCCCGAATCCCCCTTGGAGTTACAGCAGTTGACACCGCTGTGAGCGTTGACGACACGGGACGGGTCGGCGGCCTGCACGGACTCGGTGATGCGGCCGGTCTCCTCGCGGCTCCACTCGCCCCAGCCCTCGTTGAAGACGATCCAGCCGATGACGGAGGGCGAGTTGTGGTGCTGGCGCACGATCTCCTGGCCCTGGTCGACGAACGCCTTCCGGCCGGTTTCGTTGGTGAGGTTCCCGGAGACGAAGTCCTGCCAGACCAGCAGGCCGAGCCGGTCCGCGTGGTAGAACCAGCGCTGCGGTTCGACCTTGATGTGCTTGCGGACAGCGTTGAAGCCGAGCTTCTTGTGTGCCTCGAGGTCGAAGGCGAGGGCTTCGTCACTGGGCGCGGTGTAGAGGCCGTCCGGCCAGAATCCCTGGTCGAGGGTGGCGAGGGAGAAGATCGGCTTGCCGTTGAGGACCAGCTTGTCGAAGCCGCCCACCTTCTCGATGCCGACCTCGCGCATGCCGAAGTAGCTGCCGACCCGGTCGGTCGACCTGCCGTCGGTGAGCGTGACGTCGAGGTCGTAGAGGTAGGGGTCGTCGGGGCTCCACAGGTGCTGCTTCGCCACCGGCAGGCGCAGTTCCCTGCCGGCCGGTCCGGTGACCTTGCCGACGACTCTGCCGCGGGCGTCGCGGGCGACGGCCTCGACACGGGCGGTGGGGGAGGCGTCCTCGGAGTTCACCGTCACCGCGAGGGTGCCGGTGTCGATGTCGGGCGTCGTGACGATGTCGTCGATCGCGGCGGGCGCGACGGGCTCCATCCACACGGTCTGCCAGATGCCGGACGTCTGGGTGTAGAAGATGCCGCCCGGGTTCGTGGACTGCTTGCCCATGGGCTGGTCGGCGCCTCCGGTGTCGGTGACGGCGACGACGATCTCCTGCGGGCCGGTGCCCTTCAGCGCGTCGGTGATGTCGGCGCTGAAGGCGTTGTAGCCGCCGGTGTGTTCGGCGACCTTCGTGCCGTTGACGTAGACGCGGGCCTGGTAGTCGACGGCGCCGAAGTTGAGCTTCAGCCGGTCGGCCCGGTCGCTCCTGCCGACCTTCCAGCTCTTGGGTACGTCGACGAGCCTGCGGTAGAACATGTGGTCCTCGTGCCGCTCGAGACCGGACAGCTGGGACTCGACCGGGAACGGCACGGTGATCGTCTCGTCGAGCTTCTTGCCGAAGACCGGCTCCTCCCCGGCCTTCGCCGCGCCGAACTGCCAGGGGCCGTTGAGGTTCTTCCACCGGGACCGCACCTGCTGGGGGCGCGGGTACTCCGGCAGCGGGTGCTTCTTGTCCAGGTCGTCGCCCCACTCGGTGGTGAGCCGGTGGGTGGAGGCGTTGTCGGCGTAGCGGATGACCTTCGGCACGCTCTCGCCGCCGGCCGTCAGCCCGCCCTCACCGTCGTAGGAGGCCCTGACCAGTTGGTTCCGCTGGATCGGCTCCGCGAGGTCGACGTTCAGTGAGGTGGGGTCGCCGGGGACGGCCGTCACCGACCTGATCGGCATGGCGGTCGTGTCGGCCTCGACCTTCAGATGGTCCTTGAGGCCCCGGAGACCGCCCACCCTGCCTTCGAACCGGGCGCGCAGCCGCCGTCCGCTCTCGGCGACCGACATCTCGACCGGGTACACCTCGAAGTCGGTCGGCGGGGTGAACGCGGACATCGGCACGATCTGCTTGGCCATGGTCGGTGTCGACCAGCGCAGGTACATGTTGGCGCCACCGGTGTCCTGGAACAGTTCCAGACGGAAGTCGTGCTGCTCGCCGGCGGTCAGCCGGACGGCGGCGCTGGTCTGCTCCCGGTCCCAGTCACCCACCCAGTGGTCGATGACGGGCCGATCGTCGACGTAGAGCCGGAAGCCGTTGTCGCCGATGGCGTAGAAGGTGTAGTCACCGGTGGCCGGTGCCTCGATCCGGCCGGTCCAGCGCGCGGTGGTGTGCTCGGTCCGACCGGTCAACTCCTGGAAGGTGCTGGTCAGTCCGGAGAAGTTGATCTGTGGGTCGAGCAGGGTGCCGCCGAGTCGGTCGAAGTCCCGGGCGCCGGGCGCCGACATGCTGAAGTACTCGCCCTTCAGGCCGTGTGTCTCGACGTCGGCCTGTTCGGCGGCGGGAGCCGACGCGCTGCTCGGCTGCTCGACGGCCGCCGCGGTGGGAAGCAGCCCGCTCGGGGGCAGGATCAGGGCCGCCGCGGCGAGCAGCGCCCACACTCTGGCTCTGGGACGGGTGGCGTGTCGTGTCATCGAACCCTTCCTCGTACAGAGGCCGTGACCATGCCCGGCGGGAGTGCGGGCTCCTGGCCGGGAGCCCGCGGAGGACGACGCGCACCGGTGACGGGACGCTCGGTCGAAGCGGCCTTTTCAACGTTGGAAATCCTGTGACAGCGGTATGACAGCACGCTCACAGAGGAGTGTCCAGACCTCACGCAGCACTCCGTCGCGCTCCCGTCACGAGCAACAGGGGGAGCTTCAGCCCGTGTCAAGGGCGGTTCCGTGGACGGCGGTTGAGTGCCGGCTCGCGACCCGCGCGGCCACGGACCGTCGACTGCCCCGGCTGCCCGTGCGGCTCGTCCGGGCGGCTTCCTCCGTCGCCACCAGGCACGGAGTCGTGCGTGTCGCCGCCCGCCCGCGGCGCCGGGCCGGCCGGGCGGCAAACCGGCGTGACGGCCCCTGTCCGAGCCCCTGCCCGACGGGTCGAACCGTGAGACAGTCGTATGAGGCGTCGGAGTCGGCGAGGCTCGGGCGCGGCGGTCCGAGGCGGTGGCCTCCGCCCGGAGCCGAAGGCGAGCGGTGCCGCAGCGGAGGGATCCGTCATGTCCGAGGCTAGTGAGGCGACCCGGGCCGACCGGGCCCTGAAGACGAAGCACCGAGCCGCTCGGGGACCTCGCCGCCCGGCACCTCGCGCACGGGGCCATGGAATGGGAGTACTTGCTGGTCACGGCCGACAGGGCGCCCGACTAGACGAGGTCGTACGGCGCTTGCGCTCAAGTGGGGGCCGAGCAGCGGGGCGGAGGCGGGCATCGGGTGACCGCCGAGCCGCCGAGCGGCGGAGTGCTGGAGCGGTGGCGCGGAACAGGGATGGAGCGGTGGGCCCCCGCTCTCGGGGGCCCACCGGTCGTGCTCAGTAGGCGTCGCGGCGTCCCGTCGCCCCGTTCGGGGTGCCGGTGATCGTGAACTGCGAGCCCGGTTCGACGAGTACGTCACCCTGGGCCGAGCCGGTGATCGTCACACCGGACAGGGTGGCGCTGCCGCGGGCGCCGCTCATCGCGAGGATGCCGGAGCCGTTGTTGGATCGGTCGATGCGCACGTTCGTGATCTTCACGCCCGGCATCGCGCCGCCACCCGTCTTGAACTGGATTCCGTCGTACGTCGAGTCGTGGATCTCGGTGTCCCGGATGGTGACGCCGGGGATGTCCTGACCCTGGGCGAACAGGGTGATAGCGCCGAACTCCTGGTCCTCGTTCCAGAACGCGCCGCCCGTGCGGTACAGGGCGTTGCCCGCGATCAGGGTCTCCCCCGTGAAGGGCAGCGGGTCGTGGTCGGTGGCCAGCATGATGCCCGGGTAGTTCATGGTGTCGGAGACGACGTTGTTCTCGATGGTGTTGCCGTGACCGCCGTACACCGCGATGCCGTTGGCCCGCCAGGGCAGCTGGATCGTGTTGTTGCGGAAGTGGTTGTCGTGGCCGACGTCCACCCAGGTGTCCTTCACGTACTTGCTGGCCCACACGGCGAGCGCGTCGTCGCCGGTGTTGCGGAAGGAGGAGTTGTAGACAGTGGAGTTGCGGGTGCCGTTGGCGAAGTTGATGCCGTCGGCGTAGGTGTCGCGGATGCGTACCCCGGAGAACTCCAGCCCGTCGCCCGGGCCCCACAGCTCGGGGATGTTGGAGTAGTCGCGGCCTGCCCAGACACCGACGTTGGCGTGCTCGATCCATACGTTGGTGATCTTCGTGCCCTTGCCGAAGCGGCCGTTGAGACCGACGCCGCCCTCGGCGTTGCCGTCGCCGCCGCGGATGGTGCCCGAGCCGAAGATGGCGATGTCGGAGATCTGGGTGTTGGAGTCGATGTCGAAGCCGAAGTTGCCCTCGTGCGGGTGGTTGATGCCGCCCGCCTCCTGCGGCGGGGTCAGCGTGTACAGCTGGGAGTGCCACATGCCCGCGCCGCGGACGGTGACGTCCCGGATGCCCACCTGGTTGAACTGCCCCCGGTTCAGCGGGTCGTCGGTGAGGATCTTCTGCTCCTGGCGCCACTGCCCGGCCGGGATCCACACACAGGAGATCTGGCCGTTCTGGTCGGCGGTCACCGACCGCTGGATGGCGTCGGTGTCGTCGAGGCCGTCGTTCGGTACGGCACCGTACTCCGTGATCGAGGTGCAGGCGGCCGGCTTGGTCGCGGCGGGAGCCACCTGCTCCAGGTCGACCAGGTCGATCACCTGGAAGGCGGCCGAGTCGCCCGCGTCGCGCTGGAGGCGGAACACGGTGCCCGCCGGGTAGCTCTTCGACAACAGCGCGTGTGACTCGTCGAACAGGCGCCGCGCGTCACCGCCCGGGCGGTTGGTCAGTCCCTCGGGGTCGTCGGTGCTGCCGTACAGCCAGCTGTGCTTGGACGACAGGGGCAGCTTCTGCACGAAGACGCCGTCCGCGTACAGGCTGACGGTGGCGTCGGCGCCGCCTCCGGACGCGGAGTCCGGGACGGAGTTGCGCACGACGAGGGAGTTGGCCGCGTTCGTGGAGGTGAACTCCACGTACTGGCCGGTCGAGGTGAGCCGGACCGACTTGCGGCCGGAGGACTCGGTGGCGAAGTTGGTGTGTCCGAAGGTGCGTTGGGCGTCGGTGGTGAGCAGCGTGCCGGTGTACCGCCCGTCCTCCGCCTCGTACTCGGTGTAGGGCACGGCGGCGCCGCGGCCGACCACCAGGGACTTGGTGAGGACGTTGTTGTTCTCGTTCGTCTCGGCGACGACCCCGGTGGCGTCGGCGGTCGCGGTGAGGGTCGCCCCGCCCGCGGTGGCCGTCCAGGTCCCGCTGATCGCCACGTTCACCGTGGCGTCGGGGGCCACCTGGCCGGCGGTGCCGGCGAGGGTGGTCGAGCCGGCCTGGACCCGGGTCACGGAGCCGGCCGGAGCGGCACTGATCCCACGGTTGCGCACGGCGACGGTGAAGGAGACGGCCTGGCCGACGGCCGGGTTGGCCGGGTTGGTGGTGATCGAGGCCACCTCCAGGTCGGGTCCCGGCGCCTGGGTGACGACCAGTCTGTTCGCGGCGGTACGGCTGTTGTTGCTGTCGTCCAGCTCCGGGACGGCGTTCCGGGGGTCGACGACGGCCGACACGCCGTAACTGCCCGCCGCTCGGGTACCGGTGGCGACGTCCACGGTCGCCGAGGCGCCCGGGTCCAGCGCCGGGACGGCGGCGCTGCCGGCGACCGTGCCCTCCACGCTGACGTCGACGTTGGTGGCCGCGGAGCGCGCGGTGCCCGCGTTGCGCACGGTGGCCTTGACGGTGACCGCGTCCCGCTCGCTGGGCGCGGCCGGCGTCCAGTCCAGCGTGGTGACCGTCAGGTCGGGGGCGGGTGCGGCGGTGCCCACGACCTGGAACTCGGCGACCTGCCCGCCGGGCGCACCGGAGTTGGCGGTGAAGTGCAGCCGTACGTCGGACCAGCGGCCGCTGACCGGGACGGTCACCGTGTTGCCGCTCGCCGGGCTGAAGGAGTACGACTTCGCGGCGGCCAGCGAGGTGAAGCCGCTCGCGGACTGCTGCCGGCCGAGGACCTGGAGGGTCTGGGTGCGGGCCGCCCACACCGGGTCGGGGTCGAGCTTGACCACCACGCCGGTCACGTCGGCGTCGGCCCCCAGCCGGACGGTGAGATCCGAGGGGTGACCGGCAGCCTCCCAGTAGGTGGAGACGGAGTCGTCGGTGGCGTTGGCGGCCACGTAGGTCTGTGCGGTGGAGGTCGCCTGGACCGGCTTGTTGCGGGCCAGATTGGTGCCGACGGGCGGCGGGTCGCCCGGGTCCGTGCCGCCGTCCTCGCCGTACACCTCCAGCTCGGAGAGTTGCGCGGCGTTCCAGCCGGTGTTGCCGGAGACGTTGACGCGGACGTACCGCACGTCCGCGGGGGAGGCGAGGGCGACGGACACCGCGTTGGCCTGGGCCGGGTCGAACACCCGGACCGCCGAGGCCGCGAGCGTGCTGAACCCGAAGCCGTCGCTGCTGCCCTGCAGGGACAGGGTCTCGTTACGGCTGCCCCACCCGGTCGGGAGTTTGAGCACCACCCGGTCCACCTCCCGGGCCGCGCCGAGGTCGACCTGCGCCCACTGCGGGAAGGACCCCGCCGGGCCCTCCCAGTAGGAGGCCTGGACACCGTCGGTGAGGTTGCGGGCCGGGTATTCGGCGTGCGCGCCGCCCGCCGTGGCGGGGCGGCCGAGGGCGAGGTTGGTGTCGGCCGCGGCGGGAGCCGCCTGGGCGGGGGAGGCGAAGGCCAGCGGAAGCAGGCCGGTCGACAGGAGCCCGGCGACGACCGCGCCGGTCACGGGCCGACGGCCCGGTGGTCTCCAACTCATGAGGTCCTCTGTTCGGTCGGTGAACACGGGGGAGGGCACGGCGGGTCGGCCCCTGGGGTGCGGGGAGACGCGGGAGGTGCGGGGAGGAGAGTGCGGGAGCGGCCCCGAGGGGGCCGACCCGAGGTGGGGGATGCCATCCGTGCACGCAAATTGAGTTGAACAGTCGATTCTTTGCGGAAAGTACGCCCACAGGTTTCTAGCGTGTCTCCGCTTTGTCAACGGTCCTGGCAGGGGCGGGAGTTGAGCACGCAAGCGGCTTGCGTGACGTGCGGATCCGCTTGCGTCATCGTGAAAGCCCGTACGAAAGTCGCTGATCCGGCCCCTGGGCAGGTGGCCCGGGGAGGAGCGGGTCGGATCCGCCGCTGTCCCGACGGTGGACGAACCCTTATCGGTCTGCAACTCTCTGAGCGATTCACGCAAAAGCGGCGCCCTGTCCCGCACATTGAGGCGTGTCCGGCGCACCGTCGAGCCGACCATCCAGCAACCGCGCCCCGCCGCGCCACGGCGGACGGGACGGAGATCGGGGAGAGATGAGACCCATGCGCAGGGGATGGCGGGCCATGGCCGCCGTCCTCACGACCAGCCTGCTGATGCTGGGCGTGTCGTCATTGACCACCGCCTCGGCGGCCGACGGACCCAACCTCGCTGCCGGACGGCCCACCGCGGCCGGCAGCTCGCACGCCGAGTACGCCGCCCGCAACATCACCGACGGCGACCAGGGCTCCTACTGGCAGAGCGCGGACGGCGACCTGCCGCAATGGGTCCAGGCCGACCTCGGCTCCACCGCCCGCGTCGACGAGGTCGTGCTGAAGCTGCCCGCGCCCTGGGAGACCCGCAGCCAGGCCCTGTCCGTGCAGGGCAGTGCCGACGGCACCGGCTTCACCACCCTGAAGGCGTCCGCCGCCTACACCTTCAGCCCCGGCTCGGCCAACACCGTCACGGTGGCCTTCCCGGCCGGGCAGACCCGCTACGTACGGATCGAGATCACCGCCAACACCGGCTGGCAGGCCGCCCAGCTCTCGGAACTCGAGGTGCACGGGGCGGGCGAGTCCTCCACCGACCTTGCCCGCGGCCGCACCCTCACCGCGAGCAGCCACACCGAGACGTACGTGCCGGCCAACGCCGCGGACGGCAACAAGGCGAGCTACTGGGAGAGCCGCAACAACGAACTCCCGCAATGGATCCGGGCCGACCTCGGCTCCTCCCTCGGCGTCAACAGGGTGGTGCTCGCGCTGCCCGACGGCTGGGGCGCCCGCACCCAGACCCTGAAGATCCAGGGCAGCGCCAACGGGACCGACTTCACCGACCTGACGGCGTCGAGGGCGTACCAGTTCGCCCCGGCCGACGGGAACACGGTGACGATCACCTTCGACACCGCCACCACGCGCTACATCCAGGTCCTGGTCACCGCCAACACCGGCCGGGCGGCCGCCCAGTTGTCCGCGCTGGAGGTCTACGGCCCGGCGACCGGCGACACCCAGGCGCCCACCGCTCCCGCGAACCTGGCGTTCACCGAGCCTGCCGCCGGCCAGATCCGGCTGACCTGGAACGCCTCCACCGACAACACCGCCGTCACCGGCTACGACGTCTACGCCGACAACCAGCTGTTGACCTCGGTCGCCGGCAACGCCACCACGTACACCGACACCCGGCCCGCGAACGCCACGGTCTCCTACTTCGTGCGCGCCAAGGACGGCGCCGGGAACGTCTCCGGCAACAGCGACACCGTCACCCGCCGCGGCGCGACCGGCGACACCCAGGCGCCGACCGCTCCCGCGAACCTGGCGTTCACCGAGCCTGCCGCCGGACAGATCCGGCTGACCTGGAACGCCTCCACCGACAACACCGCCGTCACCGGCTACGAGGTGTACGGCAACAACACCCTGCTGACCACGGTCGCGGGCAACGTCACCACGTACACCGACAACCGGCCCGCCACCGTGACCGTGTCCTACGTCGTGCGGGCGAAGGACGCAGCCGGGAACGTCTCCGGCGACAGCAACTCCGTCACCCGGACCGGCACTTCCGGACCCGGCTCCAACCTCGCGGTCGGCAGGCCCATCACGGCCTCCTCGACCGTGCACACCTTCGTGGCCGAGAACGCCAACGACAACTCCACCAGCACCTACTGGGAGGGCTCCGGCCACCCCGCCACGCTGACCGTGCGGCTCGGCGCCAACGCCGACGTCACCTCACTGGTCCTGCGCCTCAACCCGGACAGCTCCTGGGGCCCGCGCACCCAGACCGTCCAGGTGCTCGGGCGTGAGCAGTCCGCGAGCGGCTTCACCTCGCTGGTCGCGGCCAAGGAGTACGCCTTCAGCCCGGCGAGCGGCCTCCCGGTCGCCGCTCGCGTCGCCGAGGTCCAGCTGCGGTTCACCGCCAACTCCGGTGCCCCGGCAGGGCAGATCGCCGAGTTCCAGGTGATCGGCACCGCCGCGCCCAACCCCGATCTGCAGGTCACCTCGCTGACCGCCTCGCCGGCCTCGCCCGTCGAGTCGGACACCATCACCCTGTCCGCCACCGTCCGCAACAGCGGCGAGACCGCCGCGCCCGCCAGCACCCTCGCGCTGCGGCTGAACGGCACCAAGGTCGCCACCGCCCCGGTGGGCGCCCTCGCCGCCGGGGCGCAGACCGTCGTCCAGGCCTCGATCGGCGCCCGCGAGACGGGGACCTACCAGCTCAGCGCCGTCGCGGACGACGGCGGCACGGTGATCGAGCAGAACGAGACCGACAACACCTACACGGCGCCCACCGCGCTCACCGTGCGCCCGGTCAGCAGCTCCGACCTGGTCCCGGTGGTCACCACGTCCCCGTCCGGCCCGGCCGCGGGCGACCCGGTCACCTTCCGGGTCGCCGTACGCAATCAGGGCACCGTCGCCTCGGCGAGCGGCGCCCATGCCCTCACCCTCGCCCTGGTCGACTCCAAGGGGGCGACCGTCCGCACCCTGACCGGCTCCCACGACGGGGCGATCGCCGCCGGTGCCACCACCGCACCGGCCACCCTCGGCACCTGGACCGCCGCCGACGGCACCTACACGGTGCGCGCCACGGTCGCGGCCGACGGCAACGAACTCCCCGTGAAGCGGGAGAACAACACCGTCGAGCAGTCCCTGTTCGTCGGACGCGGCGCCGACATGCCGTACGACATGTACGAGGCGGAGGACGGCGTCACGGGCGGGGGCGCCACCACCGTCGGCCCCAACCGCACCGTCGGTGACCTCGCCGGCGAGGCCTCGGGGCGCAAGGCCGTCACCCTCGACAGCACCGGCGAGTACGTGGAGTTCACCACCCGGGTGGCCACCAACACCCTGGTGACCCGCTTCTCCATCCCCGACGCCGCGGGCGGTGGCGGCACCGACGCCACCCTGAACGTCTACGTCGACGGCACCCTCCGCAAGGCCCTGCCGCTCACCTCGCGGTACGCCTGGCTTTACGGCGCCGAGGCCTCGCCGGGCAACGCGCCGTCCGCGGGCGCCCCGCGCCACATCTACGACGAGGCGCACCTGATGCTGGGCGAGACCGTCCCGGCCGGTGCGAAGATCCGGCTCCAGAAGGACGCCGCCAACGCCTCGCGCTACGCGATCGACTTCGTCAGCCTGGAGCAGGCCGCGCCCGTCGCCAACCCCGACCCGGCGGCGTACGCGGTGCCGGCCGGCTTCACCCACCAGGACGTGCAGAACGCCCTGGACCGGGTCCGTATGGACACCACCGGCAGACTCACCGGCGTCTACCTGCCGCCGGGGGACTACCAGACCTCGTCAAAGTTCCAGGTGTACGGCAAGGCCGTACAGGTGGTCGGCGCCGGACCCTGGTACACCCAGTTCCACGCCCCGGCCGGCCAGGAGAACACCGACGTCGGCTTCCGGGCCGAGGCGAGCGCCAAGGGCTCCGCGTTCCGCGGCTTCGCCTACTTCGGCAACTACACCTCGCGCATCGACGGGCCGGGCAAGGTGTTCGACTTCGCCAACGTGTCGGACATCGTCATCGACAACACCTGGACCGAGCACATGGTCTGTCTGTACTGGGGCGCCAACACCGACCGGATGACGGTGAGCAACGCGCGCATCCGCGACACCTTCGCCGACGGCGTCAACATGACCAACGGGTCGACGGACAACCACGTCGTCAACAACGAGTCCCGCTCCTCCGGCGACGACAGCTTCGCGCTGTTCTCGGCGATCGACGCGGGCGGCGCCGACATGAAGGACAACCTCTACGAGAACCTGACCTCGCTGCTGACCTGGCGGGCCGCGGGCATCGCCGTGTACGGCGGCTACGACAACACCTTCCGCAACATCCACATCGCCGACACCCTGGTCTACTCCGGCATCACCATCAGCTCGCTGGACTTCGGCTATCCGATGAACGGCTTCGGCACCGATCCGACGACGGTGGAGAACGTCTCCGTGGTCCGCTCCGGCGGGCACTTCTGGGGCGCCCAGACCTTCCCCGGCATCTGGCTGTTCTCCGCGTCCAAGGTGTTCCAGGGCATCCGCGTCAACGACGTCGACATCATCGACCCGACCTACTCCGGCATCATGTTCCAGACGCAGTACGTCGGCGGTCGGCCGGTGAACCCGATCAAGGACACCGTCCTCACCGACATCTCGATCACCGGCGCCCGCAAGAGCGGTGACGCCTTCGACGCCAGATCCGGCTTCGGACTGTGGGCCAACGAGCTGCCCGAGGCCGATCAGGGTCCGGCGGTCGGCGAGGTCACCTTCAACGGGCTGCGCCTGAACGGCAACGCCGTGGACATCCGGAACACCACCTCCACCTTCAAGATCAACATCAATCCCTGAACGGTGGTCCGCAAGAGAGTCATGGATCCTGACGAAAAATGAACATGGTGGCCCTGGTTGGCGCAAGCCGTTTGCGCGGCTTGCGCTAGCCTTGCGCCCATGACGCGACGACTTGCTCAGGTTGCCAAGAAGGTAGGGGTCAGCGAAGCCACGGTCAGCCGGGTGCTCAACGGCAAGCCGGGGGTCTCCGAGACCACCCGTCAGTCGGTGCTGACGGCACTGGACGTGCTCGGCTACGAGCGCCCCACCCAACTGCGCGGCGAACGCGCCCGCCTGGTGGGACTCGTCCTGCCGGAGCTGCAGAACCCGATCTTCCCGCTGTTCGCCGAGGTGATCGGCGGCGCACTGGCCCAGCAGGGGCTGACACCCGTGCTGTGCACCCAGACCAAGGGCGGCGTCTCCGAGGCGGACTACGTCGATCTCCTCCTTCAGCAGCACGTCTCCGGCGTGGTCTTCGCCGGAGGGCTGTTCGCGCAGGCCGACGCCCCGCACGACCACTACCGGCAGCTCGCCGAGCGGCAGATCCCGGTGGTCCTGATCAACGCGCCCATAGCGGAGCTGGACTTCCCCTGTGTCTCCTGCGACGACGCTGTCGCGGTGGAACAGGCCTGGCGCCACCTCTCCCTGCTGGGCCACGAGCGCATCGGGATCGTCCTCGGGCCCCGCGACCACATCCCCTCCCGGCGCAAGCTCGTCGCCGCCCAGGCCGCGGCCGAGGCGGCCGGCTCCCCGCTCCCCGACGACCGGGTGGCGCGCTCGATGTTCTCCCTGGAAGGTGGTCAGGCGGCCACTTCGCGCCTGCTGGACCGCGGGGTCACCGGCATCATCTGCGCCAGCGACCCGCTGGCCCTCGGCGCCATCAGGGCCGCCCGGCGGCGCGGTCTCGCGGTGCCCGAGCAGGTGTCCGTCGTCGGCTTCGACGACTCCGCCTTCATGAACTGCACGGAACCCCCGCTGTCCACCGTGCGCCAGCCCATCGAGGCCATGGGGCGCGCCGCCGTGGAGCTGCTGTGCACCCAGATCCAGGGCGGCGAAGTGCCGCCCGGTGAGCTGCTGTTCGAGCCCGAGCTGGTCGTACGCGGCTCCACGGCCCAGGCGCCGCGCGACTGACGGAACCCGTCCCGTTCGGCCCCCCTCCCGTACCCCGCTCCTCGCGCACACCGCCCGTCACGTCATCGGCCGGCCCACGGACCCTCGTGGGCCGGCCGCGTCATGTCCTCGCCGGTCCCGACGGGGCCCGTCCGGGAAGCGGTACGCAATGTTCCGTAGTCGACACCGACTTGCAGGGAATCACCGGGTGTCAGCCCCTCCATCTGCGTTGCTCTGTCAAGCAATTACGAAATCAGCGCGAGATATTGCGCAGCCTTGTTGACGGTGATTGAGTGTGCGGCGCCCCACCTCGTACTGATGAGGGGGCGCCTTCCACGTTCATGCCCGAAGGGGACCACCCATGAGAAGAGCTCGGTTCCGCCGCACCCGCCGCGCCGGCGCGGTCACCCTCGTCTCCGCTCTCACACTGACGGCGCTCGCCGCCTGCGGCACGAGCAGCAGCGACGACGGCGACAACGGCGACGGGAACAGCGCGAACGCCAACCCCGCCGCGCCGCTGGACCCCAAGACCAAGGTGACCATCACCATCGACTGCATGCCGCCGGCGGCCAAGAAGGCCGAGCTCAAGGAGTGGAACGAGGACGTCAAGGAGTTCAACAAGACCTACCCCGACGTCACCGTGCAGGGCCGCTCCACCCCGGGCCAGTGCCTGGAGCCGCCGCGGTTCACCGCGATGCTCAAGGCGAAGTCCCAACCGGACGTGTTCTACACCTACTTCACCGACCTCGACCAGGTCCTCGACAACGACGGCGCCCAGGACATCAGCGCCTATGTCAACGACAGGACCGTGCCGCTGCTGAAGGACATCGACCCGGACGTACTCGGCTCGCTCAAGAAGGACGGCAAGCTCTACGGCCTGCCCACCAGCAACTACCGGATGGGCCTGCTCATCAACCGCGCGCTCTTCGAGCAGGCCGGCCTCGACCCCGACACCCCGCCCGCCACCTGGGAGGACGTCCGGGCGGCGGCGAAGAAGATCGCCGGGCTCGGCGGCGGCGTGGCCGGCTTCGGCGAGTACAGCGCCGGCAACACCGGCGGGTGGCACTTCACCGCGCAGATGTACAGCCTCGGCGGTGAGGTCGTCGACGCCTCCGGCACGAAGGCCGCGTTCAACGACGCGATCGGCAAGCAGGTCGCCCAGAACCTCCACGCGATGCGCTGGGACGACGACGCCATGGGCAAGACCCAGCTGCTGAAGTGGGGCGACCTGCAGAAGCAGATCGCCACCGACAAGCTCGGCATGTTCCTCGCCGCGCCCGACGACGTGACCTACATGGTCCAGCAACTCGGCGCCAAGTACGAGAACTTCGGCATGGGGCCGATCCCCGGCTGCAAGAACACCCTCGCCGGCGGCAACAACTACATGATCAAGAAGGGTATCTCGCCCGACAAGGTCAAGGCCGCGATCGCCTGGCTCAACTTCAAGTTCACCACCGTCGGCAAGGGACAGTACGACTGGGAGCGCACCAAGGCCGACAGCCTCCCCGTCGGACTCCCGCAGCCCAACCTGTGGCTGAACGACAGCAAGGCCAAGGACGACGCCGCCCGTCAGCAGTTCGCCACCATGCCGGTGCAGAACTTCAAGGCCTTCATGGACAACCCGGTCCCGGGCAAGGCCGAGCCGCCGAAGGCGCAGGAGGTCTACAAGGTCCTCGACAACGTGATGTCCGGCATCCTCACCAACAAGGACGCGGACATCGACAAGCTCCTGTCGACCGCGGAGACCCAGGTTAACCAGGTCCTCGCCAACCAGTGACCCCGCGGGGCCGGGCGGTCTCCCACCGCCCGGCTCGCGAGCGCGCCCCCGACCCGCCCCCACCGGCGGACCCGGCGCCCGTCCGCCCACGTCACGCATCCGGACCGTCCCGTCCGGCGACATCGCAGTCCGACCGAGGAGCACCCATGTCGGCCCCCACCCTCACCCAGGACCCGGCGGCCAAGGAACGCCGTCCCCGCCGGCCGCGTGCCGGCACCGGCCGGCCCCCGGCCGGCGGCCTCGGCAAGGCCCTGCGCCGCAATGTCACCGCCCACGGATTCCTCATCGGCGCGGTGCTCTGCTTCGCCTTCTTCTCCTGGTACCCGATCGTCCGAGAGTTCCTGCTGGCCTTCCAGAAGACCGAGGACGGCCAGGTCAGCTGGACCGGCTGGGACAACTTCGTCACCATCTGGAACGACCCCGCCTTCGGCCAGGCCTGGCGCAACACCCTCTGGTTCACGGCCCTGGCACTCGTCCTGGGCTTCGCCGTACCCTTCGTCACCGCCCTCGTCATCAACGAGTTCCGGCACGGCCAGGGCTATCTGCGGCTCCTGGTCTACCTGCCCGTCATGCTGCCGCCCACCGCCTCGGTACTGCTCTTCAAGTACCTGTACGACCCCGGGTACGGCATGTTCAACGAGGTGCTGGACGTCTTCGGGGTACCCGCCCAGCAGTGGCTCCAGGACCCCGACACCGCGATGCTCTCCGTCGTCGTCGCCTCCACCTGGATGAACATGGGCGGCGCGACCCTCATCTACCTGGCCGCGCTTCAGAGCGTCCCGGGCGAACTGTACGAGGCCGCCGAGCTCGACGGGGCCGGCCTGCTGCGCAAGGTGTGGCACGTGACGATCCCGCAGACCCGGCTGATCCTGGCGCTGATGCTGCTCATGCAGATCATCGCCACCATGCAGGTCTTCATCGAGCCCTTCCTGCTGACCGGCGGCGCCGGACCCGAGGGGTCCACCACGACCGTCGTCTACCTGATCTACCAGTACGCCTTCAACTTCAACAACTACGGTGCCGCGGCGGCGCTCGGCCTGATCCTGCTCGTCACGCTGGCCGTCTTCTCGGCCGTGTACGCCAGGCTCAACCGCGCCACGGAAGAGTAGGACCGGGGGAGACACGGACATGTCCACACGCACGCTCATCTCGCCCGCCGCCCTCGCCCGTCCGCGCGGCAGGCTGCTGTACTGGCTGTGCTTCGCGCTCGTCGTCGTCCTGTTCACGCTGGCCTTCCTCGGCCCGCTGTACTGGATGGTGTCCGGCGGGCTCAAGACCACCCAGGAAGCCGTCCAGACACCGCCGACCTGGGTGCCCGGCTCCGTCCACCCGGAGAACTACCAGCGGGCCTGGGAGGTGATGGACCTCGCCCGCCTGCTCCTGAACACCCTGTACTACGCGTTCGGCGCGCTCGTCTTCCAGCTGGTGCTGGACGTCGCCGCCGCCTACTCCCTGTCCAAGCTGCGGCCCGTCCTGGGCAAGGCGATCCTCGGGCTGATGCTCGTCACCCTGATGATCCCGGCGACCGTCCTCGTCGTCCCGCAGTACCTCACGGTGCTGGACATGCCGATCGTCGAGCGCAACCTGCTCAACTCGCCCTGGGCGATCTGGCTGCCGTCGGTGACCAACGCCTTCAACATCTTCCTGCTGAAGCGGTTCTTCGACTCCATCCCCAGGGAGCTCCTGGACGCGGCCTCCATGGATGGCGCGGGTCCGCTGCGTGTCCTGTGGTCGGTCGTCCTGCCGATCTCCCGGCCCATCCTCGGCGTGGTGTCGATCTTCGCGGTCGTCGGTGTCTGGAAGGACTTCCTTTGGCCGATGCTGGTGCTGCCCGACCCCACCGGCCAGACCCTCGCCGTGGGCATCTACTCGCTCGCCACCAGCGTGCCCGAGAACGTCCTGATCGCCGCCCTCACCATCGCTTCCCTGCCGACCCTGCTGCTGTTCCTTCTCTTCCAGCGCAACATCATGAGCGGACTGACCGCGGGCGGCCTCAAGGGCTGAACCCGACCTCTCCGCCCGGCACCGACGTTCCCCGGCTCCACCCGCCGGCCGTGGGGGCGCCGCGCCCGCCCGGCCCGTCGGTACCCCTTCCGATCCTCCGCCGCCGCCCCGTATCCGACGCCTCGCTGTCCGGGGCGGCGGCGGAGAACCACCCCTGCCCCGAAAGGACCGTCACGTGGCAGCCCCGCACCCCGACAGGACCCCCGCCCCTTCGGACGACTGGTGGCGTGGCGCTGCCATCTACCAGGTGTACCCCCGCAGTTTCGCCGACGGCGACGGCGACGGCACCGGGGACCTGGCGGGCGTACGGGCGAGACTGCCGTATCTCGCCGAACTGGGCGTCGACGCCATCTGGTTCACCCCCTGGTACCTCTCCCCGCTCGCCGACGGCGGCTACGACGTCGCCGACTACCGCACGATCGACCCCGCCTTCGGCACTCTCGACGAGGCCGAGAAGCTGATCGGCGAGGCCCGGGCCCTCGGCATCCGCACCATCGTCGACATCGTCCCCAACCACGTCTCCGACCAGCACCGGTGGTTCCGGGCCGCGCTCGCCGCCGGACCCGGCAGCCCCGAGCGCAAGCTGTTCCACTTCCGCCCCGGACGTGGCGAGCACGGCGAACTGCCGCCCAACGACTGGCCGTCGCAGTTCGCCGGCCGGACCTGGACCCGGGTCGCGGACGGCGAGTGGTACCTGCACCTGTTCACCCCCCAGCAGCCCGACCTCAACTGGGCCCACCCGGCGGTCCGCGAGGAGCACGAGGACGTCCTGCGCTTCTGGTTCGAGCGGGGCGTGGCCGGTGTCCGCATCGACTCGGCCGCCCTGCCCGCCAAGGATCCCGACCTGCCGGACTTCGTCGAGGGCCGCGACCCGCACCCGTACATCGACCGCGACGAACTGCACGAGATCTACCGCTCCTGGCGGAGCGTCGCCGACGCCTACGACGGTGTCTTCGTCGGCGAGGTCTGGCTGCCGGACGCCGAGCGCTTCGCCCGCTACCTGCGCCCCGACGAGCTGCACACCGCCTTCAACTTCAACTTCCTGGCCTGCCCCTGGGACGCGGGCCGGCTGCGCGCGGCCATCGACGACACCCTGGCCGAGCACGCCCCGGTCGGCGCGCCCGCCACCTGGGTGCTGTGCAACCACGACGTGACGCGCACGGTCACCCGCTACGGCCGTGCGGACACCGGATTCGACTTCGCGACCAAGGCGTACGGCACCCCGACCGACCTGGCGCTCGGCACCCGCCGGGCCCGCGCCGCCGCCCTCCTCACCCTCGCACTGCCCGGCTCCGTCTACCTGTACCAGGGGGAGGAACTCGGCCTGCCCGAGGCGGACATCCCACGTGAGCGCATCCAGGACCCGATGCACTTCCGCTCCGCCGGCGCCGACCCCGGCCGTGACGGCTGCCGGGTGCCGCTGCCGTGGACCGCCGACGCCTCGTACGCGGGCTTCGGTTCGCGCGCCGAGCCCTGGCTGCCGCAACCCGCGGGCTGGTCCGCGTACGCGGCCGACCTCCAGGCCGCCGACCCCGGCTCGATGCTGGTCCTCTACCGCACCGCGCTGCGGCTGCGCCGTACCGAGGCGGGCTTCGGCGACGGCCCGCTGGAGTGGTTGCCCGCCCCCGCCGGGGTCCTCGCGTTCCGCCGGGCGCCCGGCCTGGTCTGCGTGGTCAACCTGACGGCCGCCCCGGCCACCCTTCCCGAGCATGATCACGTCCTGCTCGCCAGCGGCCCCCTGGATGCCGCGGGCCGTCTGCCGGGCGACACCGCGATCTGGCTGCGCGCGTGAGCGACCCGCAGACCGTCGCCGGGCCGGGGACGGGGCCGGGGCCTTCCCGCCGCCGGCCCGGCGCCGCGGGGGGCGGAGCCGTGGGGGAGAGGAGCCGCTGGAGCGATGATGACGCCCGAGGACGTGCTGTCCGTGCTGGCGCTGCTGAGGCGCGCGGGCGCCGACGCCTGGATCGGAGGCGGCTGGGGCATCGACGCCCTGATGGGGGAGCAGACCCGCGACCACCGGGACCTGGATCTGATGCACCGCGTGGACCAGGAGCCCGCCGTGGTGGCCGCTCTGGCGGGGGCGGGATTCACCGAGACCCTGGACCGGCGGCCCGTGCGGTTCGTCGTCACGGATGCCGCCGGACGGGAGATCGACCTCCACCCGCTGGTGTTCGCGGCCGACGGCTCCGCCACCCAGGCGTCCTTCGACCCCGACCGGCCGTTCCTCTACCCGGCCTCCTGTTTCGTGACCGGCGTCATCGGCGCGAGCACGGTCCCGTGCCTCTCCGCCGACCAACAGGTCTACTTCCACCAGGGCTACGAGCCGACCGGACGCGACCTGCACGACATGGGGCTCCTGCGCAGGAGGTTCGGCATCGCCACCCACTTCGACCCCTGAGGCAGGCTCGGCGAGGAAGCGGCCCCGTGAAGAGGCGGGTGCCAGGTGGTTACCCCGCTCGCGGACGCCGGCGCGGCTGCCGCCGACGATGGGCGCCCCGGCATCGCGGTGGGGCACCCCGGCTCCCTTGTCCGGACCGGGCGGGCCATCGCCGGGCCCTGCCCCGACCGTGCCCGCCGTCGCGGGCACGCCGACCCCTTGCCGACGACAGGCCCGCCGTCCGCAGCCGACGGTGTGCCGGTTCGGCCGGTTCGGCCGGTCGGTAGGTTCCGGCCGGTTCGGCCGGTTCGGCCGGTTCGGCCGGTTCGGCCGGTTCCGGTCGGTCGGTCGTTCCCGTCGCCTCGCCGTCGACAGGGCGCCGTCCTGCTGCCCCTGCCCCTGCCCCGGGCCCGTCGGCGTGGCGCGCAGATCAGGACTGGCGGGAGTGCAGGGGATTATGGGCGACCTCGTCCGGACACTTCTCGTGGGGCTGCCGCGTCTGCCGGTCGCGCCGCCAGTCGACGGTCGCGAGGGCCAGCGACGTTCCCATCCCCGCCAGGGCGGCGACCAGCGCGACGGTGAGGGCGCCGCGGTAGTCGTCGCCCTCACCGAGCGCCAGGTAGTACAGGCCGGGCAGGGCCGCGGTGCCCACGGCGGCGCCGAGGCGTTGACCGGTCTGGAGGGCGCCGCCCGCCGCGCCCGCCATCCGCACCGGCACCTCCCGCAGGGTCATGGTGATGTTCGGCGAGACCACGAAGCCGCCGCCGATGCCGCCGAGGAAGAGCAGCGGGGCGGCTGCCCAGGGGGCGATATCGAGGGGTGCGAAGCGGAGCAGCAGCGCGGCACCGCCCAGGCCGGTGATCACGCCCGCGAGGCCGCACACGGTGAGCAGCCGGCCGAACCGGTCCACCAGTCTGCCGGCGACGACGGCCGCGCTCGCCGATCCGATGGCGAAGGGTGTCACGGCGAGGCCGGACCGCAACGGCGAGAAGCCGAGCCCGCCCTGGTAGAAGAGGGCGAAGACCAGCCAGACCCCGCTGAAGCCGATGAAGTACAGCGTGCCGACCCCGGCACCGACGGCGTAGCCGCGCACGGTGCTGAACAGACGGGGATCGAGCAGCGGCTGGGCGTCCCGGGCGACGAGACGGCGCTGCCACCGCACGAAGAGGCCGAGCAGTGCGGCGCCGAGGGGGAACAGCCACCACAGGCGCCCCAGCCCGCCGGAGTCCGCCTGGACCAGCGGATACATGAGCGCGAGGACGCCGAGTCCGAGGAGCAGGACGCCGGGCACGTCCACGTGCCCCCGGCCGGACGGCTGGGTGCGGGGCAGCAGTCGGCGGCCGAGCAGGACGGCGAGAACGCCGATGGGGACGTTGACGTAGAAGATCCAGCGCCAGCCCTCGGAGCCGGAGGCCAGCGCGAGGATGGCGCCGCCGGTGAGCGGGCCGACGGCGGAGGAGATGCCGACGGTGGCGCCGAAGAATCCGAAGGCCCGTCCGCGCTCGGCGCCGCGGAACATCTGCTGGATGAGCGCGGAGTTCTGCGGAGCCATGAAGCCGGCCGCCAGCCCCTGGGCGAGGCGGCCCACCACCAGCCAGGTGATGTCGGGGGCGGCGCCGCAGGCCGCGCTGAAGACCACGAAGCTGCTCAGGGCCAGCAGGAAGATGCGGCGTCGGTCGAGGGCGTCACCGAGGCGGCCCGCGGTCACCAGGGCGAGGGCGAACGTGAGGGCATACCCGGAGACCACCCATTGCACCTGGGCGGCGGAAGCGTGCAGCTCGCGCTGGACGGTGGGCAGGGCGACCGCCACGATCGTCACGTCCAGCAGGCTCATGAAACCGGCCACCAGGGTGACCCACAGGGCCCGCCACCGGTTCGGGTCCTGCTCGGAACCACTCTCCTGAGCGAACGGACTTCCGTTCCTCGCCGACGCCGTCACAGGGTCTCCTCTCGCCGGGCCGCGTCCGAGAACACCTGGCCACGCGGTGGAGGCGCCCCGTGGTGCCCCTGGTACCCCTGCGCCGTCGTCCGGCACCCTGTTCGCCCCGCTGTGTCCTGAGTGCATTCTGAGCCGCATCGATCCTCCGGCGCATACCGGAGCTACTGCCCCGGATCGCCCGGGGTGCACGGACGCGGCGCGCCACGGTCGCCGCGGCCCTGCCCGGCGAGGCAACCGGGGCCTACGGGCCGAGCACGCTCGCCGTGTCGTGCATGGCGGTCCGGACGGCCGACAGGATCCGGTCGGCGGCCGGGACGAGGCAGGCGAGATACAGGTCGTGCTTGGCGCCGAAGTACTGGTGCAGCAGCGTCTTGGTGACACCGACGCGGGACGCGACGGCGGCGAGGGAGGTGCCCTCGTAACCGTTGCGCCCGAACTCCTGCGTCGCGGCGGCGAGGATCTGCTCCTCGCGCCGGGCCCGCGGGACGCTTTTACGGGCCGGTGGTCCCTTGGCCATGACGGCGCGCCGACTGAAGCCGGCGATCGTCCGAAGGCCCTGCTCCGAGGTGGACCGGAAACTCCGATGCTCGCGCCGCGGCGGCTCGGTAGGGTCGTTCTGTGCAGGTGCGCAGGCACCGGATACTTCGCCTGTCAAGCGGGAAACGCGGGTTCGAATCCCGCCACCGGCTTCGGCCGGTGTCGTCCAGCGGCCCAGGACACCTACGTTCCGTTGCCGACTCCGATCTCTGCACAACTCTGCGAACCCGGCAGCGCCGTACGTCGCGTGGCGGCTGTACGGCGTTCCGCCCCGGTCGCTCGACGCCGAGGCGCCGGCCGAGAAGGGCCGGCGCCTCGGGGTCGGTATCGGAACCGTCAGCGCACGGCGCCGATGCGTTCGACGCGCTCGTCGACGCCGTTGCGGAGTTCCTTCAGCGTGGTGCCGGGCGGGGCCACCGTCGGCGTCGAAGAAGGCGGCTGGGTCTCGTCCGCGCAGGTCTTGCCCTTGGCCGGGACCTTCAGGTCGACCAGGTAGGCGATGACCGCGTCCGTCGCGCAGGCGCTCCGCCCGAACGCGGTGTGCCCCTCCGCCTCGAACGTCACAAGCGAGGCGTTGTCGAGCTGCCGCGACAGCGCCACCGCGTCCTGGTACGGGGTGTCCGGGTCGCCGGTGGTGCCGAGGACCAGGATCGGTGCAGAGCCCTTGGCCCGGTAGGAGCCGTCGTAGCGGCTGACCCGCTCGCCGGGCCACTGGACGCAGGCGGTGGCGTGCTGGTGGTCGTACGTCGGCGGACCGTACGCCATCGCGGGGCCGAGCAGCGGCGCGTCCTTCGCGTTCGCCGTGACGTTCCGCTTCAGCCGGCGCAGATCGCGCGGGTAGTCCCGGTCGACGCACTCGACGGCCACGTTCGGGCCGAGGAAGTCGAAGCTCGCCGGGGACGGCGGCCGCAGCAAGAAGGAGGTGTTGTCCCGCAGTTGGGCCTTGTGCAGCGCCTCACCGAACGAGGGCCAGATGACCTTGCCCTCGTTGATGTTGAACATCAGCCGGTAGACCAGCGTGTAGCCGTTGGCCCGGCCGCCGTTCGCGGTCGGCACGGGATCGGCGTCCAGATCGGCCTTCAGCTTCTCGAACGCCCCGCGCGGGTCGCCGTCGCCGAACCCGCAGGTCGCCTGATCGGCGGCGCACCAGTCGAGGAAACGGCCCATCGCGCCGTCCAGCGCCAGGTACTGCGGCCGGTCGTAGGCGTACGGGCGGTTCGCGTAGTGGACCGGGTCGTAGGCGCCGTCGAGCGTCAGTGCCCGCACCCGCTTGGGGAACATGGCCGCGTACACGGTCCCGATGTACGACCCGAACGAACGTCCGTAGTAGGTGAGTTGCTGCTCGCCCAGCGCCTGACGCAGCAGGTCGATGTCCCGGGCGACGTACTCGGTGCCGATGTACGGCAGCAGCTCGCCCGCGTTGTCCTCACAGGCCTGGTCGAACTCGGCGGCCTGACTCAGCGCCGGTCCGTAGGCGTCCGGCCCGGGCACGCCCTTCGCCTGTGTGACCGCCTGGGTGTACCGCGCGTCGTCGAAGCAGGTCAGCGCCGAACTGCGGCCGACACCACGCACGTCGTAGCCGAAGACGTCGAACGAGTCGCGGAGCGCGGCGGGCAGGTCCGCGTAGTTGTTGCGCACGAAGTCCACGCCGGAGTTGCCGGGCCCGCCCGGCTGCATGAAGAGCGTGCCCTTGCGCTTCGTGCCGTCCGCGGCCTTCTTCCGGACCACCGCGAGGGTGATGGTCTTGCCCTGCGGCTCGCGGTAGTCGAGCGGCACGTCGGCGTTCGCGCACTCGAAGCCGCCCTGGCAGTCGCTCCAGGTGAGTGACGGCACGGGCGGGGTTCCGGGGATGTCCGGTCCGGCGGTCGCCCGAGTCGCCGTCCCCGTCCCGGCGACCACGAGTGCCGTCAACGCGGCTCCGAGGACGCCGAGTCGCCCGAAGCGTCTCGGTATGCGGTGTGGAGTTGTCATGGTGTCCTTCCCCCTGGGCTGCTGTGTCGCCGAGAGCTCACAGGTCACGGTGAGTCCGGCTAGCTGAACAGAGGGGGAAAACACGCGAGAGGTGCCACCGCGTCCGAACTTCCGCAGAAAATTTTCAGCACCTGATCGTCGGGAACGAGGCGACCGACGAGCGTGCCGGGCCCGTCGGGTGCGCGCGTGGTGCGGGAAGCCTCAGAGGTGGCGCAGCACGTTGACCACGCGGCCGTTGGGGTCGCGAACGAAGAAGCGTCGTACGCCCCACTCCTCGTCCTGCAGAGGGTGAACGATCTCCGCGCCGCTGTCCCGCATCAGCGCGTAGGCCGCGTCGACGTCGTCGACCTCGATGCTCATGTCGGGGGTGACCGGGGCGGCTTTGTCGCTGCTCATGAAGCTGACCTGCGCCGCCGGAGTGGAGGGCGAGGCAAGCGTCATGATCCAGCCCAGGTTCATGACTTCCTCGAAGCCCAGGAGGCCGTAGAACTCCCGGCTCTCCTGGACCGCCTCCGACTGGATGACGGGCATGACACGACGAACGGCCATCGACGACTCCTCATGGGATCGGACACGCATCCTGAACAGTTCAGGGGTCCTACGACCCTCCCACCTCCGCACCCCCCGGGCCGTCGACCGGCCTTTGATCGGCCGTCGAGGCCGATACCGATCGACGAGCACCAGACGTTCGTGCTCCGCCGGGCGGACCGGTTCGCACCACCGAACCGGTCCGCCCGGCCGCGCCCGTCGTCACCACAGTTCCGGGCTGCAGCAGGTTCAGCAGGTGATGGTGCCCTTGCGCAGCGCGTGTCCGCCGTCGTTGGAGTCGTCGGACCAGTAGACGGGCTTGGAGCCGGCGACGCACTCGTCGGAGCCGGCCGGCGCGAAGCCCTCGTTGTTGTAGTCGGGCATGCCGCTGGGACGGTCGTAGACCGCGCTGGTGGTGAACGTGCCGGAGGCGTCGACCTTCAGGGTGCGGTGCCGGCCGTCGCAGGTGTCGTCGCAGACGGCCCACAGACGAGCGGCCTGCGGCTCCCACTGGAGCTCCATCACCCCGGACATGCCGCTGCTGAGAGAGGCGACGCGGGTGTAGGAGCCGGAATCGGCGAGGACATAGCCGTAGATCGTGCCGGTGCCCTCGACACCGACGAAGAACACGCCGCCGCTGTGGGCGCCGTAGCGGGCCGGGTCGTAGACCGAGCCGGTGGTGGCGTCCTTGAAGCCGGCGCCGCTCAGATAGGTGTCGGGAATCCAGGTGATCCCTTCGAAGCCGAGGTTGGAGCCGGTCGAGGGCAGGTCGGAGGTGAGGTTCCATTCCCTGCTGGAGGTCAGGGTGGAGCCGCCGACGGCGACGTCGTACTTCAGCACCGACAGGCGGCTGGTGCCGGAGGCATCGCCGTTGCGCTCGCTCGCGACGAACGCCCCGCCGGCGGAACCGGAGCCGGTGAGGGTGACGCCCTCGCTGTCGGGGCTTCCCGAACCGCCGGGGAAGCGCAGGGCCTTGCCGGCGGACCAGCCACCGCTCGTGTCCGGGGTCCAGCCGCCGGAGCCGTCACGGACCAGGCGCCACAGCTTGCCGCTGTTCTGCGCGCCCCACAGCACGCTGCCCTCCTGGTACAGGCCACTGAGGTCCTCACCGAACACGTCGGAGGCGTCCGCCGTCGCCACGGTGCTGCCGCCGGGCCACGCCACCGGGGTCGTACCCCCGGCGCCGGTCCCGCAGTCGTTGGGGGCTCCGAGGGTCAGGGCCGCCTCCCCGAAGGCACCGGTCCCGTCGGGGCAGCGTGACCAGGAGGGGGCGGAGTGCTCGCTCCAGGCGAAGCTGTCGACCAGGGTGGTGCCGTCGGCGAGGTACAGGCGGGCCTCGTCGTCGGAGCCCAGACCGAACTTGCCGTGCACGTCGAACGCCCGGTACGCCCCCGGTGCCAGCGTGGTTCCGGAGGCAATCTTGTACTTGGAGCTGTTGTAGTCGTCCTTGAGGATCCAGCCCGAGACGTCGATCGTGGCGGTGCCCTTGTTGTAGAGCTCGATCGAGTCGTTGACGTCGCCGGTGGTCACGACCTCGTTGACGCGGATGTCGTCGGCGGCAGCCGCGTGGGCGGCCGGGACGCCGGTCAGGGCGCCGACGGTCAGCAGCGGCCCGGCGACGAGGAAACGGGTAAGACCACGGCGCCGACGGCGGGCGATCGATGCAGTCACGAAGTTCCATCCCGAAGTTGTCATGGGCAAGGCGGCATGACGGTCCCTGAGCAGGCCGAACACGACGCCTGCGGGGAGTCGGACGGCCGGTGAACGACGGGCGAAGCTTGCCCGCCCGCGCCCGCGCCCGCGCCCGCCCGCGCCCGCCCGCGCCGCCCGAGCCGGGCACGGCCGACGACCGCCCATCGCATTCGGTCGCCGGGGCCGACCGCTGAGCAGAGCCCGCTGTCCGCACGAACTCCGCGCCCCGGCGGGTATGGGACGGGCGGAGGCGCGGGTACGGGTGGACGCCCAGCCGCAGGAGCAGATGAAGACGTCCACCTGCTCGCTGCCGCTGCTCGCCACCACCAGGTCCTGCGTGCCGTCGGACGTCAGCTCGGCGGCCGTCGCCTCGCAGGCGCCGTCCGCCGCCGGTTCGACGGTGAGATTCGGTCAGCTCAACCCCGGCCGCCTCGCCCCCGGCGCCCCGCTGGTGCAGGGCATGAAGGTCGCCTTCACCGGTGACACCCGCACCGCACGGGAGCAACTCATCGCGCGTTCCGTCGCGGCAGGACTGAATGTGATGAGCTCGGTCAGCCGCCATACCAGCGTGCTGGTCACCGACGAGTCCGATTCCGACAGCGCCAAGTGCCGTGCGGCACGCAGCGCAGATGTGCCCGTGATCACCGAAGAAGCCTTCCTCGGGCTGCTCACCGGCGTGCGGCCCGGTACCGGCCACGCGAACCCCGCAGCGCCGGCGTCCCCGCTGCCTGCTCAGCGACGTACCGGCCAACCGGCTTCCGCCGCACCGCTGTCCGGGCGGCGGATCCTGGTGCTGGGCGGCCCTCACGACCACGCGTCGGCGCAGCGCGCCCGCATCGCGGAGCTGGGCGGAGCCGCCGCCGTCAATCTGTCCGCCGGCGTCACGGACGTGGTCCTTCTGGCCGATGGGGCCGGGGACCGCCGTATGCCCCACATCACGGCACGCCAACTGCCCATCCACGACGCCGACTGGCTCGCCACGCTCGCGCAGCCATCGGGTACCGCCGCAGAGGTGACGGCCGAGCCGGCCGGCGCCCTGGTCCTTCCCCGGGGTGGCGTCCTCGACCTTCCGCCTGCATACGACGGCGCCGGAGCGTGGACGGTGACTGCGTCCTGGGGCCATCAGAGCGGCTGCGAGATCGACGTGGTCGCCTTCGCTCTCGACGAGGACGAACAAGTCTCCTGCGACGAGGACTTCGTCTTCTACGGAGCACCCCAAACACCCGACGCGACCGTGCGCCTGACCACCGAAGGCCCCAGCGAACAAGCCGTCACCGTGGACCTGACCACCCTTCCCGACGCGGTCCGTAAAATCGTCATCGCCTCCGCCATCGACGGATCCGGGACGTTCGCCCAGGCCGGAGCCATCGAGATCACCGTCGCCCAGGACAACGGCGCGCGCGTCGTGGCCCAAGCCACCCTGGACGCCGCGACCACCGAACGAACGCTGCTGCTCGCCGAGATCTACCGGCGTGGCCCCCGATGGCGCGTCCGCGCGACCGGCCAGGGCTACGACCATCAACTGGCCGACCTGGCTCGCGGCTTCGGCGTCGACGTCAGCGGCTGACCTCTCCCACCCTCCGGGGCCACACCGGTCCGTGACGTCTGTGCCCGTGACGGCATGGCGGGGGAGCGCCCGCATCGACACTCCACCTGCTGCCGTGCGTCACGAGGGACGTGGAAGCAGGGTCGGCCGGTGAGGACTCGGTTCACGCCGGGCGTCGTGGCCCTCTAGGGCCGGGCCAGGATCGAGCCTCCGTCGCGTGAACAGTCCCTTGTAGATGTGTCCGGCTTGGCCCGGCCCTTCTCCTGCCAGGTGGGTCAGAGTGCGAGGGATTGCTGGGCTCGGCTTGTGGCGGCGGACTGCTGTGCGGTGAGGAAGCCTTTGATGACGGGCCCGGCCCAGCAGTGTCACGGTGCGCCGTCTCGTGGCGAAGTGAGATCCCCGGACCCGGGGCCGGTATCCGCAATGGCCGGTCTCGCCCCCTCAGCGCCCGGAGAGCGATCGAACCCCGCTACGACGGGCCAAGAACGGGATCGATCCCGGCCAGGCTCTCGCACAACCGGCGGGCCCCCCGGGCAACACGATCGTCGTTGTCGTCCGACATCTCCCCGCAGAGCCGCAGCGCCTCGTCCAGGTCGTCCGAGAAGATGCTGAAGACATCGACTGTTGCGGTGTGGATCCAATCGGCGTGGTTGTCGTCGGCGCCTGCCAGCGCGGACGCGACTATCGCCAGTCCGGCCCTGTCGTTGCGCCGAAGCAAGCCCTCCGCGGTCCGCCGGGTGACGAAGGTGTCACCAGGGTCGAGCACAAGCCCCAGCAGCGGCTCCACGGCCTCCTGCATCTCGGCGAACCCTGCCAGACTGTGACCGGCATCCGCCCGGTCACGCCAGTCATCGCTTCGCCCGAGCGCGACCAGCGCCACGACAGCCGCACGCCGCAGGTCACTGCCCACTTACTCACCCGCCCCTCCCGCAATTGCGGTGAAAATATCATCGAGGCGCTCTACCGGATGATCGCCCGGGCAGGTCCAGCCCGAGAGCACCGAAGCCAGGTGCGCAGAGGCCCCCTTGGCGGGGCGCCTGACCTGTGGCGGCGAAGGCTGAGCGTTGTCGGCGAAGTCCGGTGAGCGCGCGGGGGTGCTGCTGCTCAGCGCCTCGTCTCGTACCTGGTCAGGACCACGCCGCCGGGCAGCGTCCGCGTCTCCACCAGGTTCAGGTTCACCCAGTTGTCCAGCGCGGTGAAGAACGGCGTGCCGCCGCCCACCAGAACCGGATGGGTGGCGATCGCGTACTCGTCGATCAGTCCGGCGCGCATGGCCGCTCCGGCGAGCGTTGCGCCGCCGATGTTCATCGGGCCGCCGTCCTCGCTCTTGAGCCGGGTGATCTCGGCGATCGCGTCGCCGGTGACCAGGCGGGTGTTCCAGTCGACCTTGTCGATCGTCGAGGAGAACACCACCTTCGGCGTGTCCCGCCAGTTTCGCGCGAACTCGATCTCCGCCGGGGTGGCGTTGGGCTGCTGGTCGCCGGTCGGCCAGTAGGAGCTCATCGTCTCCCACAGCTTGCGCCCATACAGGGACAGGCCACTCGCCTGCTCGTGGTCGAGCCACCACTGGAACAGCTCGTGGCTCGGCGGTCCGCTCCAGCCGATGTCGTCGCCGGCCGCGGCGATGTAGCCGTCCAGGGTCAGGTTCATGCCGTAGATCAGTTTCCGCATGGCGCAGCCTTCCGTCCGTGGGTGTCCGGCGTATAGACCAGCGCGGCGCGTGAAACTCATCGGTGCGCGATCTGGGCTCGCCGGTAGTCCTGGTGCTCGGGGCTCCGCGTGGTGTACTCGGCCGGCACGGGCGAGCCGCCTCTGGACCCGAAGCTGGCCAAAGAGGCAGAACCTAGTCGGGGACCCCCGGCATGCCCCATCGGGCGTTCCTGTCCTGGACGTGGGCTCTCGGGCACGTCCTCCGCCAGGTCGTGAGTGCCGGGGCGCGGCCCGGGCGCCCGAAGAGGAGCCGCTTCCCGCGCAGGCGCAGGCGGAGCTTCGCCGAGTCGACGACGTTGTCGTGGATGATGAGCACCCGGGCCACTTGGTGGGGGTCGTGTTCGGTGATCCGTCCGCCGACCCGCCGGAGGCGGAGCCTGGCACGGCCGTCGGCTTCGCCGACGACGATCCGTGCCTCGACCAGGCGCCGCCGGTCCCACACCCGGTACGCGATCTCCGCGAGCACGTAGGCCGCAGCCGTGCAGGCCGCCCACCTGGCGTCGGAATACGCCCACAGCACCAGGACGAACAGGCTGGCACAGCCGGCCGTCACCGCCGTGCGCCGTAGCCGCGGAACGGTCCGCGTCCCCCTGTCCGCCGCGTCCCAGAGCAGATCCTCGCTGATGACCATCCCGTCATCATGGGTTCCGGCCAGCGTCCTGAGAAGCCTCATGATGCAAGCCGGGTTCCGGCACGGGCCGGCGTCACGGGGGAGTCAGAACTCGGCCGAGCGAGAAGGGCTTTCGGCCGTACAAGCTCCGCCCGAGGAGCTCGATTCTTCGGACGAGGTACTCGACCGCGCCCCCGACAAGCGGCCGCGGCCGCCGTCCGGACCCACCGCCGGCTCAGGAGACCCCTGCCCGGTATCGAACGACGACCGCCGTGCTCCTTTCGTGGGAGACGAGTGCGCCGACCCCGAACAGGGTGTGCGTGCCGGGCGCCGCCGCCAGGTCCGTCAGCCAGAGCCACTGACGCCTCAAGGGCTTCGCCTCCGTGGCCGTCCAGCCTTCGACCCCTGACGGGGCGTCGATGCCCAGGTAGCGCCCGGCGGCGGTGCGGCGCAGCCAGGCGCCCAGCACCAGCCCTCCGGAGCCGTCGGGGACCACCGGCTGTATCGCGGAGCCGAATGCGGGGCTGGGCGGGTAGGGGGCGCTCTTCCACCGGTGGCCGTCCCAGTGGAGGAAGAAGTCTTCGAAGGGCGGGTCGGTCGGCTCCTCGTCCTCCGGCTCCCAGGTGTGTGCCCCGACCGCCCAGACGTCGTCCGCGGCGAGGACACGGACATGGTCGAGCGTGCTGATCTCTCCGGGCAGCGTGCCGTTCCGGGTGAAGCGGTGCTCGGGCAGCAGCGTCTGCTGCCAGCCGTGTCCGTCGTAGCGCATCGCCGCGAGCTGGTTCGGAGCAGCGGAGGGTACGCGCGTGCCCACGGCCCAGACGTCGTCCGGGGACGAGGCGTCGAGATCACAGACCCAGATCGGCAGCACGGTCCGCTGCCAGCGTCGGCCGTCCCAGTGCTGCAGAGCGCCCTGGCAGTCGACCGTCCAGGCATCGCGCGGGGACAGCACGTGCAGAGTGGTGATCGGGTAAGGGGCGGCCGTCCGGTGCCAGTGGTTGCCGTCCCAGCGCATCGCCAGGCGGGGCCACAGGGCCTCCGGCTGTTCGGGGTCTTCCGAGGGCGGCGGACACCGCTGGTTCGTGTCCCCCTCGGTCGGCGGGAACGGCTTGGGATCCCGATGGTGGATCCATACGTCTTGCGGGCCCGACGCCGCGACTTCCAGGTCGGGGTCGTCGCGGAGTTCGACGGGCAGCGGCACGGGGCTCCAGCGGCCGACGGCGTAGTGCAGCAGAATGCCGTGCTGACGGCCGGACTCTTCCGTGCGTCCGACGGCCCACGCCTCGTCGGCGGAGACGGCGACCAGGCTGCTGAGGTCGGAATTCGGCGCCGTGCTGCGGTAGTCGAGCTGCCACGCGCCTCCGTCGCCCTTCGGCTTGACCGCCCGGTCCGACGGGCCCGGGGCGCCGCTGCAGCCCGCCACCACCAACACCAGGCCCAGCAGCACCGCCGCGGCCCGCAGACCGTGGCCCCAGGGCCGTCCGGCGATCGGCTCGCTCACACGTCCCCCCATCCCTGCGAGAGGGACAGCATGGCAGAGGCGCTCGCCGTCCGGCTCTGACGGAACCGTCTCAAGCAGTGGCGCGGCCTGGCCATGCGAACGGACAAGCTCGCCATCGCCCACGAGGGCGCACTCCACCTCGCAGCCATGTTGATCTGGACGTGCCTACGGAAGACTGAGGACGTCCCGCTCGCCAGGGAAGTCCTGGCTCATGACCCGGCGGAGGTGTCGCCTGCCCTCACCCGGCAGTCCTCGCACCTCCCGGACCTCTTCGCGACGAACAGACGCCGATAGACCGTCACCTCGTGCCGAGGGGTGCGGGCAGTGAGACTTCGACGGCCTCGCCGTGGTCTTCCTCGGCAGGGCAGGGCGTTCCGCGCTTACTCAACCGATTGGTTGACAAAGCGGCGGGCTCGATCCTACCCTTATTCAACCAAGAGGTTTAATAAGGGAGGTGGGGAGTGGTCGACGACCGGCTGTCCCGGGTCTTCTCCGCGCTGGCCGACCCGACCCGGCGCGACATCGTCGCGAGACTGGCAGGCGGAGACGCCACGGTGAACGAACTGGCCGAGCCCTATGACGTGACCGTTCAGGCCGTGTCGAAGCACATCAAGGTCCTGGAGGACGCCGGCCTCGTCAGCCGCACCAGGGAAGCCCAGCGGCGGCCCTGTCACCTCGAAGGTGAGGTGTTCGACCTGATGACGAAGTGGATCGAGCGCTACCGCCGTGAGGCGGAGGACCGCTTCCGTCGACTCGACGCTGTGCTCGAGCAGATGGAGGAACGGCCCGCGCAGGAAGACTTGCCCAGGGAGGAAGCATCATGAGCACCACAGAGGCAGACGGTCGGCTCGAGACGCGGATCGAGGCCGACCCGGCGCTGCCCACCATCGTCATCACCCGGGAGTTCAACGCCTCGCCGGACCGTGTGTTCACGGCCTATACCGACCCCGACCTCGTCGTCCAGTGGCTCGGCCCGCGCTGGCTCACCATGCGGATCGACGAGTACGACGCCCGCAGTGGCGGCGCCTACCGCTACGTGCATCTCGAGGACGACGGCACCGAGTACGACTTCCGCGGCGTGTTCCACGAGGTGCGCCCCCATGAACGCATCGTGCAGACCTTCGCCTACGACGGTTTCCCGGACAGCGTCAGCCTGGAGAAGGCCGTCTTCGAGGACCTCGGCGGCCGGACCCGCGTCACCACGACATCGGTCATGGAGTCCATCGAGGCCCGCGACGCGATCATCAAGAGCGGTATGCAGGACGGCGTCCGCCAGGGATACGAGCGGCTCGACGAGCTGCTCGCGGGCCGTGAGGGCGGCAAGGATGACCACAGTGCCGACTCCGCCGAGGAGCTTCGGACCGACGGAAAGGGCCTGAACCCATGACGAGCGCAGCCGAAGAGCACCGACTCATCGCAGGAGCCTTCACGGAGCGCGTCCGCGGCGTGCGCCCGGCGGCATGGGACAACCCGGCGCCGTGCGAAGGCTGGGTCGCCCGGGACGTGGTGCGCCACCTCGTCGAATGGTTCCCGGCCTTCCTGAAGTCCGGGGCCGGCGTGGAACTTCCCCAGGGGCCCTCGGTCGACGACGATCCGGTCGCGGCCTGGACGGTCCACTGCGACGGGGTGCAGGCGCTCCTCGACGACCCGGCCACAGCGGGCAAGGTCCTGTCGAACCCCCATATCGGCGAGGTTCCGCTCGACCAGGCGGTCGACCGCTTCTATACGGCCGACGTCTTCATGCACACCTGGGACCTGGCGCGGGCCAGTGGCCAGGAGGAGACCCTCGACCCCGTCAGGTGTGCCCGGCTGCTCGACGGGATGCTGCCGCTCGACGACGTGCTCCGAAAGAGCGGGCAGTACGGACCGAGGGTCGAGGTTCCCGAGAGCGCAGACGTGCAGACACGCCTGCTCGCCTTCATCGGGCGCACACCCTGAGCGATCCGGCCGCGACCGCCGTCCCCGTGGTCAGCCGTCCTTCGCGTGCGTCAGGGGCCGCGCGGACCGGCGCGGTGGTATCGAAGTAGCGAGGCGGGCGCAGTGTCCCGGCGATCGTGAAGTCGTGACGCTGCGAGATCACGGACGCGAGTGGCTTTCTTCAGCGTCCCCCTTCATCGGAGCGGCTACCGCCGACTGCCACGCACCCGGGCGCATGCCTGTCGCCTTCCGGAAGAACACGGAGAAGTTGGACGCGTCGGGGAAGCCGAGCGTGTGGGCGCAGCCTGCCGCGGTAAGGCGGTCGTGCGCGAGGAGCCGTTTGGCTTCCAGGACGGTCCGGTCGACGATGTACGCCTTCGCGGTGCGGCCGGTGGCCTGCTGCACCGCTCTTGAGAGCGTGCGGGGCGCGTATCCCAGAGCCCGGGCGTAGTAGCCGGCGTCGCGATGTTCCCGGAAGTGCGCTTCGACACGGGACCGGAAGAGCCCGAACACCGCATTCGTCGACCTTGCGTCGCTGTGCGGTGGCCGGAGCCGGGCGATGAGCGCGGAGAGCAGGATCTCGGGCAGCTGCGCCGTTGCGTCCGTGGGCGGGGCGGATGCTTCGAGGAGGAGGTGGTTGCGCGCGGTGTCGACGAACGGCCAGTCGGCGTCGGGAACGCTCCACTGCGCGACCAGGTCCGCGCACGCGACGAGCTCCCGGGTGGCGTGGGTGACCGGCGCGGTCGGGACGAACAGCACAAGGTGCCCTGCCACGTCGGCGATGTCGTCCCACCGGTGCACCGCGCCAGGAGCGACCCACACCGCGGACCGCTCCCCGAGCGGGTGCCGCAGGAAGTCCACCGTGACGGATCCGTGCCCGGCGTCGACGACGGCGATGACGTGGAAGTCGGCACGTTGCGTACCGCCGTCGTTCAGCTCGCGAAGGCGGTCGAACGTCATCGTCTCGACAGCTGCGGCAGGGCGCCCGACGGGCTGGTAGGTCAGCTGCCGGATCACGCTCATGTGTCCATTTTCCACCATCGGGCGACCAGTCGCGCCGATGCCCCGCCACGGTCGGAAGGCTTCAATGAACACACAGGACAGACACACAGGACGACCGCCCAGAACACTGACCGAGAGGGCCCCCGATGAACACGACGCAGCAGACGCTGCTGCCCGCTTATGACCACCGGCCGGGGGCAGGACCGACCCTGGTGTTCCTGCACTACTGGGGAGGTTCCGGCCGCACCTGGGACCTCGTCGTCGACCGCCTCGCGGGTCGCGACGTGCTCACGGTCGACTTCCGGGGGTGGAGCCGCTCGAGCCATCTCGGCGGCCCCTACGCCCTCCGCCGCCTCGCCGACGACACGCTCGCCGTGATCGCCGACGCGGGCGTCACCGACTACGTCCTCGTCGGACATTCCATGGGCGGCAAGGTCGCGCAGCTGGCCGCGGCGACCCGGCCCGCCGGCCTTCGCGGGATCGTCCTCGTCGGCTCCGGTCCGGCAAAGCCCGCCGCGCAGATCACTCCCGAGTACCGGGAAGCCCTTTCCCACGCCTACGACTCCGACGAGTCCGTCGCCCGGGCACGGGACCACATCCTCACCGCGACCGAGCTGCCTGTCTCACTCAAGGCGCAGATCGCGACCGACTCGCGGGCCGGCACCGACGCCGCCCGCACCGAATGGCCACTGCGCGGCATCGCGGAAGACATCACCGAGCACACCCGCATGATCAGCGTTCCCGCTCTCGTCATCGCCGGAGACAACGACCACGTCGAGCCCGCCGAAGTCCTCCGCGACAACCTGATGCCCTATCTCCCCCAAGCCGACTTCACCGTGATCCCGCACACCGGCCACCTCATCCCGCTCGAAGCCCCAGCAGACCTCGCCGACGCCCTCACAGCCTTCACACCGGCAACCCGACCGATCCCGCGGCCAGGCGACCGACCTGGCCCCTGATCACCCACCGGCCGCCCCACCACAGAACAGCAGGAGGCTGAGAACCGGCCTTCCCGCGTTCGGATCACGGATGAGAAGCACGGGGACGGCCTGCCCACCGGCGCCGGCCTGGCACTCGGCAAGAGGTCTGTGATCACCCTGCCGGAACGTGAGGGCCGCTGGTGTCGCAGCAGTAGTTGAGACAGCATGCGGCGCATGGACTGGATGCCTCTGCTCTCCACGCTGACAGGTGCTGCTATCGGCATCGCTGCCACTCTGATCGCCGATCGCAACAGGTGGCGGCGCGAGGAGGCACGACACGCTCTGGAAGTGCGGCGCGCCGCGTACACCGAGTACGCCTCCGCCCTCAAAGACGCGGGGGAGGAGATACGGGCTGTCGCCCTGGGCGATCACATGTCCGAGTCAGCGCGTGATGCGGCGGTGCGCGAAGCCTTCCGTGGCACCGGATTGCACACGGCCAGCGAGCAGCTCTGGCTGGTGGGCCCGCCGCTCGTCGTTGCGGCCGGGAACGAGGCGTTCCACAGCCTGCGTCGGATGCGCGACGCCTATGCCCGCGGGGTCGCGGTCGGCTCCGCCGAGGACAGGGCTTTCGTCCAACAGCGCCGGACGGCCATGGCTGAGATGCGCGGCCGCATGCGTGAGGATCTGGGCATCGGGCCCCTCGGGATCGAATGACCACAGCGGCCGGAGCCCGGCACCCGTCGAAGGCCGGTGCTGGCCGCGCCGGAGGCTCAGAAGCAGGCTGTCAGGCCGGTCGAGCCTGGCGTCGCGCTCCGGGGCCTGAACTCCTTCCACGTCTTGGCCCGCTTGGAAGGTGATCCCGCGGCGGGCGAGCGGGCCGTGTAATGCCTCGCTGCGTGGGCGGCGAAGTCCTCATCGTCAGGGCTGAGAAGGCGAGGACGGCCTCCTGCCCGTTGAGGGGCCAGACCGGCCGGCCGATCTCGTTGAACCGGTGGATCACGTCGCGGACCGTTTCCTCGTCGGCCTGTCCGGACCAGCTGGGCGATCACCAGTCCACGGTTGCCGCCGGCCGAGTCCAGCAGCATCATTGCGCGCCAGCAGCGCACCGAACCGGTGCCTGCCCCGGCGCACGATCTGCTGCAGCCGCTGCCCCTCCTGATCGGTCGGTCTTGTCAGTCACTGGACGTTACAGATCGCCCGGCTTCTCGGTGGTGGGCGGGTCGAACAGGGTGATGCGGGCAGTGATGCGTTTGCCCACAGGCTGCTGCTCGATGAGCAGGGTCTGGCTGACGGCCTGGACGATCTCCAGGCCGTGCTGGCCGATCCGGTCGGGGTCGGTGGTCCGGGCCGCGGGCATGAAGGGGTCGCTGTCCCACACGACGACGTCCACCGTGTGGATGTTGATGCCCAGTTCCACCATGACCGGTCCGGGGGCGTACTTGCAGGCGTTGGTGACCAGCTCGCTGACGACCAGCTGGGTCAGGTTCCGTGCGCGGGCGGGCACCGACAGGGGGTAGTCGGCTTCGGCCTGGCCGAGGAAGGCGAGGGCCTGCCGGCGGGCGTTGGCGATGCAGCCGTCGTCTCCGCCGAGGGTGTAGCCGGCGCGGATCAGGTGCTCGCCCGGTCCGGTACAGCCGTCACCGCCGCCATGGGATCCCTCTGGTGCCGCCCTCATGCTCCATTCACGCGTCCCCAGTACCCCCCGTCTCGTCATACATGCCTCAAGCATGTTGTTCGGCTCAGCTGCCCGACCTATGACGACTTGCTGCGCCCCGGACAAGCCGGGGGCGGTGCAGACGGTGAGGGGGCACGTGCCGCACGGTGTCTCCACGGGCCGGAGTCCACGCGCGCGCGTCACCGGAGCTTCCTATCCCTTGTGCTGCCGGCGCACCATCTCGTTGATCCAGACGGGCGCGAACGGGGAGGTGCAGCCCGGAGGCGTCGGGTAGTCCTTGAGCACCTCCAGGCGCTCACCGATGTCGACGGCACGGCCGCGGAGCTCGGCGTGTTCGATGCCGATCTGAGCCAGGCAGTGGTTCATCGCCCACTGAAGTCGGTCCGGGGCGTCCTTCATCTGCGCCTCGATGACGTCGAGCAGTCCTGCGAGGTCGAGGCCGTCGGGCTTCTTCGCCACGCGTTCGGTGGTCAGCGCCCAGCCGGCGCTCGCGACCACCGGATCCGGATCGGCGGACCAGACCACGCGCAGGTCCTCGGAGTACGGGCTCTTCTTCACCACGTAGTTCACGAGCCAGTCGTGCACCTTGGGCGTGCGCGCCTCGCGCAGCATGGCGTCCAACTCGTCACGCCCGAACGCCTTGGGGCGGCAGATCAGGATCGCCAGCAGCCTCGCCGCGGTGTCGTCCGTCTGCCACAGCAGGACCGCGAGTTCCTGATGTGTCTTCAGCCGCTTCGCGAGCGCGCGCAGCTTGCCGAGGTTCACTCCGTGATCGTCCCCGTGCTTCTCGTTCACCGCGCGGGTCTTCGCGTCCTCGAGCCCGGCCAGCTCGGCCATCACCTCGGCCAACGCCGTCTCCGTCATATCGGTCTCCTGTCCACCATGTGCGGGATTCGGCATGAGTTCCAGCCGCCCGGCGCGGCTCCTGAGCACCTGAGTCGATCGCTCAAGCGGGCTGCGGGGTGAGGCGCTTGTGGCCCTTGCGGTCGTAGTACGTGGTCATCGCGAAGCCGAAGAGGAGACCGATGGCCGCGCCGATCCCGATCATGGTCCAGGCGCGGGTGAGTCCGGCGTCGCCGCGTGCGTCGAAGTAGAGGATGGCGCGGACCCCGTCGCTGAGCTGGCGCATGGGCTCGAAGTGGGACAGGAAGCGGTAGAACTCGGGGACGGCCTGGAGCGGAACCGTCGCGCCGGACGAGGGCAGACCGAGCACGATGAACACGAACATGGACACCAGTTGGCCGATCCCGCCGAAGGCCGCGTTGATGGCCTGGACGCCGAGGCCGACCGCGAGGGCCGCGCAGTAGGAGTAGATCCACAGCAGGGGGATGTGGGTGGCGTCCATGCCGAGGGCGCTGACGCAGGCGAGCAGTACGAGGGAGACGCTGAGGACCGTGATGCCGGCCGTCATGGCCATCTTCAGCAGCAGCGTCTGGGTGCGGCTGATCGGCACCGTGGGCAGCCGGGTGTGCCAGGGGCCGATCTCGTTGTCCGCGTAACCGAGGGCGGTGTCCACGCCGTTGCTGATGACGTTGCCGCCCATGAAGCCGGCCAGTACGAGCAGCAGGGTGTAGTAGAAGGCGCTCAGGCCGAGGCCGCTGTTGTCGCCCAGGGGGTGGCCGACCTGGGTGACGAGGTTCACCGGGTCGGCGAGCAGCAGTTCGGTGGTGGAGTCCGCTCCCGAGGCGGCGGCGGTCAGCTGTTTGCCGATGGTCCGGGAGGCCTGCTGGGCCGCCGTGGTCATGATCTTGCTGGCGAGGGAGGAGCCGAGACTGCCCTTGGCGGGGTTGGTCAGCACGGTCATCGTGGGTCGCGCGGTCGCGTTCGTCCCGGCGAGCGCGGTGACGGAGTCGGTGAAGTCCGCGGGGATGACCAGCGCGCCGTAGACCTTGCCCGAGTCCAGCTCGTCCTGGGCCTGGGCCCGGGTCAGCCGCCGCCAGTCGGCCGTGTCGTTCGAGGTGTCCGAGACGATGGCCGCTGCCACCTGGGTGCCGAGGTTCTGCTTCTGTCCCTGCGGCGGCCGGCCGGTGTCGCTGTTGACGAGTGCGATCGGCAGGTCGTGCAGATCGCGCTGCGGGCTGACGATGCCGCCCATGTACAGCAGCGACAGCAGCAGGGCGAGCAGTCCCGTGAGGATCGTGGGCACCAGCCACAGCTTGGGGCGGCGCAGGAGCGTGGCGGCGTGTACGTGCGGGCCGGTGTCGGGGGTCGTGTCGTCGGCGGTCATGGTTCTCCGTCGTGTCTGGGACTGGCGGGTGGGTCCGCTGCGGGCCGGCCGCGGTGGCTGCCGGCCGGGGTGAGGAGGTACGGCGAGTCGCCCCAAGTCTCGCCGCACCGCGGTCCGGGGGAGCGCAGACAGTCTGTCGAGGGGCGGGGCACCAGCCGGATGGGGTCACCCTTCCTCCGCGGCCGTTCGACGGCGTCGGCCGCGCGGTGGAGGGGCAGGACGTGCGGTGGAGGGACAGGACGTCCGCGACGGAGCACGCGAGGTCCCGCCGCCCTCTCCTCGCTACGCGCCTGCTCGCGCCTTCTCGTACAGGACGGGGTCGTGGGCGTTGACGATCGTGAGGTCGGGGGCGCCCTGCCCGTACAGCTCGGCCAGCCGGGCATGGTTGTCGCGGACCTGCTTCCCGTCGTACGCGATGACGGCCTCCATCCCGCGCAGGGACGCCGGAATCGGGGACCGGCCGTCCAGGGTGCCGTGGTGGTAGAAGGCGTCACCGGCGTGCAGGAGCCAGCGCGGACCGGCGTCGACCGCCACGGCGGCGTGGCCGCGGGTGTGGCCCGGCAGGGCGATCAGGACGATGCCGGGAGCGATCATGTCGAGTTCCCGGGCCGCGGCGAATCCGCGCCACCTGTCGCCGTCGGGGCGGTGCTCCACGAGGTTCGGGCCGTGCGCCCACTGCAACCGCTGATAGCGGATCCGCTCACGCCAGGAGGGGGCGTGGACGGCGCCGCGCGCCTCGTCCGCCGTCAGGTGCACCTGGGCGTCGGGGAAGTCGGAGAGGCCGCCGATGTGGTCGGCGTCGCAGTGGGTGACCACGACATGGCGGACGTCGTCCCGGCGGAACCCGAGTCTCTCCACCTGCCGGACGGCCGTCTCGGCGGGGTCGAACAGCGGCCGCACGAGGTGCCGCGGCGGCCCGACGCGCCGCTTGGGGTCGGCGATGTCACCGAGGCCGTAGCCGGAGTCGACGAGCACCAGGCCGTTCGCGGTCTCGATCAGCAGGACGTGGCAGACGAGCCGACCGCCGAGCGGACGCATGGTGCCGCAGTTGAGGTGGTGGACCTTCACAGAGGGCGTCCTTGGGGGGGAGAGACGGCACGGGTGGGACGGTCTTCCGCTCGGGCCTACGTCGCACATGCGACCTGCGGCACGGGCCGGCTCGTCGGCCCACCAGGGGCAGGGTCAGGGCGACTCCCGTGTGTTCGGCCTTGCGGGTCGGTACCAGAACCATGAGGCCAACAGGGCAACAGGGCAAGGGCGTCGGGATCAGGGGAGGGATCGGTGCTCACCGTGGCCGTTGGTCTGTGGCTGTCCGGGCCGGCGCCGGACAGCCACACGGAACCCGCGTCCGTCGGTCAGGCGCTCACGATGCGCCACCGGTTGTCGGCGCTGCCGTCGTCGGGGGCCTGGACCGCGAAGGCTCCGACGGCGGTGGAGTTGCCCGCGATGGCGAGCAGTTTGCCGCTGTGCACATTGCGGATCTTGTAGGTGCCGTCGCCCTGGCCGAGCAACGTCCACTGATGGTCAGCGGTGCCGTTGTCCGTCCACTGGAGCACGCTCGCGTTGTCCGCGGTGGACATGTTCAGCACACCGAGGACCTTGCCGCTGTTGACGTTCCGGAAGCGGACGGCCGTCCCGTCGTCGATCATCTCCCAGTCGTGGTCGGCGGTGCCGCTGTCGGTCCACTGGAGGGCGAGGCCGCCGTCGGCGGTGGACATGTTCTGGACGCCCAGCACCAGGTTGCTGCCCGCGTTGACGAGGTGTACCGAGGCGGTGCCGGCGGTGTTCCAGTAGACCGTGTAGTTGAAGCCGTGCGCGTCGTGGAACGGGCCCAGGTCGACGGCGGAGCCGCCCGCGGTCGCGGTGAAGGCGAGCGATGTGCTGCTGGTGCGCGTGATGCCGGCGGTGTTGAGCAGCGGGAGTGTGCTGAGCGCGCTGTCCCCGTAGTTGCCGGCCAGCACGACCGGCCCGTAGGTGACCGCGGCGGTGTTCGCGTTGTCGGGGGCGGGCCGCAGGACGACCCGCATGGGCAGGCGGACGGTGACGGTGTCGCCGGACGCCCAGGCGCGGGTCAGGGTGGCGTAGGTGCCGGGGGTGGTGGCGATGTTCTGCGCCACGCCGTTGACGCTGACCGTGGCTCCGGTGGTCCAGCCGGGAATGCGGATGCGCATCGCCCATGTTCCGGCCGCGCTGCCGGTGACGGTCAACGTGGTCGTGTCGCCGGTGGGGTACGAGGTGGTCTGGGTGACGGTGATGCCGCGCTGGGACCAGGTGAGCACCGACGGCACGAACAGGTTCACGGTGAGCGTGGTGTCGTTGCGGAAGTAGATGGAGTCCATCAGGCGGGTGTGCATCTCCAGGCCGGTGCCCTGGCAGCACCAGAAGGTGCCGTAGTCGGTGCTCCAGGTGCCGCCGCCCCAGGCTGGGCCCACACCGCGCCGGCCGCCCGGGTTGAGGGGGGTGAAATAGGTGACGTGGCCGTGGGCGTCCGCCGGGTTCTGCTGGCCGATCATGTGGTTCAGCCACGCCTGCTCGTAGAAGTCGAACAGCGCTGCCCGGTCCGGGGTCACTGCGTACAGGTCGCGGGTGAGCTTGAGCATGTTGTACGTGTTGCAGCTCTCGCAGGTGTCCTGTTTCAGGTAGGCGGCGATCGCGTTCGGCGCCCGGAAGTGCTCCGCCTGGCTGTTGCCGCCGATGGCGTAGGTGTGGGTGCCGACGGCGATGTTCCACGCGTTGGTGGCGATGTCCCGGTACCGGGTGGTGCCGGTGGCCTTGTACTCGCGCAGGGCGCCGATCCACTTGGGGACCTGGGTGTTGGCGTGCAGCCCGTTCAGCCGGTCCAGGTTGGCGGCCAGCGGGTCGAACACGGCGGCGTGGTCGAAGCGTTGGGCGGCGGTGAGCCACCGGGCGTCGCCCGTCTGCTGGTAGAGGTCGCACAGTACGTCGTTCATGCCGCCGAACTCCACGCCCAGCATCGCCTGCATCTGCGTCCCGGTGAGCCGGGCGGTGCGCGTGTCGACCCAGCCCGCCAGAGCCAGCAGGACGTCCCGGGCCTGCGTGCTGCCGATCAGGCGCCACACGTCCAGCAGCCCGGCGAGCGTCTTGTGGATCGTGTAGTACGGCACGTTGCCGTTGCTCAGGGTGCCCTGTTCGAGGGCGGTGAAGTCGGACTCGGGATAGCCGGAGAGGTAGCCGGCGGTGAACCCGGCGGCGCTGTTGTTGGCCTGGCACTTGGCCAGCTCCGCCACCATGGAGACCGCCTTGCCGCGGGCGACCGAGTCCCCGGTGACGGCGTACAACTGCGCCCAGGCGGTGAGGAAGTGTCCCTGGACGTGGCTGCGGAACGGGAAGTCGGGCGCGTCCCAGCCGCCGTTGGCGGCGGCGCCGGCGGTGGAGAGCCTGTGGTTGGCGCGGAAGGTGTACAGCAGCCGGTCCACGTCCACGAACCGCAGGTAGGCGGCTGTGCGGTTCTGGTTGTCCAGCCACCGGCTCGCGGTCAGCCGCACCTGGCCGAAGTCGAAGGAGTACGCGGAGACCCCGATGTCGGCACGGGCGGGAGGGACGGCCGCCCGGGCGGAAGAGGCGCCGACGAGAGGGCCGGCCGCGGAGGCGGCGAGCGTGACTCCGGCCGCCTGCAGGAGGCGCCGTCTGCTGAGTGAGGAGGACATCGTTCCACCTGTTCCTTGATCGGAGGAGCGGGGATGGGGGGGGGAAGGTCGGTGCTGCGTGCCGCCGGGTGGTGAGGTGGGGTCGGGGCGGCTCGGGTGCCCCGCGGCAACCGAGGCCGCTGAGCGCGGGGCAGCGGTGCGCGACGCGGCGTGAGAACCCCCGGGGCGGGGTGCGCGCGGACCGGCGCCTTGTCGGAGTGCGGCTCCCTATCGACGCGTGGGGCGGAGGTTCTCGAACCCGGGCGCGGGGGTGGCCATATGGTCGCCGGGCAGGTCCTAGCCGGTTCGCGCCCGAGCGCCCGGACTCTCCCGAGCGCCCGGACTCTCCCGAGTCCCCGGACTCTCCCGAGCGCCCGGACTCTCCCGAGTCCCCGGACTCTCCCGGGTCCGGTGAGTCCGGGTCGTGATCAGGGTGTCGCCGGTTCGAACCGCCCGATGCTCACCGCTGCGTAGGTGATGGAGCCAGGACATGCCGGATCAGCGCTCCCTGCTGGGCTTGACGTAGCGGCTCGGTCGGTGTCGGTGAAGGTGTCGGGGTAGGGACGCACCGCTGTGCGGCGCGCCCCGGCGCAGACGCGGACTCCGGTTCCGGTGCGGACGGCTCACCCGCACAGATGGTCAGGTGTTCGTTATGTCGAACATTGGTCGACTCTTCGGCAAGCAGGGATGATAGACGCCCGAACGAGTCGGCCAACACCCTTCGTGCCGTGATTTCAGCGGATGACTGTCAACTCGATTGTCGATCGGGCGACTTGCCGCGTTCGGTCTGGACGCCCCTGGTGCGCGTACGCCGCTCCGACGGGGTCGAGCGGGTCACGCGACGCCGCTCTGCGTCGCACCGTCAGCGGGCAGCTCGCGGCAAGCCGAGTTCCTCGCGAGCTCCCGCCACCCAGCGCAGTACGCCGTGGGAGTCGGTGCCCTCGGCCAACTCCGTCGCTTCGTCGAGCAGCGCCCCCGCGTCCTCGCGCCGGTTCTGCTGGGCGGCCAGATGGGCCAGTCCGATCAGGTTCGCCGCCACCCCCGGCAGGAAGCCCAGCTCCCGGCGCAGGCGGGTGGACTCCTCGAAGTGCGCACGAGCCTCGTCCAGGCGGCCGGCCATGTGGTCGGCGAAGCCGAGGTGCCGCAACGCGTAGGACATCGTCAGCCGGTCGCCGGCCCGGGTGGCGAGGTCGAGGGCTCGTTCGAAGGCGGGCACGGCGGTCTCGGTGTCGTCGCGGACCACCTGGTGGAAGGTGCCCACCCAGAACAGCGCCTCGCCCTCGCCCCGCACGTCACCGAGCCGCCCGTACAGCTCCGCCGCCCGCTCGAAGAGTTCGAGCTCCCGCGCGGCCTCCACCCGCTCTTCCAGGAAGCGGGCGTGGATCACCCGGCCGCGGGCCAGCGCGAGGTCCGCCTCGACCTCGTCGAGACTCCGGTCCGCGGACGCCAGCGCACTGCTGTCGCCGCCGAACACGGCACGTTCGTAGAGGAGTTCGGCTTGCTCGAGGCGCGCGTCGGTAGTCATCCCGTGATCGTATCGACCGCGCGCCGGAGAGTCCGATGCCTTGCATACCTACGGAACGGATCCGCCGTTCACCCCGCGGGGCGGGCACCGGATCCGAGGCACCCGCTCGGCGCCTCTTGATCGTTTTCCGGGCCGCGCCTACGCTTCCATGCCCATGGAGACGGGGGAGCCGGACCGTGGGCGCAGGACGTGGCCCGCCAGGCCGGCCAGGCATCGTGTGACCGGGGCTGTGCTGGCCGGGGCGGTGGGGCTGGCGGTACTGGGCGCGGTGCTCGTCCTCCTGCCGGGTGTGGTGGTCGACCACGACCTCGCCGGGGCGAGGGTCCCCGCGCAGGACCGGCTGACAGCGGTGAACGACGTCCGCACGACCCTGCTCCAGGCTGTCGGCGGTCTGGTCGTGCTGTTCGGCGCGTACGCCACCTGGCGGCAACTGCGCGTCAGCCAGGAGGGCTTGCGCGCCACCCAGGAGGGCTATGTCACCGACCGGTTCAGTACGGCCGTCGATCAACTCGGCAGTGACAAGCTGGAGACGCGTATCGGCGGACTCCACGCGCTGTGGCGGATCGCGGAGCACTCCGCCCGCGACCGCGAGGCCGTCATCTCCATCCAGGCCGCCTACCTGCGTACACACCTGCCCTGGCCGCCCGTCGGGCCGGAGGCTCCGGCGACGGACGTCCCCATCAACGACGTCGTGCCGCTGGAGGTCCGGGCCCCCGACGCCCAGGTGGCGCTGACCGGGCTCGGAGTGCTCCTGCTGCAACCCCGGGAGCAGTCCTGGATCAACCTGAGTGTCACGGACCTGCGCCGGGCGGACTGCGACGGGCTGTGGCTGCACGAGGTCAACTTCGACCGATCCTGTATGGAGGCGGCGGGTCTCTACCACGCCAACCTCACCCAGGCGTCCCTCGTCGCCGTCAACCTGAGGCACGCCGACCTCAAGACGGCGATCCTGCGCCGGGCCCGCTGTGTGCTGGCCGACCTGCGGGGCGCACGGCTCGTCCAGACGGACCTGCGTGACGCGGACTTCACCGAGGCCGACCTGCGCGAGGCGAACGTGCGCAAGGCCGATGCGGGGGGCGCTGTCTTCCGCCGCGCCGACCTGCGCCTGGCCGACCTGCGTGGCTCTGACCTGAGCACGGCCGACCTGCACCAGGCCCGACTCACCGGCGCGTTGGCCAGCGAGCGCACACGCTGGCCGGCCGGATTCGACCCCTTGGCCGCGGGCGTCGTCGTCGCCGAGGATCCCGGCCCCGAACCTCCGCCGCTGCTCCAGCCTTCCGGGATCACGACGCAGCACCCGCAGCTGCGTTCCATGCCGTGACCGGGACCCGGATGCGGGTGTGTCCGGTGGGGTCTCGCCGGCCTGGTGTCAGGTGGTGTAGAGGTCGTAGGTGGGGGTGTGGTGGGGGTCGGCGATGACGTCGAGGCGGGGGTCGACGGTGAGGATGGCCTGGTGCATGCGCTGGAGCTGGGGTGAGGGTTCGACGCCGAGTTCGTCGATGAGGCGCTGGCGCAGGCGGCGGTAGGTGTCGAGGGCGGCGGCCTGTCTGCCGGAGCGGTAGAGGGCGAGCATGGCCTGCGAGTGGAGGCCCTCGTGCTGGGGGTGGCGGGCGGTGAGGTGGGTGAGTTCGGCGGTGAGTTCGCTGTGGTGGCCGAGGCGGAGTTCGGCATCGATGCGGCGTTCCTGGGTGACGAGGCGGCTCTGGTGCAGGCGCATGGTCTCGATGCGCAGGACGGGGCCGTGCGGCACGTCGACGAGTGCTTGTTCCTGCCAGAGGCCGAGAGCTTGGTCGAGCAGGCGTGCGGCGTCGCTGTCCTGACCGTTCTCGAAGGCTCTGTGGCCCTGGGCGGCGAGTTGTTCGTAGCGGTGGGCGTCGACGGTGTCGGGGGGGATCTGCAGGAGGTAGCCGCCGTAGCGGGTGGCGAGGATGTCCTTGGCGGTCGGGGTGGGCGTGTCGGCCTCCGTGGTGCCCGGGGAGTTGGTGCCGGTGCTGAGGAGGGCTCGGCCGAGCATGCGGCGCAGCTGGAGGATGTAGGTCTGGAGGGTGGTGAGGGAGCTGTCGGGGAGGTCGGTGTCCCAGAGTTCCTCCATGAGGGTGGGGACGGGGACGACCTGGCCGGGCCGGAGGGCGAGGAGGGCGAGGATCTGGCGGGGTTTGCCTGCGGTGGGGACGATGTCTTTTCCGTTGATTTCGGCGTCGAGTGCACCCAGAACTTTTATGTCCATTGTTCCTCCGTACCGTTTGCGTGTTGCGTGGCGGTCGGTTCGAAGCGGTGGTGTGGCTTTCGATAGTGTCTTCGGTGGGGGTTGTCGCGGAGTGTTCGAGGGTCGGCCGCGAGGGGGCCTGAAGGTTTCGTGGAGGGGAGCGCGAGGCGGCGCCGAGTGGTTCTCCAGCGGTATTCCAGTGCGGGCGGCGAAAGGGAACCCGTCGGACGCCCGGCGCGGCCTGTGCGAGCTGGTGATGTGTGCGGACGTGGGTCGGCCGGCGGGCTGACGCTGTCGCCCGTTTCCGGCCGTGGCGGCGGAATGGGGGAGTCCGGCCGTCCGTCGTGGTGCGGACCCTCCTCGTCACGGGGCTGCCGCGGCCCGGCTACGGGCAGGGTCGGCTTCCCGTCCGGTCTGTCCGAGGCGGGAAAACACTCGCCCTCCGGGCCGCTGCCGTCGCGTCCGGCCGCCACGGGTTCAGGCGTCACCCGTCCGTCGGCAGCCTGCCGGGCGGACTTGAATTCTCCTGGAGAATTGGTCCACGAAGGACCGGGGTGAGCGGGCCGGGCCCTGCATTCCGTAAGGCACGCGGACTAGCATGCCGGGAAATGCCACGTATTCCGGCACGGAGGGCGGCGTGGAGTCCGTCAGTGATGTCGCCGCCGGAAATGATTGCGTTTCCGAATGGCTGTCAGGAGGTGCAGGTCGTCTCTGGTCGGACAGGTGCCCGGGTTACCTGATCGCCTGGCGTCACAGTCCTGCCGACCGTCTCACCTGCTCGTGAACTCATTCTGCGGCTCCCGGTCGTCCCTTTTGCGCGGCGGCGTGCCGAGAGTGCTGCGTGGTCTGTGTCCCGGGTGGTTTTCGTTTGTCATCGCTGACGTAGTTTCGGGAGGTTGTCGTGTCTGAGTTCGCCGAGTCGCCCGCTGCTGGTGCCACTGCTGTCGGCGGTGGGGTTACGGGTACGGGTGTCTGGTTGGTCGGGGCGCGCGGGTCGGTCGCCACGACGGTGGTCGCGGGGTGTGCCGGGCTGGTGGCGGGGTTGTATCCGGCGACAGGTCTGGTCACCGAGACCGAGGAGCTCGCCGCCGCGGGGCTGCCCGCATTGTCGTCGCTGGTGTTCGGCGGGCATGACACGGTGGACTGGCCGTTGGTCAAGCGTGCCGAGGTGCTGGGGGAGCAGGGCGTGCTGCCGTACGGGCTGGTGCGGGCGGTGCGTGGTGAACTCGCCGCGGCCGACGAGGAGATCCGTCCGGGAGGACCGGTGGCGGGTGACGGCCGCGGTGACGAGGAGCTGACAGCGGCGTTCGCCGCGGACATCGAGAGTTTCACCCGACGCCGGGGCCTGGCGCGCACGGTGGTGGTCAACGTCGCTTCCACCGAGCCGGTCCCGGTGGCGGACGGGCGGTTGCCGGCGAGTTCGCTGTACGCCGCGGCGGCGCTGCGGGCGGGTTGCGCGTACGTGAATTTCACCCCCTCGACGGGAGTGGGCCATCCGGCGCTGGAGGAGTTGCGCCAGCGGGCGGGCGTGCCGTGGGCGGGCCGCGACGGCAAGACCGGGCAGACCCTGCTGCGGGCGGTGCTGGCGCCGATGTTCCGCCAGCGCGCCCTGGGCGTGCGGGCCTGGTCGGGGACCAATCTGCTGGGCGGCGGAGACGGGGCGGCGCTGGCCGATCCGGCGGCGGCCGCGGCGAAGAACGCCGGCAAGAACCGCGTCCTCGAGGACAACCTGGGCGCGCTGCCCGAGGGGGAGGTGCACATCGACGAGGTGCCCGCCCTGGGCGAGTGGAAGACGGCCTGGGACCATGTGGCCTTCGAGGGGTTCCTCGGCTCGCGGATGGTGCTCCAGACGATCTGGCAGGGCTGCGACTCGGCGCTGGCCGCACCGCTCGTGCTCGACCTGGCCCGGCTGACCGCCCGCGCGCAGGAGGTGGGGATCACCGGCGGTCTCGCGGAGCTGGGTTTCTACTTCAAGGATCCCGACGGCGGCTCCGCGGCGCTGGCCGAGCAGTACGACGCTCTGGTCGCTTTCGCCGAGCGGCTGGCGGGCGGCCGGTGAGCGAGCTCCGTGACTGGGCCGAACTGCTGCGCGTCTCGGCGCTGTTCACCGTTCCCGGGGACGTGCTGGCGGGGGCCGCGGCGAGCGGTCGGCGCCCGGGTGCCGCCACCGCTCTGGCCGTCGGAGCCTCGCTGTGCCTGTACGAGGCGGGGATGGCGCTCAACGACTGGGCCGACCGGGACGAGGACGCCGCCGAGCGCCCTCACCGGCCTGTTCCCTCGGGCCGGATCGCCCCCGGGCAGGCGCTGGCGGCGGCCGCCGTGCTGACGGGCGCGGGCCTGGGTCTGGGTTTCGCCGCGGGCCGGCCCGCCGCATGGTGCGCGACGGCTCTCGCGGGCACCGTGTGGGCCTACGACCTGCGGCTGAAGCACACCGCCGCGGGCCCGGCGGCGATGGCCGCGGCCCGCGGCCTGGACCTGCTCATGGGCGCCGTGGCCACCGCCGGCCCGTCAGCCGGGCACCCCCCGGCCGGCCCCTCCGCGGGCGCCACGGTGGCTGCCCCGGCGGGGGCCGGGGCGGGCCCGTCGGCTGGTGGTACCGCCGGGGCGGTGCGCCGAGCGCTGCTGCCCGCTGCCGCGCTCGGCGCGCACACCTACGCGCTCACCACCGTCTCGCGGGCCGAGACGCGGGGCGGCGCGTGGGGCGGCCCGCTCGCCGCACTCGGTGTGACGGCCGTCCTCGGCGCCCTGGTCGGCACCGATGGGCGGTCCGGCCCGGCCGCCCGGTGGCGCCGGAGCGGGCCCGCCGGTGCCCTCGGCGTGCCCGGTGCACCAGGTACACCGGGCGGGCCGGGCGGGCTCGGCCGGGCCGTGCTGGCCGGTGGCTATGTGGTCACGGCTGGACGGCCCTTGGTGCACGCCGTGCTCAATCCGTCGCCGGCGTTGACCCAACGGGCCGTGGGCGGCGGTATCCGTGCGCTGATCCCGCTCCAGGCGGCTCTCGCGGCCCGCTCCGGCGCGCCCGTCTCCGCCGCGCTGCTTGCCGGGCTCGTGCCTGTGGCACGTCGGCTGGCCAGGAAGGTGAGCCCCACATGAGTGTCCGTCTGGGCTACGGCACGAACGGCCTGAGCGATCTGCGGCTCGATGACGCGCTGGGTGTACTGGCCGAACTCGGCTACGAAGGCGTCGGGCTGACGTTGGATCACATGCACCTCGACCCGGTGGGCCCCGGCCTGGCCGGGCGCGTCGCGCGGGTCGCCGACCGGCTCGACACGCTCGGTCTGTCCGTCACGGTGGAGACCGGCGCCCGCTACGTCCTCGACCCGCGCCGCAAGCACGGTCCCACCCTGCTGGACGCGGAGCCCGAGGGGCGGGCGGCGCGGAGTGCGCTGCTGGTCACCGCCGTGCGGGTCGCCGCGGACCTCGGCGCTCACGCGGTGCACTGTTTCAGCGGTGTCCGTCCCGCGGGCACGGGCGAGGATGCGGCATGGGAACTGCTCGGGGCTTCCCTGACCCCGGTCCTGGACGCCGCGGCGCAGGTGGGGGTTCCGCTGGCGATCGAACCGGAGCCCGGTCACCTGCTGGAGACACTCGCCGGCTTCCACCGGCTGCGCGGGCAGCTCGACGACCATCCGCTGCTCGGTCTCACGCTCGACATCGGCCACTGCCAGTGCCTGGAGCCGCTGCCGCCGGCGGACTGTGTCACCGCGGCGGGACCCTGGCTGCGGCACGTGCAGATCGAGGACATGCGCCGTGGCGTCCACGAACACCTCCCCTTCGGCGACGGCGAGATCGACTTCCCGCCCGTCCTGGCCGCGCTGGACGCCACCGGATACCAGGGGCTGACGGTGGTCGAACTGCCCCGCCACTCCCACGCCGGCCCCGAACTCGCGCGCTCCTCCATGGCGTTCCTCCGCACCCAACTCACCACCCTCAAGCACCAACCCCCCGCCGCCGGCCCGACGCCCACAGGCCTGGCCGCCGCCGGCCCGGCCCCCATCGGCCCGACGCCCGCCGCGCCCCCCGCCGGCAGAGCCACCCCGGCACTCGCTGACGTCGCTCCAACTCCGCCCGACCGAGCTGTTGTTGGCCGAACGTCCGCCGCAGCTCCCAGCGTCTCCGCCGCGCCGCCCGGCACGTCTGCCGCGACCCTCGGCGCCTCCGCCGCGCCGCCCGGCGTGTCTGCCGTAGTGCCCGGCATGTCCGCCGTAGTGCCCGGCACGCCCGCCGCGCCGCCGTCCGCCGCGCGTCTCGCCGCGGCCGCGGGCGCTGGCGCTGTGCCCGGTCCCGCTTCCGCCGCGCTCCCCACCGTCTCCCCGCCGCCGTCCGCGTAAGGAAACCCGCATGTCGGTCATCCGAGAGGAACTGTCCGCCCGCCTCGGCTCCGAGGCCGCCGCCTGGCTCGATGCCGCGCTCGCCGACGCACGCGCCGCCGCGCCCCCCGACCAGGACCCTGCCGAGCCTCCCGCGAGGGATACCGCGTCCCCCGACAGCCCGGCCCCCGAGCCTCCCGCGCGGGATGCCACGTCGCGCCGGAGCGTACCCGCGTGGGAGCTGCGGTTCGCCGCGGCCGGCCGGGTGTGTGCCGGCCCGGAGGCGGCGGAGGCGGCCCGGGTGCTGCTGCTGCGCACCGCCCGCCCGAGCGCGGCCGCCGTGGCCCGCCTCTACGACCACGGCAGCGGCGCCGAACGCCGCGCCGTCCTGCTCGCCCTGCCGCACCTGCCCCTCACACCCGGTCAGGGTGTGGCGCTGGTCGAGGACGCGCTGCGCGCCAACGACACCCGGCTCGTGGCGGCGGCCGTCGGCCCCTATGCCGCCGCCCACCTGCCCGCCCACGCCTGGCGGCACGCCGTACTGAAGTGCCTGTTCACCCAGGTACCGCTGGCCGCCGTGGCCGGGCTCACCGACCGCGCCCGCGGTGACGGCGAACTCGCCCGCATGCTCGCCGACTTCGCCGCGGAGCGCACCGCCGCCGCCCGGCCCGTCCCCGACGACCTGCACCACGTCCTCGCTTTCGCCCTCGCCGCCAAGGAAGCCTGATGCGCATCTTCGACCCGCACATCCACATGACCTCGCGCACCACGGACGACTACCGGGCGATGCACGAAGCCGGGGTGCGTGCCGTGGTCGAACCCTCCTTCTGGCTCGGCCAGCCGCGGACCTCGCCGGAGAGCTTCCTCGACTACTTCGACGCGCTGCTGGGCTTCGAGCCCTTTCGCGCCGCCCAGTACGGCATCGCGCACCACTGCACCATCGCCCTCAACCCCAAGGAGGCCAACGACCCGCGCTGCCTGCCCGTCCTGGAGGAGCTGCCGCGCTACCTCGTCAAGGACGGCGTCGTGGCGGTCGGTGAGATCGGCTACGACTCGATGACCCCCGCCGAGGACACCGCCCTCGCCGCCCAGCTCGAACTCGCCGCCGAGCACGGCCTGCCCGCTCTGGTGCACACCCCGCACCGCGACAAGCTCGCCGGACTGCGCCGCACCCTGGACGCCGTGGCCGAGTCCCGGCTGCCTGCCGAGCGGGTCCTGCTCGACCACCTCAACGAGACGACCGTGAAGGAGGCCAAGGACTCCGGCGCCTGGCTGGGCTTCTCCGTCTACCCGGACACCAAGATGGACGAGCACCGTATGGTCGCCGTCCTCGACGAGTACGGACTCGACCGGGTGCTGGTCAACTCCGCCGCGGACTGGGGCAACAGCGACCCGCTGAAGACCCGTATGGTCGCCGACGCGATGCTCGCTGCGGGCTTCGGCGAGGACGACGTGGACCAGGTGCTGTGGCGCAACCCCGTCGCCTTCTACGGGCTCAGCGGCCGCCTCGTCCTCGAGCCCGCCGCACCCGCGTCCCTGCACGAGGGCAACTCCCTGCTCCGCGGCGGAGAGTGAACCGTGCGCTTCAGCCACCCCGACGGCTCGACCGTCCATCTCGCCTACTGCACCAACGTCCACCCCGCCGAAACCCTCGACGGTGTCATCGCCCAGCTCGGCGCCCACTGCGAACCGGTCCGCCGCCGGCTGGGCGTCGAACGGCTGGGCGTAGGACTGTGGTTGGCCCGCGACGCGGTCCACGCCCTCACCGCGGACCCGGCCGCACCGGGCGGGCTGCGCACCGAACTCGACCGGCGCGGCCTGGAAGTGGTCACCCTCAACGGTTTCCCCTACGAGGGCTTCGGCGCCGAAGAGGTCAAGTACCGCGTCTACCGGCCCGACTGGAGCGACCCGGAGCGGCTCGCGTACACCACCGACCTGGCCCGGCTGCTGGCCGCCCTGCTGCCCGACGACATCACCGAGGGCACCATCTCCACCCTCCCGCTGGCCTGGCGCACCGCCTACGACGAAAGCGCCGCGCACCGCGCCCACAGCGCGCTGAACGAACTCGCCGGCCGCCTGGACGACCTGTACGAAGCCACCGGACGCCAGATCCGTATCGCCCTGGAACCGGAACCGGGCTGCGTGGTGGAGTCGACCGCCGACGCGCTCGCCCCGCTCGCTGCGCTGCCCGCCCACCGCATCGGCCTGTGCCTGGACACCTGTCACCTCGCCACCGGCTTCGAGGAGCCCGTCGGCGCGCTGGCCGCCCTGGACCGGGCCGGCATCACGGTGTTCAAGACCCAGCTGTCCGCGGCCCTGCACGCCGACGACCCCGGCGACCCGGCCGTACGCGCGGCGCTCGCGGCCTTCGACGAACCGCGCTTCCTGCACCAGACCCGGGCCCGCGTCTTCGGGACCCTGCACGGCACCGACGATCTGGGCCAGGCGCTGACCGAGGGCGCGCTGCCGGACACCGTGCCCTGGCGCGCCCACTTCCACGTCCCGCTGCACGCACCCCCCGCCCCACCGCTGACCTCCACCCTGGACGTGCTGCGCGACACCCTGAGCGTCCTGCTCGGCGGCCCGCACCCGCGCACCCGCCACCTGGAGGTCGAGACCTACACCTGGCAGGCCCTGCCCGCCCGCTCCCGCCCCACCACCGACGCCGCCCTCGCCGACGGCATCGCCGCCGAACTCCGCCTCGCGGCCGACCTGCTGGCCGACCTCGGACTCAAGGAGCAGCAGTGACCACCAGCCCCACCCCCCTGCTCGTCCTGGATGTGGTGGGCCTGACCCCCGCGCTCCTGGACCACATGCCCCATCTCAAGGCGCTGGCCGGCCGCGGTTCGCAGGCCGAGCTGGGCACGGTGCTGCCGGCTGTCACCTGTGCCGCGCAGTCCACCTTCCTCACCGGGACGCTTCCCGCGGAGCACGGGATCGTCGGCAACGGCTGGTACTTCCGTGAGCTGGGCGATGTCCTGCTGTGGCGTCAGCACAACGGTCTGGTGGCCGGTGACAAGCTGTGGGACGCCGCCCGGCGGGCGTATCCCGGTTACACGGTCGCCAACATCTGCTGGTGGTACGCGATGGGCGCCGACACCGACTACACCGTCACCCCCCGTCCGATCTACTACGCCGACGGCCGCAAGGAACCCGACTGCTACACCCGGCCCCCGGCCCTGCACGACGAACTCACCGAGAAACTCGGCACCTTCCCCCTCTTCCACTTCTGGGGACCCGGCGCAGGCCTGCCGTCCAGCGCCTGGATCATCGGCGCGGCCCGGCACCTCAACCGCACCCGGCGTCCCGACCTGACCCTGTGCTACGTGCCTCACCTGGACTACGACCTGCAGCGCTTCGGCCCCCGCGACCCGCGCTCGCTGAAGGCCGCCACCGACCTCGACACCGAACTGGCACCGCTGCTGGAGGAGGCGGCGGCGGAGGGCCGTACGGTCGTCGTGCTGTCCGAGTACGGGATCAGCGAGGTGAGCAGGCCCGTCGACATCAACCGTGCCCTGCGCCGCGCGGGTCTGCTCGAGGTGCACACCCAGGACGGCATGGAGTACCTCGACCCGATGACGTCCCGTGCCTTCGCGGTCGCCGATCACCAGCTCGCCCATGTCTATGTGCGCCGTCCCGAGGACCTGCCCCGTGTGCGGGAGGTGCTGGAGGAACTGCCGGGGGTCGGTGAACTCCTCGGCGACGAGGGCAAGAAGAAGCACGGTCTCGACCATCCGCGCTCCGGTGAACTCGTCGCCGTGGCGGAGCCGGACGCCTGGTTCACGTACTACTACTGGCTCGACGACGCCCGCGCGCCCGACTTCGCGCAGCTGGTGGAGATCCACCGCAAACCCGGCTACGACCCGGCCGAGCTGTTCATGGATCCGCACGACCCCTATGTGAAGGTCAAGGCGGCGACCGCCCTGGCCCGCAAGAAGCTCGGCCTGCGGTACCGGCTGGCGGTGGTCCCGCTGGATCCCTCCCCGGTGCGCGGCAGTCACGGCCGGCTGCCGCAGCGTGCCGAGGAGGGGCCCGTCCTGCTGTGTTCACGCCCCGGTGAGGTGGCCGGCTCTCTCGCCGCCACGGAGGTCAAGCCGTTGCTGCTGCGGCTGGCGGGCATCGGCTGAGCCGAAGCCCGGTGCCGCTCACGTCGGCCGCCCTCACGCCCCGCCGCCGCGCTCACGCGCCGGCGGGGCCGTCCGGCCGCGGGTACCGGACCGTGACGAGACGGGTGAGGCCGCACACCGACAGGACCCGTTCGAGCAGCGGGCTGGCGATGATTTCGATGCGGTCGGCGTGGGCGAACAGGACGTTGAGACCCGCGCTGGATCCGGATGCATCGCCGATTCCGATCAAGGCCCGTTCGCGCTGCGGCAGGTGCGGCAGGTGCGGCACGGTCGGGGCGACCTATGTCGCGAGGGTCCGCCGCCGTGCGTGTGCCGCGGACAGCTCCGCGGCGGCTCGGCGGGCACTCCCGGCGAGATGGGGTGAGCCCCACGCGAGGGCCGTGCGTTCGGCCAGTACGTAGTTCGCGGCCGCGGATCCTTGCTCGTCGAGAAGCCGGTACAGGTCGGCGAGGGCGTGGGCGAGGGGACGGGTCGCGTAGACCGCGCCGGCCGCCCCGGCCAGCTGGTGCCGGAGGGGCAACAGGTGCTCGACCAGCGCGGCCGCGGTCTCCTGGTCGTGCTGGAGGACGGCGAGCTGGGAGCGGAAGTCGAGTTCCATGCCGTAGAGGTGGTCGGTGACGGGTTCCGCGGGAAGCTCACGGCCTGCGCCTCGTCGAGCCTGTCGAGGCGGGCCAGGACGAGCGCGAGTGCCACCCCGACCGGGGCACCGACGGATTCGTACACGGCGCGCATCACCGGTTCGATCTCGGCCGTACGGTCCTGGGCGAGCCGGATGGTGGTCAGTCCCAGCGTGCGCAGGCCCTGGGCATGGTGTGCCCCCGCGCTGCAACAGGACGTCCGCCTCGGCGTACCAGGACTCCGCCTCCTCAGAGAGGAAACCTGCCTTGCGCACGCCCTGCCTTCGTCTGACGACCTTCCTCGGGACAGCCGCCGCCTGCGCCGAGGCCTGACCAGGCAGCAGGCGGTGAGAGGGGCGGGCCCTCGGGCC